>JAFRRT010000012.1 GCA_017427945.1 Muribaculaceae bacterium | reverse complement strand
TCCGAACAGAGAAGTTAAGCCTCACCACGCCGATGGTACTGCGAAAGTGGGAGAGTAGGTAACCGCCCCCTAAGAGAGGTGATGTCAGCAATGATGTCGCCTCTCGTTTTTTGTATCATAGCTCTTGAAGAGCAATAAAGAAAGAAGGCTGCGTTTTACGACGCAGCCTTCTTTGAGTTCAGTTCTTGTATTCTGTTACCAGATGATGACACGGTCGGCTGGATCGCGCCACATCTTCATTTCGGGCTGGATGTTGAAAGCATTAAAGAATTCTTCCAGGTTGCGAATGGCTACATTCACACGGTTAACGCCCAAACTGTGAGGATCGACCTTGGTGCGGCGCAGCATCTCCTCCTTGGTGATGTTGTTTGCCCACACGTTGGCATAGCTCAGGAAGAAGCGTTGGTCGGGAGTAAAGCCGTCAATCATCTTGTCGCCTTTACCTTGCTCGGTATTCTTGAAGGCACTGTAGGCTACGCGCAATCCGCCATGGTCGGCGATGTTCTCGCCCATAGTGAATTGACCGTTGGCATGAACGTCATCAGCAATTATCTCAGCACTGTATTGCGCTCCCAATTTGTTGGCAAGTTCCTGGAACTTGGCAGCGTCCTCGGCAGTCCACCAGTCCACCATGTTACCGTTTTGGTCAAAGTTGCGGCCCTGGTCATCAAAGCCGTGGGTCATCTCATGGCCGATTACCACACCAATGGCGCCGTAGTTGCACGCATCGTCGGCATCGGGATCAAAATAGGGAGCCTGCAGGATGCCTGCGGGGAAGCAAATCTCGTTGCTTGAAGGCTCGTAGTAGGCATTGACCGTTTGAGGTGTCATAAACCAGCGTTCCTTGTCAACGGGCTTATTCAACTGGTCGTACTCATATTCTGCCTGGAAACGACGGGCAGCAAGTATATTCTCCCAGTAACTCTTGTCCGGGTCGATATCGAGAGCGCTGTAGTCGCGCCATTTGTCAGGGTAACCGATCTTTACAGTAAAGCTGTTGAGCTTCACCAGTGCGTTGACCTTGGTCTTGGGACTCATCCACGACAGGGTGGCAATGTGCTCACCCAAAGCCCTCTTGAGGTTGTCCACCAGCTGCTGCATCTTCTTCTTGGAGTCGGCAGGGAAGTATTTCTCAACATAGAGTTGACCAACAGCCTCGCCTAAAAGTGTGTTGGGCACTTCGAGAGAGTGTTTCCAGCGCGGCATTTTTACCTGTTTGCCGCTCATAGCACGGCTGTACATGTCAAAGTTCGCATCGGCAAAGGCGTCACTCAAGTAGGGGGATGCTGCGTCGGCATACTTGAAGATAAGGTATTCCTTAATCTCATCTAACTTGAGCGACTTCATCATCTCGTTTACTTTAGCCAGCGACTTGGGCTGGAAAACGCACACCTTGTCAATATCGTTGATGTCGAGGGTAGCGAAGTACTGGCCCCAGTCCATGTTGGGGTAGTCAGCACGCAGCTGGTCCAGGCTCATCACGTTGTAGAGCTTGCTGTAGTCGCGTGTCTCTTCACGTGTCATGGCCACTTGAGCCAGTGCGGTTTCGATTTCCATCACATGCTTGGCGGCCTTTTTGGCATTGCCCTTGTTGAAGCCTATGAGTTGGAAAATCTGCTGGATATAGTTGATGTAGGCGTTACGCACCTTGACGGTGTTTGCGTCGTTGTCAAGGTAGTAGTCACGGTCGCCCATGCCCAGTCCATCCTGCGTGAGGTAGAACAAGTTGGTATTGGAGTCCTTCAGGTCGGCCATAACAGCTGAGTTGAAGAAAGGCGCTCCAATGCCCTTGTGCTGGTCGGCGATAGCGCCCATGAACTGGTCGCGAGAGAGCGACTTGATGAGAGTGATATATTCATTGAGCGGTGCTGCTCCCTCGTTGTTGAGGCGCACGCTGTCCATACCTAACGCATAGAGGTCACCGACTTTTTGCTTGATGGTGCCGCGAGCGTGGTTGGTACCCAAGTTGGTGACGATTTGCTTAACCTGGTCGAGACTGTTCTCGCGCAACTGGTCAAACGTGCCGAAACGCGCATACTGCGGGTCCAGCGGATTGGCAAGCATCCAGCCGCCACAGGCATAGCGGTAGAAGTTCTCTCCGGGCTCAACTGACGGGTCCAGATTAGCACGGTCAACGGCTTTGACATTGTTGCCAGCTACCGCTGCCAGAGTGATGAGCATCATAAATAAAAAACTGATTTTTCTCATAATAGTGGTTTAATGATTATTTGGTTGTTATTTATCTTACTGTTTTCAGTCTTTCGACCAGCAGGCGCTCCATCACCTCATATCCATAGACATTGGGGTGAACGCCATCGTCGGTGAATGCCGGATTCATGGCTCCGCTGTCATCAAATACCATGAGATTGTAGTAGTCGATATATGTCGCTGAGAGCGTTTCGGCCAGTCCGATGATGCGTAAGTTGAGCGATTGTATTTTGGCAGAAACGTCCTTGAGTGACGGATTCCAGCAAAATCTGTCGCAAGGCAGCACCGAAGTCAGCACCACCGTGATGCCGTTGAAGATGGCAAGTTCGGCCATCGACACGATATTGTCCATCGTGATGTCTTCATCGTATGGGCCATTGTTCTCGGCAATATCATTGGTGCCGCAGTTAATGACGACTACTCGAGGATTCAGATTGATGACATCTTGGCGGAACCGAGCAAGCATCTGGCTCGAGACTTGCCCGCTGATACCGCGTCCCACCAAATGATTATCAGCAAAGAAGTCAGGATGTGTATCATACCAGAACTCGGTGATGGAATTTCCCATCATCACCACTCGCTGAGCATCGGCAGGGCTTGCCATCAGTTCGGCGTTGGCTCTGGCATATTGAGCTTTGTTGGCCCAATCCTGGGCAATGGCTTCATGGCCGAATATCATATTCCATAACATCATAGCAATGAAAATGAAACGTTTCATCGTTCAGTGGTTTTAAGTTTTTAGATTGTCCAAAGGTACAAAAAGTGTTTAATATAGAGCCTTTCTTTAAAGAAAAAACACATGAAACGCCGTTTTAGCGCAATCTCAGCATATGGTTTAGCCATCTCTTCCATTTTGATGGAGTGGTGTTGCGCTCGATTGTCGAACCATACTCGACATGGTTGTCACTGCCCATGCTGGCGATAGCCTGGCTTATCATCTTTTCGGCTTGAATGAACCTGTCATCAGGCCGGTATGTCTTGTCTTGTTCTTTTTGGGGTATCATGATGTGGTAAAGGGGTTATGGGGTATTGTTTGATTGTAAGCGGCTGGGATCGTCCTGGTACTTGCGGTACTGAATGGGACTCATCCCGAACTGTTGCTTGAATGCCTTGGAGAAATGTGAAAGTGTCTGAAATCCGCACTTGCTGGCAATGGTTGTCAGCGTGAGGCTGTCATTGGCAATCAGCCGTCGGGCATAGTTCAGCCTTACCTGTAAGACATAGTTTGCCGGCCTCATGCCTGTGATAGACTGTACGCGCATGCGTAGCTGTTTAGGACTAAGTGACATGGCTGCAGCGATGTGGTCGATGTCGATGTCATCTTTGGCCATCTGGGCGTGGATGATGTCGATGAGACGGTTGAGGAATTCCTTGTCGTCTTTGGCCAATACCGTTTTGGGCTTCTCATTGTCGATGCTACTGCTGCCTGTCCTTACCAATTGCTCGCGTAGCTTGGAGCGTTGCTCAATCAAGTGACGGGTTTGAAGTTTCAGTTCGGTTGAATTGAACGGCTTGACAAGCACGACATCGGCACCGGCTTCAATGCATGAGAGTCTTTCCTGCTCACTGAAGTCTGATGTCAATGCAATGATGGGTATATGGTTTAGGGACTGGCTGGCGCGCAGTTGTCCAATAAGCGTTTTCCCGTCCATCACGGGCATCATGATGTTGGTGATAACAAGGGCGGGCACCAGCTCTTGTGCGTTGTTGAGGGCCTCTTGCCCATCGTGCGCAAATCGCAGTTCATAATCGTTTTGCAAGAGGCTGCCAATGAAGAATGCCACGTCCTCATTATTCTCCACCACCAGTACGAGGGGCAGGCCCTGCTTTTTAGTGCCAGTTGGTTGAATGCGCCTTTCTGCGAGACTGTGGCCGTCTTCATGTATGCCTCTCACGTCATATTCGGGAGATTTGACAGGGAACACTATCGTAAAGGTGGTGCCATGGTTCAGTTCACTGTCAACGTCAATGGTTCCGTTCATGAACATCACCAGTTGTTTTACGAGCGACAGGCTCACCCCTGTAACGAGGCCGTCGTCACCGTTCTCAGACTGCGTGAAAGGTTCAAAGATGCGCTCACGTTCTTCAACAGGTATGCCTCGGCCGGTATCTTTTACAGTGAGCTTGAGATTTTCGTCATCAATCTTGTCAAGTGCCACAGTCACGCTGCCCATGCTTGGTGTGAACTTGATGGCGTTCTCAATGAGGCTGTGGGCAATCTTGCGGATATAATCAGGCAGGAATATCACGATGATTTCATTCAACGGACATTTGAATTCCAGAATGACTTTCTTGTTCCTGGCCTCTTCGGCATGGTTCTCTACAAGCATGCGTATGAACATGGCAATGTCACCCTGCTTGAGCTCGGGTTGGTCAATGGCGGTTCTCGCTTTATCGATGTCGAGCAATTGGTTAATGAGCTGCAGCATGTTATTGCCGTGCTGGACAATCATCTCGCCGGTTTTCCTGTTCTCATCGACGCTGGCCCTCTTCCCTTCAAGCAGGTATTGGCCTGCACTCATCACTACGGTCAACGGGTTTTGAAGCGCGTTGCTGATGTTGGCAAGGAAATGAGACCTCATGTTTTGGGCTTGCCGTTGCATTGTCAGGGCGCTCTTGTTGCGACGCCAGGCATAGAAGGAGGCTGCCAATGCGGCAATCAGCGCAGCAATCAATAATGCGCCACACCATAACATGCGCTTGCTGATGTTGCCGCTGTTGTTGCTCATGTCGTTCGGCTCATCTTGCAGTGGATCGGTGCCCATTAAATGCAACTGAGCCATCTTGATGCGGTTATGCATCGAATCGTTGAGCGCTGTGTAGCGTTCCAAGTGAATCAGTGCCACATTGGGGTTGGCTTCACGCGTAGTTAGCCACAGGCCGTATTCTGCCTTGCACTCGGTCATGGGAGAACCGCACTTAATGCTTTGCTCAAGAGCTTTCTTGAAGCAGTCGGCAGCATTTTGCAGGTTGCCCAACTTTTCATAGACGTTTCCCATGTGGTTGTAGGCTACCGCGAGCGAGTAGGTGACATTGGCTTTTTCGAGCGCTGGTAAGGCTTTCTGCAGGCAGTCCAGCGCCTCATCCAGCCGTGACATGTCTTCTAAGACGGCTGCCTTTTGGACCAGGCGGACGGCGGCTTTATCGTTTCGGCCGTCTTTGCGGTCGATGTTGTACGCCTCGTTGATGGCAGCCATGGCTTTGTCGGGCTCATGATTGAGAAGATAGAGTTCAGATGCCATTCCCAGCCTGATAGCAAGGTGGCCGTTGCGTTTCAGCTCGCGCTCTATAGCTATCGCCTCATTGATGTACTTGATGCCTTGAGCAGGTTGCTCAATGGTAAGATAAATGGCGGCGAGCGAGTTGAGGTCGGAACTGATGAATGCTTTGTCGCCTATCTTCTTGTCCAAGCGATAGGTCTCAAGCAGCTTGTCGAGGGCTTCTTCATAGTTGCCGAGCCTGAAGTGGGCGTTGGCGATAGTGCCCAGCACATCGCATTTTATCATGTCGTCATTGATGGATGCAAGCAGGCCCTCGGCACGTTTGCCGGCTTCAAGAGAGGGGGCATAAAGACCTTTGTCGAAGTAGAAGTTAGCCATTTCCTGATGCAGTTTCGCCTCGATCATCATGGCTTTGTCGGTCTTGTCAAACTGAATAAGGGTATCAATGTCCTGCCTCTGGAACAATGTCATGAAAATCGTGTTGGCCGTCTCGACCTTTTGGTTTTGCGGGGCATTCATGAAGATAACATACAACGAGTCGACCGTTTCGCCCATCATCGGCAGATGGCTTGCGGCTAACAGAACAACGGCCAGAAGTGAGTGACAAAAGAAATGTGTCAGGCGTCGTATGTCATTTTTTCTGCTCATTCCCCGCAAATTTAGTGGTTTTTTATGAATTAGAGTCACCATTTCGCGCCAAAAGTGTGTTATCGCACTTTTTGGCACTTGTCGGACTCTATGGCAGGGCTGCGATCACATGTCGCATGGTGCATGACAATGGCATGGTTTTTGCGTGATTTCGAAATATTGAGTAATTTTGTGTGAGTAATAAGCAAATATCAATAGGCATGGCAGACAATAACAAGCAAACAGGCACTGGTACCGGTACTGCGGTGCGCGATAAAATCCTGATTGAGGAGCCTCGACAATATAAGGTGATTTTCCACAACGACGATTTCACGACGATGGAGTTTGTCACCCATGTGTTGCAGCAGGTTTTCTCAAAGCCTGCTGACGTGGCGGTGGCGCTCATGATGAAAGTGCATCGCGAGGGACAGGCTGTCGTGGGTGTGTATAGTTATGATGTGGCGATGACCAAGACCTCGCTGGCTACTGCCATGGCCCGCCAAGAGGGCTTCCCGCTGAATATCACCTGTGAGCCCGATTAATTATCAATCATCATTAAGATAAATAGAATAACGTGGAAATTTCAACTGCTCTTGAGAATATCTTGACCTCGGCAATGATTTTGGCCGACACGTGCAGGAACAAGTTGGTGACGCCAGAGCATCTGCTGCTTGCGTCATTGGGTGACACTGTTGTCGTTGCCGTTCTGGGATCCAGTGTGCTTGACTTGCCCATCGAGGAGGTGAAACAGCAGCTGCGTGATTACATTGAGCGTCAGGAACGCTTTGCCGAAGATGAGAATCAACGCGAGATGTTTGCCTCGCATCAGTATGGCTTGCTCATGAATCAAATGGAGCGTGAGTGTGAGCAGAACACTCTCGACGAGGCCGATGTACCGCAATTATTCAGTGCTCTATCCCAACTAAAGGACTCATTTGCTGCCAATTGTTTCAAGGCGCTTGTCAATGACGATAAGGACAGGTTTTTCAAGCGACTGACAGATGCTTACCGTATGGATTCTAATCCTGATGGCGAAGGCGATGCCGTGGAAGGAGACGAAATGATTGCCACTGACTCTCCGGTCGATGCCCGTCAGGTCACCGGCTCGTGGCGTGATTTCGTGTTGTGCATCAACGAACATTTGGCAGACCATAATCCGCTTATTGGCCGTGAACAAGAGTTGGAACGCACCATCCAGGTGCTGTGCCGCAAAGACAAGAACAATCCCCTGCACATCGGCGAACCCGGCGTGGGCAAGACGGCCATTGTTTATGGCCTCGCTCAGCGCATCGAGGATGGCCAAGTACCTGAATCCTTGCAGGGCGTGAAAATCTATATGCTGGACTTGGGCTCACTGATAGCCGGTACACAATTCAGGGGCGAGTTTGAGAAGCGCCTCAAGACGGTTATGAAAGGCATTGCCGCCGAATCGGGTGCCATCCTCTATATCGACGAGATTCACAACATCGTCGGCGCCGGACAGACTGGTGAAGGCTCGATGGATGCCAGCAATCTGCTCAAGCCTTATCTTGAGGGTGGGCGAGTGCGCTTTATCGGGGCGACTACCTATGAGGAATATAATCGCTACATCATGCGCAACAAGGGTCTGATGAGGCGTTTCCAGCAGGTGCCCATCGACGAACCCAGCATCGATGAGACGCTGAAAATCATTCAAATGCTCAAGGAAGGCTATGAGGAGTTCCATCATGTCAAATATGATGATGATGCTCTGGAATTTGCCGTCAAGGGCAGTGCTCGACATATCACCGACCGTTTCTTGCCCGATAAGGCCATCGACTTGATTGACGAGGCTGGTGCATGGGTGCAGATGAATCGTGAGAATGATGAGGAGCGCCGTGTTGACAAGGCCCTCATTGCCAATGTGCTGGCTCGTGTCGCCAAGGTTGACTCATTGACGCTCGATGAGCAGGACAATGACAAACTGGAGTCGCTGGAGCAGCGTGTCAAGAACAATATTTACGGACAGGATGAGGCTGTGAAACAGGTTGTCGAGGCAGTGCAGATGTCCAAGGCTGGTCTCATCGACGAGAACAAGCCGCTGGCTTCTTTGCTGTTTGTTGGTCCCACTGGAGTGGGAAAGACCGAGGTCGCACGTGTCCTCGCCCGTGAGTTAGGCGTGGAATTGGTGCGCTTCGACATGAGTGAATATGTCGAGAAGCACACCGTTGCCAAACTCATAGGCTCTCCTGCTGGATATGTGGGCTATGACGACGGCGGCTTGCTGACCGATGCGGTGCGCAAACACCCTGACTGTGTGCTGCTGCTCGATGAGATAGAAAAGGCGCATGACGATATATTCAACCTGTTGCTGCAGGTGATGGACTACGGCACCTTGAGCGATAATAAGGGCCGCAAGGCTGTCTTCCGCAACGTGGTGCTCATCATGACCAGCAATGCAGGGGCGCAGTTCGCCCATCAGGCGTCGGTGGGCTTCGCTTCTACCGTCACCGCAGGACAAGCAATGCTCAAGCAGGTGAAGAAGACGTTCAAGCCCGAGTTCATCAACCGCCTGTCGTCCATAGTCGTGTTTAACGACATGGACCGCACAATGGCTGAAATGATTCTGGACAAGAAGCTGCGTGAATTGCAGACAATGCTCACTGCCAAGAACGTTACCCTGCGCCTTGGCGACAAAGCGCGTGAGCAACTGCTGCAGGAAGGCTACAGCCAGGAATACGGTGCTCGTGAGATGGACCGTGTTATTCACAATCGCCTCAAGACCAGACTTGTGCGTGAGATTTTGTTTGGGCCGCTTAAGCAGGGCGGCGAGTGTGTGGTAGATGTGTTGGAGGAAGAGTAAGCCATGGTTTATGAGCTGACTGAAGATATCGTTTTTCCCGATCCCAGACTGGGTGAGGAGGACGGATTGCTGGCAGTAGGCGGCGACTTGAGCCAGGAACGCTTGCTGCTGGCCTACAGCTATGGCATTTTCCCGTGGTACTCCTTCCGTGACTGGCCTTATCCTGCATGGTATTGCCCCATGCAGCGCTTTGTGATTTTCCCTGACGAAGTGCACATATCACACTCCATGCGCACACTGATGAACAAAGGCCGCTACCACATGACGTTTAACCGTGATTTTGAGGGCGTTATCGAGGGCTGCAGTAAGGTAGGCGGACGCTATTACCTCAATGGGGCTTGGCTGGGAGAAGATATCAAGCGTGCCTACACCGACCTTTTTCATGCCGGCTATGCCTCGAGTGTTGAGGTGTGGAACGAGAAAAACGAACTGGCAGGAGGTCTCTATGGCGTTGTCATGGGCAGTTGCTTCATAGGCGAGAGCATGTTCTCGCAGGAGCCCAACACGTCAAAACTTGCCTTGATTCATTTAGCGCAATTCATGCAGCGCATAGGCGGCCAGATGATAGATTGCCAGCTTGAGACAAATCATCTGCGGTCACTCGGCGGCCGTTTTATCCCCTATGAAGAGTACCTGGAAATCCTTAATCCAGGAGCCATGAAACGTCTTCTTGAACAGGACGAAAAAGAGCCCGAAAACGACCAAAATGACGTGGAAAATCAATTTTTCTAAAAATTCTTTAACTTGATTTTGATTTCATGAAATTTTGTTGCACTAATTAGCTGCAACAAAATTAATTATATTTATATATTTAAAGTAATTGATTATGTTTGGTAATTGTGGCAACATAAAGTGTTACTTTAAAAACTCTCCTTTATTTCCGGCTGTCTGAAAAATGCCTATTCTTGACTCCCGAAAAGCCCGTTTATTGCCTTGGTGAGGAAGGGGGAGCCGATGAGAATCAGAAGCTCCAGCAACGCCGTGCCGCGGTATGCGTCGGTCGCCCCGCCGCGGTAGTAGAGGCAGGCTGTTGCAACCGCGAGGACGAGGACTGCGAGTATAATTACTGCGACGTAAATGTGCTTGGCGCGCTTGGTGGCTTTTGGCCGTTTGCCGTGCTCGCGAATGAGGATCTCCACGCCTTGGATGATCAGCACGGCGGCAAGGATGAGCACCACAATCCATGACATCATGGCCATGTTGGTGCACAGTCCTAAAAGTACCGCAAGCCCTATCAGGCGCTTGGGCGAAGTGAATTCGCTGCTGTCTTTCAGCAGTTTGCTGTAATCGGTGTTGTCAAAGCTGCACTCTTGCAGCGTCAGCACGTCGTGCCAAAGTATCACGAGGAAGTCGAACAGTCCTGCGGCCAGGAGGATAATTTGGGCAATCTGTGTCATAATCGTTCGTTTGATTAGTTTCGTGCTGCAAATGTATCAAAAAATCGGCTTTCCTCATCGTTACGGGGCCTAAATTGTCCATTTGTGCCGGTTTGGGTGTCTCGGTGGTGGGCAGTCACGAAATAGGAACACCCAAAAACGAGTTCTCTACGGGTCCTATATAATATATATAATGTGTATGTTGATTTCGGCGGTTTGTAGTGTCGTTTTCATGCTGCCGATAAGGGTAGGGTGTGGAGCTGATTCGGAGGCGTTTTTGTCTTATTTTGCCTCGATATTTGGCTAAAATATGCTAAATAATGTTAAATTTTTGTGAATCTGCGAAGCTGAAACTGCCTGAAACAGGCGGTTTTACGTCTATCTTGTTGATAAACAGGCGATTGCACTTTTACATTATATATATAGAAAAATACCTAAATATTTGGCTGTTAGCGGAAAAATGCCTAATTTTGCAACGCTTTTTTGCGCCGATTGGCCGGAAAATGACCTCTAAACGCTTGATTGTGTGGGTGTTTAATGGCGATTTTCGCAAGGGAGCAAACTGAAAAATTTTTGTCAAATTAATTAAAACTAACAAACGTAAGATGCCTACTATTCAGCAATTAGTAAGAAAAGGCCGCACTGCGCTGGAATCGACCAGCAAATCGCCCGCTCTGGACTCATGTCCTCAGCGTCGCGGTGTGTGTGTTCGTGTTTACACGACCACGCCTAAGAAGCCGAACTCGGCTATGCGCAAGGTTGCCCGTGTCCGCTTGACCAACGGCAAGGAGGTGAACTCCTACATCCCTGGTGAGGGCCACAACCTTCAGGAGCACTCGATCGTCATGGTTCGTGGCGGTCGTGTCAAAGACCTTCCCGGTGTACGCTACCACATCATCCGCGGCACCCTCGACACCGCCGGTGTTGAAGGCCGCACCCAGCGCCGCAGCAAGTACGGTGCCAAGCGTCCCAAGAAGAAAAAATAAGCCGTGACGCATCCGGCCCTAACTTACTAAACAATTCAAAGAAGT
This sequence comes from Muribaculaceae bacterium, assembly GCA_017427945.1. Lineage (GTDB taxonomy): Bacteria > Bacteroidota > Bacteroidia > Bacteroidales > Muribaculaceae > Sodaliphilus. Next base: position 293,824 of record JAFRRT010000012.1, on the reverse strand, counting down.
AAAATTAATTTCAAACTTAGTTTTCAGTTTTATTGGATTGGACATTTGGTTGAGTAAACGCGCCGCAGCGGCGGGCGTTGAAGAACAAAGCAAAAGACAACCAAGCAGACTTAAAACTACAACTGTGTTTAAAAAATGAGAAAGGCTAAGCCAAAAAAGAGGATCATCCTTCCCGATCCCAAGTTCGGTGACGTTCGCGTAACTAAGTTCGTCAACCACCTCATGTACGACGGTAAGAAGAACACGTCTTACCGTATCTTCTACAGCGCTCTCGACCTCGTGGGCCAGAAGATGGCCAGTGAAGAGAAAACCCCTCTCGAGATCTGGAAAGCAGCTTTGGAGAAGATTACTCCCCAAGTGGAGGTGAAGTCCCGCCGTGTTGGTGGCGCAACCTTCCAGGTGCCTACCGAAATCCGCCCCGACCGCAAAGAGTCGGTTTCGATGAAGAACATGATTATTTTCGCACGCAAGCGTGGCGGCAAGACCATGGCCGACAAGCTGGCTGCTGAAATCATGGACGCTTATAACGAGCAGGGTGGCGCGTTCAAGCGCAAAGAGGACATGCACCGCATGGCCGAGGCTAACCGCGCATTTGCTCACTTCAGATTCTGATTAGCGACGACGTGAACTAAACAATGGGCACCGACGCACAACTGAAATATACACGTAACATCGGCATCATGGCACACATCGATGCCGGCAAGACCACCACATCGGAGCGTATATTGTACTATACGGGCCTGACTCACAAGATGGGTGAGGTTCATGAGGGTACCGCTACCATGGACTGGATGGAGCAGGAGCAGGAGAGGGGTATCACCATCACCAGCGCCGCTACCACCACGTTCTGGAACTATGACGGTAACAAGTACAAGGTCAATCTGATTGACACTCCGGGGCATGTGGACTTCACCGTTGAGGTGGAGCGCTCGCTGCGCGTGCTGGATGGCGCTATCGCCACCTTCTGCGCTGTGGGCGGCGTAGAGCCCCAGAGCGAGACGGTGTGGCGTCAGGCCGACAAGTATGAGGTGCCTCGCATCGCCTATGTGAACAAGATGGATCGCGTGGGATGCAACTTCCTTGACGTGGTACGTCAAATTCGCGAGGTGCTGGGTGCCAATCCGTGTCCCATTCAGTTGCCCATCGGAGCCGAAGAGAACTTCAAGGGCGTCGTTGACCTGATTACGATGAAGGCGCTTTACTGGCACGACGAGACGCTGGGCGCCGAATACGAGACCGCCGACATTCCCGCCGACATGGTGGACGAGGCACGTGAGTACCGCGACAAGATGTTGGAGCAGCTCGCCGAGTTTGATGACGAGTTCATGGCCAAGTATTTCGAGGACCCCGAGTCGATCACCATCGACGAGATCAAGAGCGCAATGCGCAAGGCTACCCTGAACCGCGACATGGTTCCCGTGTTGTGCGGCAGTTCTTTCAAGAACAAGGGTGTGCAGACGCTGCTCGACGCCGTGTGTGCCTATCTGCCCAGCCCCGCCGACGCAGGCGAGGTGAGCGGTGTGGCTCCCGGCAATCCCGACAAGGTGGTGACCCGCAAGCCCCTCTTTGAGGAGCCCTTGTGCGCGCTGGTGTTCAAGATCGCTACCGACCCCTATGTGGGCCGCCTGGTGTTCTTCCGCGTCTATTCGGGTCAGTTCGATGCCGGCAGTCAGGTCTACAACGTGCGCACTGGCCACAAGGAGCGCGTTTCCCGCTTGTTCCAGATGCACAGCAACCGCCAGAACCCCATGGAGGTGATTGGTTGCGGTGACATCGGCGCGGGAGTGGGCTTCAAGGACGTGCACACCGGCGATACGCTGTGCAGCAGCGCCGAGACCGCCGTTGTTCTCGAGGCTATGGATTTTCCTGAGCCCGTGATTGGTATCGCTGTTGAGCCCAAGACGCAGAACGACCTCGACCGCATGGCAGTGGGCCTGGCAAAGCTTGCCGAAGAGGATCCCACCTTCCAGGTCGAGAGCAACGAGGAGACTGGCCAGACCATCATCCGCGGTATGGGTGAGCTTCATCTGGACATCATCCTCGACCGTCTGCGCCGCGAGTTCAAGGTCGAGTGCAACCAGGGTCGTCCCCAGGTTACCTACAAGGAGGCTATCTCACAGCCCGCAACGGTGCGTGAGGTCTTCAAGAAGCAGACCGGTGGCCACGGCAAGTTCGCCGACATCGAGTGCCGCGTGGAGCCTGTTGACGAGGACTTTGAAGGCACCTTGCAGTTCATCAACGATGTTAAGGGTGGTAACATTCCCAAGGAGTTCATCCCCAGCATCGAGAAGGGCTTCAAGACCGCAATGCACAGCGGTGTGCTGGCAGGATTCCCCCTGCAGAGCCTCAAGGTGACCGTCCTCGACGGCAGCTACCACCCCGTGGACAGCGACACGCTGAGCTTTGAGCTGTGTGCCATGCAGGCCTACCGCAGTGCCTGCCGCAGCGCACGCCCCGTACTGCTCGAGCCGATGATGAAGCTCGAAGTGGTGACCCCCGAGGAGAACATGGGTGACGTCATCGCCGACCTGAACAGGCGTCGTGCCATCGTCGAGGGCATGGAGAGTGCCCGCAGCGGTGCCCGCATCGTCAAGGCCAGCACCCCGCTCGCCGAGATGTTCGGCTATGTCACCGCCCTGCGCAACATTACCAGCGGCCGTGCCACGAGCACCATGTCGTTCTCCCACTACGCCCCCGTGGCAACCCCCATCGCCCTGAAGGTGCTGGGTGAATGTTTAGGACACGTCGAATTATTGCAATAATACAATTTCACATTATTAATAATATGAGTCAGAAGATTAGAATTAAATTGAAGAGCTACGATCACAACTTGGTTGACAAGTCGGCCGAGAAGATCGTGCGCACAGTGAAGAGCACTGGCGCTGTAGTGAGCGGTCCCATCCCTCTGCCCACCCACAAGCGCATCTTCACCGTGAACCGTTCGACTTTTGTTAACAAGAAGTCCCGCGAGCAGTTCCAGCTGGCTTCCTTCAAGCGTCTCATCGATATCTACAGCTCTACCGCAAAGACTGTAGACGCTCTGATGAAGCTTGAGTTGCCCAGCGGAGTTGAAGTGGAGATCAAGGTGTAGTACAAGAGATTGAACAACGAGTAAAATTAACAGCATTAACAAACAGTAATTAAAATTTCAAGAGAAATGCCAGGATTATTAGGAAAGAAAATCGGAATGACATCCGTTTTCAGTGCCGACGGCAAGAACGTGCCGTGCACTGTTATCGAAGTAGGTCCTTGCGTTGTCACTCAGGTGAAGACTGTTGAAAGTGACGGTTACGAGGCTTTGCAGCTGGGTTTTGTCGAGAAGAACGACAAGCACACCTCCAAGCCCATGGTCGGCCACTTCAAGAAAGCTGGAGTGAAACCGCAAAGATTCTTGGCCGAGTTCAAAGGATTTAATGGAGAGCACAAGGCTGGTGACGAGATCACCGTCGAGATGTTCAGTGACGTTGAATTTGTTGATGTTATCGGCACGACAAAGGGTAAAGGCTTCCAGGGCGTCGTTAAGCGTCACGGCTTCGGCGGCGTGGGTCAGACCACTCACGGTCAGGACGACCGTCAGCGCGCTCCCGGTTCCATTGGTGCCTGCTCCTATCCCGCCAAGGTTTTCAAGGGCATGCGTATGGCCGGCCAGATGGGCAACGTGCGCTGCACCGCTCAAAACCTGCAAGTGATTAAAGTATTGCCCGAGAACAATCTTCTCATGGTGAAAGGCTCTGTACCGGGCAGCAAAGGTTCAATCGTAATTATTGAAATGTAAGAGAATGGAACTCGCAGTTTATAACATCAAGGGTGAGGACACCGGTCGCAAGGTGACCCTTAACGACGAGATTTTCGCCATCGCCGAGCCTAACGAGCATGCCGTTTATCTCGATGTTAAGCAGTACTTGGCCAACCAGCGCCAGGGTACCCACAAGGCTAAAGAGAGAAGTGAAATCGCTGGCTCGACCAAGAAGCTTGGTCGCCAGAAAGGTGGCGGCGGTGCCCGTCACGGTGACATCAAGTCTCCGCTGTTCCATGGTGGTGGCCGCGTATTTGGTCCCCGTCCCCGCAACTACAGCTTCAAGCTGAACAAGAAGGTGAAGGCCCTGGCTCGCCGCTCGGCGCTGACCTACAAGGCCCAGAACAACCAGATCATGGTCATCGAGGACATCAAGTTCGACGCCCCCAAGACCAAGGAATTCGTGAACATTACCCGCAACCTCAAGCTCGAGGGTCAGAAGTTGCTGCTCGTCCTCGCCGGACAAGAGCCCAACCTGTATCTGTCGCTCCGCAACGTGCCCACCGCAAGCGTGGTGACCGCCAGCGACATCAATACCTACCGCGTGCTTGACAACCGCATGATTCTCGTTACCGAGAGCTCGGTTGATGCGCTCAACAACTTAAAGTAAGGAGGATTGACAATGGAGAACATTCAAATCATTCCCGTTGTGACCGAGAAGGCCAACGCTATCTCTGAGAAGGGAAACCGCTATACTTTCAAGGTATCCCCCGATGCCAACAAGTATCAGATCAAGGACGCCATCGAGAAGCTCTATGATGTCAAGGTCATTGACGTGAGCACCATGAACTATGGCGGCAAGAACAAGCAGCGCTACACCAAGAGCGGTATCATCAAGGGCAAGACCGTGGCTTTCAAGAAGGCCATCGTCACTGTTGCCGAAGGACAAACTATTGATTTCTATAGTAATTTATAATAAAAAATGGCAGTAAGAAAATTGAAGCCCACAACACCGGGGCAAAGACACAAAATTATTGGTGTATTTGACGACGTAACCAAGCGTACACCAGAAAAGTCTCTTACGGTCGGCAAGCGTTCCACCGGCGGTCGCAACAACGAGGGTCACCTCACCGCCCGCTATCGTGGTGGAGGCCACAAGCGCAAACTGCGCCTGGTTGACTTCAAGAGGAACAAAGACGGTGTGCCGGCAGTAGTTAAAGCCATCGAGTACGATCCCAACCGTTCGGCTCGCATCGCCCTGCTTTACTACGCAGACGGCTACAAAGCTTACATCATTGCTCCCAACGGACTTGAGGTGGGTGCAACGATCGAGAGCGGTGAGAACGTGGCCCCCGAAGTGGGAAACGCGCTTCCACTGAGCAAGATTCCTGTTGGTACTTTAATTCACAACATCGAATTGCGTCCCGGTCAGGGTGCCGCTATGGCACGTGCAGCCGGCACCTTCGCCCAGCTCACCAGCCGCGAGGGTACCTACGCAATCATCAAATTACCTTCGGGTGAGACACGCAAAGTCCTTGCTGCATGCAAGGCTACCGTAGGTGTGGTTGGTAACAGTGACCACGCGCTGGAGCAGTCCGGTAAGGCCGGTCGTTCCCGCTGGCTGGGTCGCCGCCCCCACAACCGTGGTGTCGTGATGAACCCCGTTGACCACCCCATGGGTGGTGGTGAGGGCCGCCAGAGTGGTGGACATCCCCGTAACCGCAACGGTTTGTATGCTAAGGGCTTGAAGACCCGTGCACCTAAGAAGCAGTCTTCGAAGTACATCATTGAAAGAAGAAAGAAGTAATTTGATTAAATTCGATTAATTATGAGTCGTTCATTAAAAAAAGGCCCTTACATCAGTGTGAAACTGGAGAAAAAGGTTGACGCCATGAATGAGAGCGGAAAGAAGAGTGTGATCAAGACCTGGTCGCGCGCATCGATGATCGCTCCCGAATTCGTGGGACACACCTTTGCCGTTCACAATGGCAACAAGTTTATTCCCGTCTATGTTACCGAGAACATGGTAGGCCACAAGCTGGGTGAGTTCGCCCCGACGCGCACCTTCCGTGGACACAGCGGCAACAACAAGAAATAATGGGCCCGGGATTATTTAAGTTTAAAGAACAAACAAAGAATTAAATACAATGGGTAAAAGAAAAAGAGAATCAGCAAACTTGCACAAGGAAGCTCGCCGCAGCGACTCCTTCGCTAAGTTGCGCAACATTCCCAGCTCGCCCCGCAAGATGCGTCTCGTGGCCGATATGGTTCGCGGCGTAGAAGTCTTCAAGGCACTCGGTCTCCTGCATTACTCAAACAAGCAGGCTGCCGTTGACGTCGAGAAGCTGCTCAAGTCGGCTATCAGCAACTGGGAACAGAAGAATGGCAAGAAGGCCGAGAGCGGAGAGCTCTTTATCAAGACCATCACGGTTGATGCAGCTCCGATGCTCAAGCGCCTGCGCCCGGCTCCTCAGGGCCGCGGCTACCGTATCCGCAAACGTTCTAACCACGTGACCATCTACGTGGACACTATTAACAAAGAAAAAGACGCATAAAACGAAATGGGACAGAAAGTAAATCCAATCAGTAACCGTTTAGGCATCATTCGCGGTTGGGATTCCAACTGGTTTGGTGGCCGCAAATATGGAGATACACTGGTAGAGGATGACAAGATCCGCAAGTATCTCAACGAGCGTCTTGCTAAGGCCAGTGTCGCACGCATCGTCATTGAGCGCACGCTCAAGCTCGTCACCATCACCATCTGCACCGCTCGCCCCGGTATCATCATCGGTAGGCAGGGTTCTGAGGTGGAGGTCCTCAAGCAGGAGCTCATCAAGCTCACCAACAAGGACGTTCAAATCAATATCCACGAGGTTAAGCGCCCCGAGCTCGATGCACAGCTCGTTGCTGCTAACGTCGCTCACCAGATCGAGGGCAAGATCGCCTATCGCCGTGCCGTGAAGATGGCTATCGCCAGCACCATGCGCATGGGTGCCGAGGGCATCAAGATCCAAGTCAAGGGTCGTCTCAACGGTGCCGAGATGCGCCGCAGCGAGATGTTCAAGGAAGGCCGTACGCCTCTCCATACCCTGCGTGCCGATATTGACTACGCTCTGGTTCCTGCTCACACCAAGGTTGGTGTGATCGGTGTCAAGGTTTGGATCTGCCGTGGCGAGGTCTATGGCAAGCGTGATTTGGCACCTAACTTTGCCAACAATGCCGGTGAGCGCCGCGGTGGCGGTTCTCGCGGTGGAGAGCGCGGCGAGCGTCGCGGTTTCCGTGGGGGCAAGAGAAACAACAATCGTTAAACCCAGTCGCAACCAGTAACTTGAAGTGTGACTTTAAAAAACGAAATTTAAAATGTTACAACCTAAGAGATTAAGATATCGTCGTCCCAGTGACGGACATCCTCGCCAATATAGCAAGCGTGGCAATCAGCTCGCCTTTGGTTCCTTCGGAATCAAGACCCTGGAGAGCAAGTGGATCACCGCTCGCCAAATCGAGGCCGCCCGTGTCGCCGTGACACGTTACATGCAGCGCCAGGGACAGATCTGGCTGCGCATTTTCCCCGACAAGCCCTACACCCGCAAGCCTGCCGATGTCCGCATGGGTAAAGGTAAAGGTGATGTAGCAGGTTACGTCGCTCCCGTTCATCCCGGTCGCATCCTCATCGAGGTCGACGGTGTGAGCTATGAAATCGCTAAGGAAGCCCTGCGCCTCGCCGCACAGAAGCTCCCCGTGGCTACTAAGTTTGTCGTTCGCCGCGACTATGATCCCACTCAACTCGTTTAATATCTGACCGAATAATGAAAAAGGAAAATATCAAGGAATTAACCGATAAGGAATTGCAGGATCGTCTCGACCAAGTCCAGAAGGAGTATGTTCAGGAGAAGATCCAGCACACGATTTCCCCGCTCGATAATCCGGCCAAGATCACGCTTGACAGGAAACTGATCGCGCGTCTGAAAACTGAAATCCGCGCACGCGAACTCAAGAACAAATAATCCCAACAACCAAAACAATGGAAAAAAAGCGTAATTTAAGAAAAGAGAGAATTGGGGTTGTTTCCAGCAACAAGGGTGACAAGACCATCACTGTGACCATCAAGTGGAAGGAGAAACACCCAATCTATGGCAAGTTCGTCAACAAGACGAAGAAGTACCACGCTCATGACGAGAACAACGAGTGCAACATTGGTGACACCGTTCGCCTGATGGAGACCCGCCCGTTGAGCAAGACCAAGAGGTGGAGGTTAGTAGAAATCATCGAAAAAGCCAAGTAAAGAATTATGATACAGACTGAAAGTAGATTGACAGTTGCCGACAATAGCGGTGCCAAGGAAGTCCTCTGCATCAAGGTGCTGGGTGGTTCCGGTCGTCGTTATGCTTCGGTGGGTGACATCATCGTTGTCACCGTCAAGAAGGCTATCCCTGCTTCGGAGGTGAAGAAGGGTACCGTTTCGAGGGCAGTCGTTGTGCGCACCAGCAAGGAAATCCGCCGTCAGGACGGTTCCTACATCCGCTTCGACGACAACGCCTGTGTATTGCTTACTAATACCGGTGAGCTGCGCGGAACGCGCATCTTCGGCCCCGTAGCCCGTGAGCTGCGTGCCACCAACATGAAGATCGTTTCCCTGGCTCCCGAGGTTCTTTAATCACAATTTTAAAATAGCAATAAACAATATATGGCTACGTTAAAAATCAAGAAAGGTGACACCGTCTATGTCCTCGCCGGCGACGACAAGGGTAAGACCGGACGCGTGCTCGAGGTTCTCCACAAGGAGGGCAAGGCCATCGTCGAGGGTGTCAACATCGTGTCAAAGAGCACGAAGCCCAATGCCAAGGCCCCCCAGGGCGGCATCATCAAGAAGGAAGCCCCCATCCACCTGAGCAATATTGCTGTCGTTGACCCCAAGAGTGGTCGCGACCCCAAGCCCACCCGCGTGGGATTCAGGTTTGATGAGGACGGTAAGAAAGTTCGTTATTCTAAAAAATCTGGAGAGGAGATTAAGTAATGAGTACCACGCTGAAGAAACAATATGACGAGAAGATTGCTCCCGCTTTGATGAAGCAATTCAACTACAGCACCCCGATGCAGATTCCGCGTCTGGTGAAGATCGTCCTCAACGAGGGTCTGGGTGACGCAACCCAGGACAAGAAGATCATCGAGACCGCTATCAACGAACTTACCGCAATCACCGGCCAGAAGGCCGTGCAGACGCTGTCGAAGAAGGATATCTCCAACTTCAAGGTGCGCAAGAAAATGCCTATCGGCGTTCGCGTGACCCTGCGTCGTGACCGCATGTACGAGTTCATGGAGCGTTTCATCCGCATCGCCCTGCCGCGTATCCGCGACTTCAAGGGTGTTAACGGCAAGCTCGATGGACGCGGCAACTACACTGTTGGCGTTACTGAGCAGATCATTTTCCCCGAGATCAACATCGACAACGTGACCAAGATGACCGGTATGAACATCACCTTCGTCACCACCGCCAAGACCGACGAGGAAGGATATGCCCTGCTCAAGGAATTCGGAATCCCGTTTAACAACAAATAATCCAGAGTTAAATTATGGCAAAAGAATCAATGAAAGCCCGCCAGGCTAAGCGTGAGCGCCTCGTCGCTAAGTATGCCGCCAAGCGTGCTGAGCTCAAGAAGGCCGGTGACTATGAGGCACTGCAAAAGCTGCCCCGCAACGCATCTCCCGTGCGCCTGCACAACATCTGCAAGATGTCAGGCCGTCCCAAGGGCTACATGCGTCAGTTCGGCATCTCCCGCATCAACTTCCGTGAGATGGCATCAAACGGCTTGATTCCCGGTGTGCGCAAAGCCAGCTGGTGATTCAACCAACATTATCTTTTAGAAACAATAAGTATTAAATATTGTTCGACAACGTCGAATCAATTTAAACAAGTTTAAAACAATGACAGATCCTATTGCAGATTATCTGACTAGATTGAGGAATGCGATCAAGGCACAGCACCGTGTCGTTGAAATCCCTTCTTCCAAGCTCAAAAAGGAGATCACCAAGATCCTCTTCGACCAGGGTTACATCCTGAACTACAAGTTCGTCGAGGAAGAGAACTCTCCCCGTGGCACTATCAAGATTGCGCTCAAGTATGACAACGTGGACCACGTTAGCGCCATCCAGTGCCTCACACGCGTGTCAAGGCCCGGCCTGCGCCAGTACACTGGCTACAAGGACATGCCCCGCGTGCTCAATGGTTTAGGTATTGCCATCATCTCGACTTCCAAGGGCATCATGACCAACAAGGAAGCCAAGAACCAGAAGATTGGTGGCGAAGTTTTGTGTTACGTTTATTAATGGAGGAGCAGAGCTATGTCAAGAATTGGTAAATTGCACATCGCCATCCCCGCTGGCGTAACTGTTGAACAAAAGGACAACGTCCTCACCGTCAAGGGCCCTAAGGGTGAGCTCAAGCAGACCCTGAACCCCAACATCACGGTAGAGGTCGAGGACAATGAAATCAAGGTGACCCGCCCCAACGACGAGCGTGAGTCACGCGCTCAGCACGGTCTGTACCGCGCCCTGATCAACAACATGGTTGTTGGCGTGAGCGAGGGTTTCAAGAAAGAATTGGAAATTGTCGGCGTTGGTTACCGCGCTACCAGCAATGGTCAGGTGCTTGAACTCGCACTCGGTTACTCACACGCCATCTACTTGAAGATGCCGCCCGAGGTAACGGTAAACGCCGTGACCGAGCGTAACAAGAACCCGCTCATCACCCTCGAATCGTGCGACAAGCAGCTCCTGGGACAAATCTGTGCCAAGATCCGCTCCTTCCGCAAGCCCGAACCTTACAAGGGTAAAGGTGTTAAGTTTGTTGGCGAGGTTATTCGCCGTAAGTCTGGTAAAACGGCAGCTGCCAAATAATTAAGTAGAAAGGAAACGATATGAAATCCAAAACTGATAGAAGAAACAAGATCAAGGCCCGCATCCGCGGTCGCATCAGTGGCACCCCGGAGCGCCCCAGGCTGTGTGTCTTCCGCAGCAATAAGCAAATTTATGCCCAGGTCATCGACGACATCGCTGGCAATACCCTCGTTTCGGCTTCCTCACAGGGAATCACCGAGGGCAACAAGAGCGAGATCGCCGCTAAGGTGGGCGAGGCCGTTGCCAAGAAAGCCATCGAGGCTGGCATCAACACCGTTGTGTTTGACCGCAATGGCTTCCTGTTCCATGGTAGAGTTAAATCGTTGGCCGACGGCGCACGCAAAGGCGGACTTAAATTTTAAGAAACAACATCATGCTGAAGAAAAATAATAGAGTTAAGATCGCTGCCGACGCCGAATTAAAGGAGCGTCTGGTTGCCATCAACCGCACCACCAAGGTTACCAAGGGTGGTCGCACCTTCACTTTCGCCGCCATCGTAGTAGTTGGCGACGGTAACGGTGTTATTGGTTACGGTTTGGGTAAGGCCAATGAGGTCACCACCGCAATCAGCAAGGGCACCGAGATGGCAAAGAAGAACCTGATCAAGGTCCCCGTTCACAAGGGTACCATCCCTCACGAGGTAGTCGCCAAGTTTGGCGGTAGCCGCATCATCATGAAACCCGCCAGCACCGGTACCGGTGTGAAGGCTGGTGGTGCTATGCGTGCCGTCTTCGAGACCGTAGGCGTTACCGATGTTATTTGCAAGTCCAAGGGCTCAAGCAACCCTCACAACCTGGTGAAGGCTACTATCAAGGCTCTCGACGAGATGCGCAGCCCGGCTACCGTGGCTCACTATCGTGGCGTTACTGTGGACAAGGTGTTTAACGGCTAATTTTGTTTACAAGTTATGGCTAAGATTCAGATTAAGCAAGTGAAAAGCCGCATCAATCGTCCGGCTCGTCAAAAAAGGACCCTCGATGCTCTGGGACTCAGGAAACTGAACCACAGCGTCACCCTCGAGGCTACCCCTCAGGTTCTGGGTATGGTAAACGCTGTTCGTCATCTGGTGGAAGTCACCAATGTTGATTAATTCTTAACATCACAAACAAGAAAACAACATTATGGAATTACATGATTTAAAACCTGCTGTAGGTTCAAATAAGAAGAAACGTCGCATTGGCCGCGGTCCCGGTTCGGGCAAGGGCGGTACATCGACTCGTGGTCACAAGGGTGCAAAGTCGCGCTCGGGTTACAAGCAGAAGGTCGGCTTCGAAGGCGGCCAGATGCCTCTCCAGCGCCGTGTCCCCAAGGGTGGTTTCAAGAACATCAACCGTGTGGAGTACAAGGCCATCAACGTTGCTGTGCTTGAGGCTCTCGCCGAGAAGAATGGCCTCGAAAAAATCACCGTTGCCGACCTCCTGAAGGCTGGTATGGTGCGTAAGAACCAACTTGTTAAAATTTTGGGTCAGGGTAAGCTCAGCCACAAGCTTGAGGTTGAAGCCCATGCTTTCTCAAAGAAGGCTGAGGAAATCATCACCGCTGCCGGTGGCTCAATCGTAAAACTCTAATCGGACAATGAAACTCATTGAAACATTAAAGAACATCTGGAAGATTGAGGACCTGCGCAAGCGTCTCATCACCACGTTCCTGTTCATCGTGATTTATCGCTTTGGATGCCATGTGGTGCTGCCGGGAATCAACCCCGCCGACCTTGAGGCCATGCGTAACTTCACCAGTGGCGGTCTGATGCAGCTGCTCGATATGTTCTCGGGCGGTGCATTCGGCCAGGCTTCAATCTTCGCGTTGGGTATCATGCCCTATATCACCGCTTCGATTGTTATCCAGCTCATGGGTATGGTAGTACCCAGCTTCCAGAAGATGCAGCGTGAGGGTGAGAGTGGCCGCATGAAGCTCAACCAGTACACCCGCTACTTGACAGTTATCATCCTCTTGTTCCAAGCTCCCGCTTATCTGGCCAACCTCCAGTATCAGGTGAATGCAGCCGGTGGACATGCCAACATCATGAACAACGTGCCGATGTTGATTTATCTGTCAATCGTGCTCACCGCCGGTGCCATGTTGATCATGTGGCTCGGTGAGAAGATCACCGACAAGGGTATTGGTAACGGTATCTCCCTTATCATCTTGGTTGGTATCCTGGCTCGTTTCCCGGGTGCCATCGTTCAAGAGTTCACTGGCCGACTGAACACCGCTCAAGGTGGTCTGGTGATGTTCCTTGTAGAGATCGTCATCCTGTTCGCAGTTACCGCTGGTGCTGTCATGCTCACCCAGGGTACCCGCAAGGTGCCCGTGCAGTATGCCAAGCGCATCGTCGGCAACAAGCAGTATGGTGGTGCTCGCCAGTACATCCCCCTCAAGGTCAATGCCGCTAACGTGATGCCTATCATCTTCGCCCAGGCTTTGATGTTCATCCCCATCACCCTCGCCGGTTTTGGTGCCCGTCAGGACGCCTCTGGCATCGGTGGCTGGATTGCACGCAACTTTGGCGATATGAACGGCCTCTTGTACAATGTGATCTACTTCCTCATGATTGTCGCCTTCACCTACTTCTACACCGCCATCACCGTGCGTCCCACTCAGATGGCCGAGGAGATGAAGAAGAACAGCGGCTTCATTCCTGGCATCAAGCCGGGTAAGAAGACTGCCGAGTATCTTGACTCGATCATGTCGCGCATTACCTTGCCGGGTTCAATCTTCCTTGGTATCGTTGCCATCCTGCCGGCATTTGCCCGCTACTTCGGCATCAACCAACAGTTTGCCCAGTTCTTTGGTGGTACATCGCTGCTCATCACTGTCGGTGTCGTTCTTGACACCCTGCAGCAGATCGAGACTCACTTGATGATGCACCACTATGATGGTCTGATGAAGTCTGGTAAGCTCAAAGGTCGTAACCGCTAAATGACGTTAACGCCTTTAAAAGGAATTTCAATCACACTATGATATATCTCAAAACAGACGAGGAGATCGAGATGCTGCGCAGGGCTAATCAGGTCGTGGCAGGCGCACTGGCCGAGGTGGCCAAGTGGGTCGCTCCCGGCGTGACCACGCGTCGTCTTGACCAAATCGCTGAAGAGTATATCCGTTCTCAAGGCTGCACGCCCGGTTTCAAAGGGCTGTACGGCTTTCCCGCAACGCTTTGCACCTCGGTCAATGAGGTCGTCGTGCATGGCATCCCGTCGAACTACGTGCTCGAGGATGGCGACATCGTGTCATGTGATTGCGGTGCCGTCACCCCCGAGGGGTTCAACGGCGACAGTACCTACACCTTCTGTGTGGGTGAGGTGGCCGAAGAAACCCTGCAACTGTTGCGCACCACCAAGGAGTCGCTCTATGTGGGCATCGAGCATGCCGTGCCCGGTAACCGCATCGGCGACATCTCCAACGCCATCCAGCAGTATTGCGAGCGTCGCAACTACAGTGTTGTGCGCGAGATGTGCGGACATGGAGTGGGGCGTAAACTACATGAGGATCCCGAGGTGCCCAACTTCGGCCGACGTGGAACGGGCCCCCTGCTGCGCAACGGCATGACGATTGCCATCGAGCCCATGATCAACTTGGGTGGCAAGAACATCATCACCGAGCGCGACGGATGGACAACCCGCACCCGCGACCGCAAGCCCAGCGCTCACTATGAACACTCCATTGCCATTCATCATGGCAAGCCCGACATCCTGTCTTCGTTTGACGGTATCAAGGAAGTACTGGGTGACAGGTTCATCTGATTGAAACAAATAAACTTTTTATAGGCAACAAATTAACGTTAAAACGATTTTATATGGCAAAACAGACAGCAATAGAATTAGACGGCACAATCGTCGAGGCGCTTTCCAATGCGATGTTCCGTGTCGAGCTCGAAAACGGACACCAGATCACCGCGCACATCAGCGGAAAGATGCGTATGCACTACATCAAAATCCTGCCTGGTGACAAGGTGAGAGTGGAGATGTCCCCCTATGATTTGTCCAAAGGAAGAATCTCATTTAGATACAAATAACAAAACAAAGATACAACTATGAAAGTTAGAGCATCTATCAAAAAGCGCAACGAGGACTGCAAGATTGTACGTCGCAAAGGGCGCCTGTATGTGATCAACAAAAAAAATCCCAAGTTCAAACAGCGTCAGGGATAAAAAAAGTATTAACTTTGCAAAAAAATTAAGTTTTAATATATGGCAGTAAGAATTGTCGGGGTTGATATTCCCCAAAACAAGCGCGGCGTTATCGCCTTGACCTACATCTTTGGTATCGGGCGCAGCTCAGCCGCTACAATCCTCAAGAAGGCTGGTGTTGATGAGAACACCCGCGTGAAGGATTGGACCGATGCCGAGGCAGCAGCCGTTCGTGAAGTCATCGGTAACGAATATAAAGTGGAAGGTGACCTGCGCAGCGAGGTGCAGATGAACATCAAGCGATTGATGGACATCGGTTGCTACCGTGGCATCCGTCACCGCAACGGTCTCCCTGTTCGCGGTCAGAGCACCAAGAACAACGCCCGTACCCGCAAGGGACGCAAGAAAACTGTTGCTAACAAGAAGAAAGCTACTAAATAACATTATTGAATTATGGCTAAAAAGACAGTCGCAGCTAAGAAGAGAGTCGTACGCGTTGACGGTATCGGTCAATTGCACGTTCATTCTTCATTCAACAACATCATTGTGTGCCTCGCCAATGGTGAGGGACAGGTCATCTCGTGGTCATCGGCCGGCAAGATGGGTTTCCGTGGTTCTAAGAAGAACACGCCCTACGCTGCCCAGATGGCTGCTGAGGACTGCGCCAAGGTCGCTTACGACCTGGGTTTGCGCAAGGTCAAGGCCTATGTCAAGGGTCCTGGTAATGGCCGTGAGTCAGCTATCCGCACCATCCATGGCGCTGGCATAGCAGTTACCGAGATCATCGATGTCACTCCGTTGCCCCACAACGGTTGCCGTCCTCCCAAGAGAAGAAGGGTCTAAACCTGTTAGGCGCTTCCCTTTCACAAACAAAACACTGTTTAAAAACGGTTTTTAGTAACAACAAATTTTTCGCGAATCTCTATCAGTGAATGGATTGCATTTTTGACGACCTCTCTGCAATCGCGGCTGCACTGAAGCGATTCCAATTCACAATGTTAATTTATATTTAAAGAAAGACTATGGCTAGATACACCGGTCCAAAAACTAAGATTGCCCGCAAACTGGGTGAACCCATCTTCGGTGAAGACAAGTACTTCGAGAAGAAGAATTACCCACCGGGTCAGCACGGCACTAACCGTCGCCGCAAAATGTCGGAGTACGGCACGCAGCTTCGCGAAAAACAGAAAGCTAAGTATACCTATGGCGTCCTCGAGCGTCAGTTCCGCAACCTCTTCAACAAGGCTTCACGCATGAAGGGCGTTACGGGTGAGGTCCTCCTGCAATTGCTCGAGGCTAGGCTCGACAACATGGTTTACCGCCTGGGCATTGCCCCCACGCGTGCTGCTGCACGTCAGCTCGTTCTTCACCGCCACATCACTGTTGACGGCAAGGTTGTCAACATCCCTTCATACTCGGTTGGTGAGGGTCAGGTAGTTGCTGTTCGTGAGAAATCCAAATCGCTTGAGGTCATTCAAGACGCTCTTGCAGGTTTCAACCACAGCAAGTATCCCTGGATCGAATGGGATGAGAGCATCAAGGGAGGCAAGCTCCTGCACATGCCCGTTCGTGAAGACATTCCTGAGAACATCAAGGAACAGTTGATCGTCGAGTTGTATTCTAAACAGTAAAAATTATATCCATGGCTATTTTAGCATTCCAGAAACCCGACAAAGTCTTAATGTTGGAAGCCGACAACTCATTCGGTAGGTTTGAGTTCAGGCCTCTGGAGCCCGGCTACGGTGTCACGATCGGTAACGCTCTGCGCCGCATCCTGCTCTCTGGACTTGAAGGCTTTGCATTCTGCAGCATCCGCATCGACGGAGTGAAGCACGAGTTTGCCACAATCCCCGGCGTCAGGGAAGATGTCACCAACATCATCCTCAACCTCAAGAAAGTGCGCCTGAAACGCATCGTCGAGGACACCGACACCGAGAAGGCCGTTGTCAAGGTTTCAGGTCAAAGCGTCTTCAAGGCTGGCGATATCGCCAAGGTGCTCAGCGCTTTTGAAGTGCTGAACCCCGAGCTCGAGATTTGCCACATCAATCCCGAAAACAGCTTCCAGATCGAACTCTCGATCAACAAGGGTAGGGGATACCTCTCGGCCGAGGAGAACAAGAACGCCAACGACCCCATCGACGTGATTGCCATCGACTCAATCTACACGCCCATCCTTAACGTGAAGACCGTTGTCGAGAACTTCCGTGTCGAGCAAAAGACCGACTACGAGAAGCTCATCATCGAAATCACTACCGATGGCTCCATCCATCCCAAGGACGCCCTCAAGGGCGCTGCCGAAATCCTGATTCAGCACTTCCAGCTCTTCACCGACCGCGAAATCGTTCTCGACAATACCGAGGACAACGCCAACGAGGAGTTTGACGAGGAAGTACTCAAGATGCGTCAGCTGCTCAAGACCAAGCTTCTTGACATGGACCTGTCAGTACGCGCTCTTAACTGCCTGAAGTCGGCTAACGTTGAGACCCTTGGAGAACTTGTGGTCTTCAACAAGACCGACCTGCTCAAGTTCCGCAACTTCGGTAAGAAGTCACTGAGCGAGCTTGAGGAGCTGTTGGCAACGCTTAATCTGCACTTTGGCATGGATATCACTAAATACAAATTAGAAAAAGAGTAAAAAACGATGAGACATAACAAGAAATTCAACCATCTGAGCCGTAAGAGCGCCCATCGTGATGCCATGTTGGCCAACATGACCATCTCGCTCATCATGCACAAGCGCATTATCACGACCCTCGCTAAGGCCAAGGCCCTGCGCGTGTATGCCGAGCCCCTCATCAACAGGGCTAAGGACGACACCACCGCTTCACGCCGTCTGGTATTCAAGCACCTCCAGAACAAGGAGGCCGTTAAGGAACTCTACTCGACCGTCGCCGCTAAGATCGCCGACCGTCCCGGTGGATACACCCGCATCCTCAAACTCGGTAACCGTCTGGGCGATAACGCCAAGACTTGCTTCATTGAGCTTGTGGACTTTAACGAGGCTATGCTCGAGGCTAAGGGTCAGGAGAAGGCCGCTACCAAGAAGTCGACCCGTCGCAGCCGCAAGAAAGCTGCTGCTCCCGCTGCAGCCGCTCCCGCTGCCGAGGAGGCACCTAAGGCCGAAGAGGCTCCCAAGACTGAAGAGTAAACACTGCTGCTGTATAGCAATAAATTGCAACAAACCCCGCACCATCATGGTTGCGGGGTTTGTTGTGTTTAGGGATCGTTTAGCCCTCTGTTTACCTCATTTCGTCAAGGGATGCTGTCAATATCAGCCATCTCTATCGGCTCGGGGTTCAGAACGGCTGTCATCAGGTCCTCGTTGGTGTTGAGCGTGTCACCGTCAGGCGAAATGATATACATGGCCTTGAAATCGTTGGTCGCAGCGCCACTGGCGGCGTCGGCGATCATCTTTTCCAGACGACCGACGTACTGGAGTGCGGCGTCGGTGTCATTCTTTGCCGTGATTTTCTCGACCGCTTCATTGCCGTCGGTCATCACCGTCACAATACGGTAGCTCTTGGGCTTCTCGTTGCACGAGAACAGGAACATGCAGCAGGTGGCAACCAATATCACGCCACCCATGAATCGTTTCATCGTCATCATGGCGGTTACGATGTTACTCCTTTACTTCCCAACCCAGAGCGCTGGCGCCAAGCACGGCGGCGTCGCTCTCCTTGAGCTCACTGATGAGGATTTTCACCTTGCCCTTGTAAATGCCCAGCACGTTGCGGTCAAAGGCCTCTTTCACTGGATTCATAATCAGGTCGCCACTCTTGGTCAGGCCACCGAACAGCACAAATGCCTCAGGGCTCGAGAAGTTGGTGAAGTCGGCCAGGGCCTCGCCCAGGATGGTGCCAGTGTAGTTGAAGATTTCCTTTGCCAGGTTGTCGCCTGCGATGGCGCAGTCATACACGTCCTTGCTCGTGATGGCCTCGATGTCATATTCACGCAGTTTTGAGGGTTCGTTGCGCAGCTCCAGGAACTCGCGTGCTGTGCGTGCCACACCCGTTGCCGAGCAGTAAGCCTCCAGGCAGCCCGTGCGTCCGCAGCCGCACACGCGGCCGTTGGTGCGCTTTACGATAACGTGTCCCAGCTCACCTGCAAAGCCGTCGTGGCCATACACCATCTGACCGTTTACCACGATACCGCTGCCCACACCGGTGCCCAGCGTAATCATGATGAAATCCTTCATGCCGCGGGCCACACCATAGGTCATCTCGCCGATGGCGGCTGCGTTGGCGTCATTGGTAATTAGGCAAGGGATGCCGAATTTCTTGGTAACCATGTCGGCCAGGGGAATGGGAGTCGGCCAAGGCAGGTTCGGAGCCTGGTCAATCAGGCCGGTGTAGTAGTTGCCGTTGGGGGCGCCGATGCCGATACCTTGGATTTTGTCCACAGCATCATTGTCCTGCATCAGGCGGGTGAGCTCAGTGTGGAGCTCATCGATGTAGTCGTTGAAGTCGCTGTGTTTAGCAGTCTTGATCGAGCCGCTCGCGATAACCGTTCCTCGAGCGTCCACAATGCCAAAGACGGTGTTAGTGCCGCCCATGTCGATACCGATAACAAATGGTTTAGCCATAATTTCTTTCTCGTTTTTATAGGTTGATAATAAATGTTTAATTCTGGAATGGCAAAGATAATCAAAAGTTGTTACTTTTTATTCATCTGTTGGCAGTTTTTTCTTTGTGGGGCGTTTCAAAATATGTAAACGGGGTGATAGTGCCCGCCAATGCTTACTGAAAAAAGCAGGACACCGTCGCTACTTGTGTAGCGGCGGTGTCCATGTTTGAGGATTGTTTTCTCGTGCTCTGGAAGGATTACTTGCGGATACCCAGCTCCTTCTTGGCGATGAGGGCGCGGTAACGGTTGATGTCCTTGCGCATCAGGTAATCGAGCAATTTGCGGCGCTTACCTACCAGCATCTTAAGTGCACGTTGAGTCGTATGATCCTTCTTGTTGACCTTCAAGTGCTCGGTCAAGTGGGCAATACGGTATGAGAATAATGCTATCTGGGCCTCGGGGGAACCAGTGTCAGTATTGCTTTTGCCGTAAGTGCCAAAGATCTCTTTCTTTTTCTCTGAATCTAAGTACATTACAATAAGTTTTTAAAAATATTTCGTAAAAGCGGTGCAAAGATACAACCATTTTTTGAATTGGCACTAAAAAATCGTGATTTTTTGTGACACTTTTTCATTAATTGTTCCAAATGCACCGTGGACGTTTACCAATTTATGGGGGAGAGGCCGTGCTGGACAAGGTAGTCGTTGGCACGCGAGAAGTGGTGGCAGCCAAAGAAACCGCCACGGTTGGCCGACAACGGCGACGGGTGGGCTGCCGTGAGCACCAGGTGCCGTGTGCGGTCAATGAAAGCCCCCTTACGTTTGGCGTAAGCCCCCCAGAGCATGAACACCAGATGCTCGCGCCCTGAGGCAAGATGTGCGATGACATGGTCGGTAAACAACTCCCATCCCTTGCCCTGATGCGACAGCGGCTGGTGGGCCTGCACCGTCAAGGTCGCGTTCAATAGCAGCACGCCCTGGCGTGCCCATCGCGACAAGTCACCGTTGGCAGGCATCGGCGTCCCCACGTCGTCATGCACCTCCTTGAAGATGTTCACCAGCGACGGCGGCATCTCCACGCCCTCATTAACGCTGAAGCACAGTCCGTTGGCCTGTCCCACGCCGTGATAGGGGTCCTGACCAAGGATTACTACCTTGACCTTGTCATAGGGTGCCGCGTCAAATGCGGCAAATATTTGCCGGCCAGGCGGGAACACCTGACGCGATGCATATTCCTGCCTCACAAAGTCGGTCAACTGCTTGAAATACGGAGCTTCCCATTCCTCGGCAAGCACGCGGTTCCACGAGGGTTCGATGCGAACTGTCATAATCTTACTTTTGTAGGTTATCTGTTGCAAAGTTACAAAAAATGGCGTAATTTTGCCCCGCATTTCCGGTAAATGTACCTTTTTGGACCCGTAGTTCAATGGATAGAATAAAGGATTCCGGTTCCTTCGATTGGGGTTCGACTCCCCACGGGTTCACAAGTTTTTATTTGTAGATTATGCGCAATAAACTGATAATAAGACGGTTTGTTGCTTTTTCTTTTTCGTTCTCTTTGTTTTTGGCGTATTTTTGGCGATTTTTTGGTGAGTTATCTTTCGCCAATGATAACATATAATAAAGCCGGGCGCATGGTGTCATACCGCCCGGCTATTTGAAAGCATAGGTCAACGTGCTCCTCTACATTGCCCAAATCAACAAGCCGGCGCAGATAATGACACCGGTGACGAGAAGATCGATGAGGCAGTAGCCCATGATATCCTTCGCGTCAAGGCGAGCAATAGCCAGGGCCGGAAGCGCCCAGAATGGTTGTATAAGATTGGTCCATGCGTCGCCCCATGAAATGGCCATACCTGTCAAGCCTGGGTCCACACCGAGGTTGGCACCGGCGGTGAACATAACCGGTGCCTGCACAGCCCAATGACCGCCGCCACTTGGCACAAACATGTTGAGCACTGCGGCACAAAGGAAGGTGAGCAACGGATAGGTAACGGGATTGCTGATTCGGATACATGCTTCGGCCATGACGCCTCCCAAGCTGATGCCGCTGACGCCGATGCCTGTAATGATGCCCATGATGCCGGCATAGAGGGGGAACTGCAATATGATGCCTGAAGCACCAGTGCTTGCTTTTCCGAAGGCTCGCACGTAGTCGACTGGTGTGGGATGCAGCATAAGTCCCAACGCAAGGAATATCATGATTACTCCACCCAGGTCTAAACCGGCACCGTGCATGGCGATATGAATCACGAGATAGGCCACAAGCATCAGTGCCACGAGCCACGAGAGTAATTTGCTTTGCTCGAGCCGCTGTGCCGGTGTCTTGTCCGTGGATGAAATGACGGTCGCGATATGTTCTTCATCCTTTAGGAGCGCGGGGTCGATGGTGAGGATGCCTTGCTTGGGGTGCATCAAGGTGTTGGCGACAGTAATGCCGATGATTACAAACAGCACAGTCACCAGATTGTGCCAGACGAAGATGGTCTGTCCCAATGGCACAGGCTCAGTCAGCGCACCATCAGTAGCCATTGCGAGCGCTTCGCCGGGGGTGGCCATTGTAAGAGGGATGGAGCCGGAGATACCGGCATGCCACACGACGAAGCCACTGTAAGCCGATGCGATAAGAAGTCGATAGTCGACATCAGAACGCTGACGCGCTATTGCTTTGGCGAAGATGACTCCCACAATAAGACCAAAGCCCCAGTTGAGCCAGCAGGATAATGCCGAAACGACAGTCACAAGGGCTATTGCAGCGGGAGCACTCTGGGGCACGCGAGCCATTGCATCGATGGCTCGTTTGACAACCGGTGCAGCAGCTAAGGTCGAGCCACAAACAAGAACTAAAGCCATCTGCATGGCAAACGCCAACAAATTCCATACGCCGCCACCCCAGTGCTCAATCACCTCGAGGGGTGTCTGATGGCACAATGGCATAGCTACCAACGCTGCCACGAAGGTGAGCAGTATGGCAAATATAAAAGGTTCTGGCAACCAACGTTGCACTAATCGCACGCAGAATTTAATCATATTATTTAATAAAGTTTTCGTTTTAATTTGATGCCGCAAAAGTAACACTTATTTCCCAAATCTGCGATTAAATGAGCGCAATATCAAACTTGTTTGAATTTTGCCGAACGAGAGCAGGTTATCGAAATCTTGTCCAGTCCAACTATTGTTTTCCCAAAAAAAGGAAGTCTTTGGGTAAATGGGAGCAACATTCTAAATAAGAGCAACAGATAAGGAACCTAAGGGTTACTGCTTCAGTGTCAGTGCTTTTTGTCGGGTGTGGTGGTGGAGCAGACGGTGTAGATGTAGCGGGGATGGATGACGGTTTCGAAACGGTAATTGTCGGCCTTATCGAGCATTTGTGCCGTGTTGCCGTCAAGATCGTCGCCCGTGAGTTTGAACAGGCTCTCTTTCTTGGTCCACAACTGGGTGAAGGTGACTTCTGGTTGGGCTGATGCTTCGATTTGCCTGATTTCGTCGTCGTTCATCACTCTGCGTGCCACCTCGATGCTGTAGTGTTCGGTGGTCTCAATATCAATCCCGACGGGATGGTCACTCACAGCACAGGCCACTGCCTCATGGCAGTGGCTCAGGCTGAAGTGGATGTCGGGGTATCCTTTGAGCAACGGTTTGCCGTTCTCGTCATAGATGAACTCAGGAGCTTCGTCGATGCCATATTCCAGTTTCATGGCCCTCATGAGCAGGCGATAGGCAGCAATACACAGGCGCTGGTCACGCTCATGGCGATAACGCAGGGCATATTCACGCCGTTGTGCGCTGACTTGTTCCAATGCCTGCTGCAGGTCAAAGTCCCAGATGTTCTCGTCAATGTAAACCATCCTTTGACTGTCGGCGATTAATTCTTAGGGGCTAATTGGAACTGGATGTTCCGTCCCTTGTGCATTGCGAAGATGATGATCGCTTCAATCAAGTAGGCGATTAGGTAACTGTGCCAGATGTATTGCGGCAGCAGTCGCGCCATGAGCCACAGCACGGGGATAACCGTGAGCGACAACGCAAACGAGATGAACAGTGCCATGCGATGTTGACTGTACAGCTTGTAGACAATCATCAGCACATAGATGTAGCAGAAGGGTATGAAACTCAATGCAAACACGCGAAGGGCATTGGTGCTTTGGGCCAGCATGTCTGGTTCGTCACAGCCAAACAGGCGAGCAATGCCCTGGGGGAATATCCACACGAGCATACAGGTGATAACCATTGCTGTGGTAATGAAGCGGAAAGCCCGCTTGATGACTGCGCGCACGCCTTCATCATTGCCTTTCCCTACCTGGATGGCACCAAGTGACTGCAGCGTCTGGCAAGTGCCCGACAGGAAGAGGTTATAGACCTGCAGCAGGTTCATGCACAAAGCGAATACGAAGATACCGGTGCGTCCCGTTGTCGAGAGCACGATGGTATTGGCACTGAGCAGGAGCAACGTCAGGCAGATGGAGGCCACTGCCAACGGCGCTCCCTGTGATATAATCCGTTTCAACGAGGCAGCAAGCCCATCGGTCGAAAAGACAGGCACCAAGCGCCTGTTTTCGGGTTTGCGCCAATGGCTAAGCAAGATGGCGATACCCACAAGGTGTCCCACCACAGTCGCTGCCGATGAACCCGTGATGCCCCAGCCGAACCATTGGATGAACACGATGTCCAGACACAAATTGACCACATTGTCGATGATGACAGCCAGCGACACAAGCCGTGGACTGCCGTCAACGCCCACCATTGTCGATAAGCCCCACATGAGGATGAAGGCCGGGTTGCCGATGAGCAGCACCTGCATGTAGTCCTGTGCCAACGGCAGAATCTGCTCGTTGCTGCACAGCAGGCGCGCTGTCTGGTGCGGGAACATCAATCCGCCGACAATCGCGAGCAGCAGTCCCAGCCCCAGGCTCAGCGTCAATGCGCGGGTGAAGAAACGTCGTGCGTCGTCAATCTTTTTCTGCCCCAGGGCATAGGCCACCAACATTCCCGCACCCGCATTGATGAGCAGATGCAGGGTGAAGATGAACTGGTTGATGGGCTTGGACAGGTTGATGGCACTCACGCCGTCCTCGCTGATGAGGTTGCCCACGATGATGCCGTCAACCACATTACCCAGACAGCCCGAAAGGGCTACCAGGATGTAGGCCCACAAATAGCGGTAAAACTGTTTGGTGATGTCGTTATCTTGCAGTTGCATGACTTTATAATCACATATCAAAGAAACCTAGTGAACCGATGGCCGTCAACATGCGCTCCACATAGTCCCATGAGGTGGGCGACCATGCAAAGCCCAAACGGTACAGCATCTGAGTCGTGTAATCGTTGTCGCGGCTGACGTCGGTGGTCTTCTGTCCATGCGCCATGTCCTGATAGGCGAGCAGTGACGCCATCTGTTTGGCCATCTGCGGGTCTTCCTTGGCGCGTTCCATCGCTTCATCGAACTCTTCCTGCTCGACGAAGCGCACGCCGTCTCCCACACTGATCAGTCCCATCAGCACATCGCCCAGGAACTGACCATGGATGTTGTAGGGATGGAAAACGGTACAATCCTTGGGTGTGGAGCTCAACAGCACGATAGCGTGCGCCACCTCGTTGATGGGCGAGAACTCGACGCGCTTGTTGCGTACACTGTAAGGACAGCATCCCAGCATGTTATAGACCTTGATGCGCCCCATGAACGAGTTGGTGGCAAAGTTGGCCTGGAATTCGCCGTCGGTCGAACGGGCGGCGAGATTTCCCACGCGCATGATTTTGGCATTCAATCCATGCAGGGCCACTGCATTCAGTATCAGTCGCTCGGCCATGAACTTGGAGTAGATGTACTTGTTGCCCAGGTACTGGCCCATGTAAAGCCGTTGCTCGGTGAAGATGTCATTCTTAGCCTCGCCGGCCCACAGGCCACGCGTGCTCGCTGTAGAGACATGTATGAGTTTGGCGCCTGTTTTGATGCAGTAGTCCACACAGCGCTGCGCTCCACCGATGTTCACGTCCTCGATTTCAGTGCCTTCGCTGAAGTGTTTCACGATGGCAGCGCAGTTGAAGACCGTATCGACTTTCAAGCCCTCGCCGAAGTCGCTTGTCACGTCACCGAGAACGATGTGCAGGCGTTTGCCGAACAGGTCCTTGAATGCATCAGAGAAATAGTAGAACAGCAGGGTGCGCAGGCGGCCCTCGGCAGCCTCCTGATTCTTGCCGCGAACGAGGCAGTAGATGTTGCGTGCATCCGAGTCAATCAGTTCGCGCAGGATGTGGATGCCCAGATAACCCGTGGCACCTGTCAGCAATACGTCGCCTAACTGCTGGAACTCACCTTGACGGAAGGCTGTCAACGTGTTCTTTTGCAGCAGGTTGTTGATGGCTGTGTAGTCAAATCCGGTCACCTCATCATCACCTTCGTTGCCACTGTCACCTGTAATCAGGCGCGCCAGCTTGCGAGGCGTAGGGTTGGCGAAAACGTCGCCATAGGCCACATGTATTCCGGCTTTGTCGGCCTCGATGATGACACGCGTCACAACAAGCGAAGTGCCGCCCAACTCAAAGAAGTTGTCGGTCGCGCCCACCTTGTCCATTTGCAGGATGCCTGCAAAGATGTCGCAGAATGTGCGCTCCGTATCATTGGCAGGCTCCACATAAGCTGAAGTGATGGCCAGTTCAGGCTCGGGCAATGCCTTGACGTCGGTCTTGCCGTTAGGTGTCATGGGCATCTCCTTGAGTTGTAGATAAGCCGTAGGTACCATGTACTGCGTCAGGCTCTTGGAAATCTCGGCCTTGAGTGCGTCGGGTGCAATCTCACGGTCGGCGGTATAGTAGGCGCACAAGTGCTCCTTGTCGTTGATTTTGCGGATGAGAATAACCACTTTCTTCAGGCCCTCGACCTTAAGCATCACGTTCTCGATTTCGCCCAATTCGATGCGCAGGCCGCGCAGCTTGATTTGGTGGTCGGTGCGTCCCAGGATGACAACATCGCCATCGGGCAGCCACTTGGCGTAGTCGCCCGACTTGTAGATGCGTGTGCCGTGGTAATCCACAAAGCGTTCGCGTGTCATCTCGTCCAGGTTGTTGTAGCCATGGGCTACACCGCGTCCGCCGATATACAATTCACCGACAACACCCACGGGCAACTCGTTGCCGTCCTGGTCAACGATGTATTCGACAACATTGAGCTGCGGCTTGCCTACGGTTACCATGTCGGCATGAGTCAGTTCCTTGTTGTTCGATGCCACGGTAATCTCGGTGGGTCCGTAGCAGTTGAAGATGCGGGCTTTGGTGACCTTACGGATTTGTCCAAGCAACTGGTCGGAGAATTTCTCGCCACCGGCGCGCACAATGTTGATGCGGCTGATGGCATCGCAGAAGTCCTCACTCGTCAACCACGTCATCCAGCGTGACGGCGTGCCCGACACCATGTTGACGTGTTCCTCGTTGATGAGACGGGCCAGGTCAAGCGGGTTGTTTGCCTGTTCCTCGGTGGCGACGACAAGCGTCTTGCCGTTGAAGAAGGCGGTACCGATGTCCTGCAGGGCGGCATCAAACGAGATGGTCGTCACGCTCATGATGCGTTTGGCATCGGTCATCACGCCGTTGGCAAACACATTGGCGGGATGGCCGTACAGATAATTGCAGATGCCGCGGTGGTGCAGCATCACGCCCTTGGGACGGCCTGTCGAACCGCTGGTATAAATCAGGTAGGCAAGGTCTTCGGGTGTGATGTCAGGAGCATGATACTCATCATTTGCTGCAATCAGGTCCTCCACATTGATGGCCTTATCGGCAGGAACAGTGTCCATGCGGTCGGCGGTTGTGATGATGTAGCGTGCCTCGCTGTCCTCGAGAATGAGTTTCACGCGGTCGGCGGGATATTCCGGGTCGCAGGGGATGTAGGCGGCACCCGACTTCAGTACACCGAAGAGGGCCAGTATGAGTCTGCTGGTGCGAGGCAAGAGCAGGGCTACACGGTCTCGCGCCTGCACTCCACGACTTTGCAGCGCTGCGGCAATGCGGGTGGTGACTTCGTGCATCTCTTTATAAGTGAACTTGGCATCCACGGCAACCAGCGCTTCGTGGTCGGGTTGTGTTTGGGCGAAGTGGCCGATGCACTCATGCAAGAACGTGAAGGGCGCGTCACCCGTCGCCGTCTGGCGCAGGTGGCTCAATTCCTCCTCTTGGTTTTCACTCACGATGGACAACTGGCGCAAGCGTGCCTGAGGTTGTCCCATCATCCTGTTGGCAACAGCAACGATGCTCTCGGCCAAGCCTTGACCAATGCGCTCACTGTAAATCGAATCGTCATATTGAACGACAACTCCGCGCGTTTCTATCTTGATGTTAATCTTGAACTTGGGTGCATTAAGTTCAAGTAATTCTTGATGTATGGGCTTGCCGTTTACGGTGTATTGTGAAAGCACGCCAACCTGATAGGCGTAGGCAATGGCAGGACGGAAACCATAATCGGTGGCGATGCGTGCAAAGGGATAGTCCTCGTGCCGCAATGTCTGGTCGAACGTGTCGCTGGCATGCTTCAGGAATTCGCTGACGGTCACGTCGTCGATACTCATGCCTAATGCAAGGGTATTGACAAACATGCCCACGGTGTCGGCAATCTTGAGGTTGCTGCGGCCGCTGCTGACGGTGCACAGATAGACATCGCGGTTGTTGGTGTAGCGTGAGACGACATAGGCCGTGGCGCCCAGGAACAGATGGGCGGGCGTGATTTCCTGCTGACGGCAGAAGGCCGTAGCCTTTTCAAGATCGGCAGGACACACAGCCTCACCGATGTAGCCTTGCTCGTCACTCTTGGGCAGGTCGGCGGGAATTTCACTGGCACCCTCGCAGGTCTGCAGTTTCTCGGCAAAGAATTGTTGTGAAGCCTTGAAGGCGTCAGTCTCCTCAGCAGCCTGTTGGTCGGCGACAAAGTCCAGATAGTTATAGGATTCAGTCTCGACCTCCTTACCCTCGATGGCAGCATTGATTTGGCGGATGAGCAAGTCGGCCGAGCCGCCGTCAAATACCAAGTGGTGAACATCCAGCAACAGGTGGACGCCTGTGGGTGTCTTGACCACTTCGGTGCGGTAGAGCGGCGCCTTTTGCAGATTAAAGGGACGCACGAACTCGTTCTTGTATTTTGCGAGTTCTTCCTCGCTCATCTCAATCATGTTCACCTCGGCCGGAACGCTGTCATCGGTTGTCTGAACGATGGAGTCGCCCTCGGTCATGAAGTGTACACTCAGCTCGGGATGGGCCTCAATCACACGCTTGACGGCATCGGCAAGACGATTGGCGTCGGTACCCTCGGGATAGGAGAGCAGATAAGGAATGTTGTAGATGGTGGAGGCGGGATTCTTTAGGCAGTCGAAATATACACCGGTCTGGGCATAAGACAGCGGAGCGCTGGTTCGCGCCTTTTGTAGTGCAGATTCAGTTTTTTGTGTCTCAATGCTTCCGCCGGCAAGCATCATCTTGAGGATTTCGTTCTCGATGGTCTGGATTGTGCCGGTCTTCACCAGACTTCTGGAGTCGAGCGTCACACCGTAGCGCTTGTTGACCTGTACTGCCAGTTTGATGGCCGAAATGGAAGTCAAGCCAGCATAGCCCAGCACGGTGGTTACGCCAAAGTCCTTATTATTGACGATGTCGGCGACTATCTGGTGCAGTTGCTCCTCCAGCACGTTCATGGGCACGTTGGCCTCCTCGATAGCAGCGGCCTTCTTCTCAGGTTTGGGCAGGGCGCGCTTGTTCACCTTCTGGTTCTGGTTCAAGGGTATGGCATCGATCTGCATTGTCACTGCAGGCACCATGTAAGGCGGTTTCTCGTCAAGGATGAAGTTGTTGAGTGCCTCGATGTCCACCTTTTCGTCACTCACGATGTAGGCAGCAATGAACTTGCCGCCACCATCCTCGTCAAAGGCCTGAACTGTGGCGTCCTTGATGCCGGGGAACTCACGGATGATACTCTCAACCTCCTTCAGCTCGATGCGGAAACCGCGAATCTTGACCTGACCGTCTCGGCGTCCCACAAACTGGATGTCGCCCGAGGGCAGATAGCGCACGATGTCGCCCGTGCGATAGACGCGCGCATATTTCTCATCGGTAGTAAAGGGGTTGTCGATATAGACTTCAGCAGTCTTTTCAGGGCGGTTCAGGTAGCCGCGGCTCACCTGAGGACCTGCAACCCATAACTCTCCAGCGGCGCCCACGGGTAGTCTATGGCCTTGTTGGTCAACGATGTAGAGGCGCATATTGTCCAATGGCTTGCCGATGGGAATCTCCTTCATCTTCCTGTCCACCAGATAGGTGGTGGTGAAGATGGTGCACTCGGTGGGGCCATAGACGTTGAAGAACTTATAGCCCTGTGGGGGAGTCAGCGATGCCAATTTCTCACCACCCGTCGAGAGGTACAGCAGCGAGTGGTTCTCAATGCTTGTGGCGAACTGGTAGCCCACCTGGGTCGTCATGAACGAGTGGGTGATACCGTTCTGTTCGAAATAATCATTCAGAGCGATGAGGTCCAGACGAAGCTCTTCGGGGACAATATGGACAGTAGCTCCGCAGGTCAAAGCGGGATACATATCCATCATGCAGGCATCGAAACCATAGCTTGCGTATGCGGCTACATTGTGTTCGGGTTTGAGGTCATAAAAGCGTTGATACCAATTGCAAAAGGCCACCAGGTTACCCTGCGTCAACTGGCAACCCTTAGGAATGCCCGTCGAGCCTGAGGTATAGAGCAAGATGAACAACTGATCAGGCTTGATGTCCACCACGGGAGCTGTTGCAGCGGGCAAATTCATGATGTCCTTTGTCAGCAACACTTCGCCCTGGTATTCGTCAACGATGGGACGCAGCTCCTCATCGGCAATCAACAATTTGGCACTGGCATCCTGCATCATGAAGTTCAGGCGTTCCTTGGGGTAACTGGGGTCAAGCGGCTGGTAAGCGCAACCGGCTTTCAACACACCCAGCGAGGCGATAGGCATCCACTCGCTGCGGGGAATAAGTACCGATACTACATCTTCGGCGCCCAGACCCTTGCTGGCGATATGTGCCGCGATTCGGTCGCTGATTTCGTCCACTTGTGCATAGGTGAACCGCTTGTCGGTATAGACTGCAGCAATGGCGTCGGGCGTAGCCTGGGCTTGATGACGGAACAACGAGACGATAGTCTGCCTGGCGTCATAGTCCATGTCATTGTGATTGAAACTGTCAAGTGTCGCAACCTGGCTTGAAGTGGCGATATCGATGTCACGCAAGTATTCTTTGGCGAGGAACTCCTCGAGCACAGCCTCGTAACTCTCCAGTATTTGAGCGATGAAATCGCTGGAGTATTCGTTGGAATTATATTCGGCCTTGGCTTGGACTTTGTCGTCCTGGATAAAGACTTTCAGATAAAACGATGCATCAAGCGTGCTGTTGCCGATGCGGACGGTCTGCATGGGCTTGCCACCCATCGTTTCGTTGTCGAACAACTGTCCGTGCCATGCAAACATGGCATTGCTTTGCAGGTTCAAGTCAGTCATCACATCGCTGTAGGTATATACCTCATGCAGGCGACAGCCGCTCATCTGCTCCTGGCCCTGTTGTAGCAGGTCAAGCACGCGAGTGTCGGGAGTGAATTTGGCATAAACCGGCAGTGTCTTTACCGTCATGCCCACCGAATGGGAGAAACGCTTGTCGGGCCGGCCGTTATATACGGTGGTGAACAGCGATTCGGGCTCATTGTTGAATTTGGCCAGCAAGAATGCAAAGGCAGTAGTGAACAGTGTACTCTTGTACACGCCGTTCAGTTTGCAGTAGTCTTCTACTTTCGCCATGTCGAGCGAGAGAGTGCGCTGCAGGTGGTCCTCACGATGCTCGGGCTCCTCCAAGTCAGGCATGAACTGGGTGAAAGTGTCGCCGCAGTCATAGTTTTGGGCATACCATTGCCTGCCCTTATCCAAGGTGTCGGTCTGGCGCAGCTGCGATTCAGCCTCTGCAACCTCCATGAGGGTCATCTCCTCGGGGACAATGGGCTCACCACGGTAGGCCTTGTCGATGTCTTGCAGCATAATCTGCATCGAGGTGCCGTCCACGATGATATGGTGATAGTCCAGGAACAGATAATAGTGGTCTTTATCGTGCATCACATGGATGTGGAACAGGCGTCCTCCGTCGATGTCGAAGGGCTCCACCAGACGCGGCTTCTCCTGCTCTATGTCCTGAATTTCCTCAACAGCGAGTGACCAGGGTTCGTTGTCCATGTCTAGCGTC
Source organism: Muribaculaceae bacterium (assembly GCA_017427945.1). Lineage (GTDB taxonomy): Bacteria > Bacteroidota > Bacteroidia > Bacteroidales > Muribaculaceae > Sodaliphilus. Next base: position 262,257 of record JAFRRT010000012.1, on the reverse strand, counting down.
TGGATGGGTTCGCCGTTATCATTCAGTGCGATGCGGGTGAACAGGGTGGGGTGGGCCTTGAAGGCCGTCTCAATGGCGTCAAGCAGCCGTTGGCCGTCCAATGAACCGTCCAGTATATAAATATAAGGCAGATTATAAAATGGCTCTCCCCGGTGGTTCGCACATTCTATATAGATACCGTATTGTGAGGTTAATAAGGGTGCTGATGATTTCATATACTTGTTTTATTATGGATTGTAGGCGTTAATACTTGGGACTATATTTACCATTTAGTAGATAGGATCCGAGGATTGACACTCAGCGAGATCCATCCCCAGCGCATTTCATTCTTTTTGGTGGATCGTTTCAGCCGCTCCAAGGTCTCACCTCCTTTCATGAACGAGGCGCCGAGCGATAACTTCACATTGCTGGCAAAGGCATAACTCGCCTGCAGTTCCACCTCGTGGCCGAGGGCTCTATTCATATCATCAAGTTTGGTGGCAGTAGCCAGATAATGATAACTGGCCTTGCAGACAAGATTTTTCATGGGGCTGTACATAGCTTCTGCAAAGGTGTTCTGAAGACCGGGGGTGAATCCGTCACGGTAGGCGCTTACATAGAAAAAGTCCATGGCTCCATAGAACTTATGGTGAGAGCCATAAACCGTGCTGAAGCCCTTGATGACATCATGATGAATCATACCCAGGTTGTGTCCTGTAGGCACGGCAAAATACTTGTCACCGCTCAGATAATCACAGCCTACTGCGAAGGCGTAATTGTCAGCAGGCTTAAAGGAGACCTTGGCACTTGCCATCCAGGCATCGATTTTAATGCCATCCTCGTTTTTGCCGAACTGGTGATAATAGGAGGCCTCGGCAAACCAGCGCTTAGGGTGGAACGACAAATAGGTTCCTAACAGGTGCTGGAATATCGTCTTTTCAATCCCGTTGAAATGCGACTCATCATTCTGCATGCCGATGTTCATGAATAGCAACGACGCCCCTAGCGGGAATCGCGGCAGGTCATAGTGATACCACGCGACTTGCATGGTCTTGTAGGGCTGAGCACCGTTACTATAATAAGAGCCGCCACTGTTCATCACTTCGGCATTCTGGTTATAAGCCAGAATAATGTGGGCTTTGTGGCCATGCCCTTCATAGCCCAGTCGCAGGATATCGTGGGATGGTGACGTCATAGCCCAATCATCGGTGCCGATGATGCGTTCGTCATCGTAAGACAACGCAACTCTGCCCACCTGACCGAACAGACCGAACCGTGAAGTCATCTTCACCCAGGTCTCATGCAGGTTAAAAGCTCCTTTTCCCGCCTGTCCCCACACGCCGGAATGCTGCATGCTGACACGTGCTTCAAGCCAGTTGCGCTTGAAATTAATGGGCAGTCGTGTGCGGCTGAGCACGAAATTGGAAGTCGGCACTTTGTCGGGTTCTACAATCTCGTAATCATCGTCCTCAATGACGGGCACTGCTGGCAGACCTCCATATCGGGACTCGCCACGTGCCAAAAACTGCAGGTCCACGCTTAACTGGTTCTGCGGTGCGGGAATCGTGTCAGTAGCGGGCTGTCCTGATGCCAGCAACGCAGGCACGGCGAGAACTGTCAGCAGCCATTGCCTGAAATTGTTATGTTTGAGTCTCATGGGGTGATTACTCAAACTCAAACAGATTGATAAACCCCGTGATCTTAAAGACGTTCTTGATGTCGTCGTTGAGGTTGCTCAGCGTGACCTTATGACCCTTGGCTTTGGTCTTCTTGAGCACGTCGAGCAAGATGCGTAGGCCGCTGGATGCAATGTACTCCAGCCCTTGGCATTCAAACACGATGTCTTTGTCCACCTCCTCGGCGGTGATGGGTTTCAGCGTCTGTTCAGTTTCGATGGCTGCTGCGGTATCGAGCGAGCCGTTCATGGTGACGATGATGTTCTTGTCAAATTCTTGGATTATCGATTCCATGTTTTATGTATTAAAGATGTTGTTTATGATAGTCTTTCTTAAGTGTAAGCACGTTCTTGCCGTCAACGCGCTCATAGTTGATGGAGTCCATCAGTGACTGCACCAGCAGGATGCCAAGCCCGCCAATGGGACGATCCTCGACGTCCAGCGTGATATCGGCATTGCCGCCCTGCGTCGGATCAAACGCCTTGCCCTCATCGGTGATGATGAATTTCAGATTCTGTTCAGTTGCACGGGCATCCACCTGAATCTTGCCTTCGGTGCCGATGGGGTAGGCATAACTCATCACGTTGACGACAGCTTCCTCGACCGCCAACATGAGCTGTGACGATAAAGAGGGGTCAAGGTTTAATCGCTCACCTACCGATTTGACAAAACCATTGAGTTCGGGCACCTGTTTCAGGTCATTGCTCAGGGTAATTGTCTCGTCAAGTGTGATGGCCTCGACAGGACGGTGGTAATGGATAGCGAGCATTGTCAGGTCATCGCTCTGTTGTGCCCCGTCGGCAAACAGGGTGGCTTCTTCTTGAAGGGTGTCCATTAGCGCCTCGGGAGATGTAAGGCCTCGTTCTATACACTTCTGAGCCGTATCAGTCACGTTCTTCAAGCCGAACAAGTGACGTTCGCTGTTTGCGGTCTCGGTCAGTCCATCGGTATAAAGCAATAGTGTCACATTGGCGGGAAGCATGGTCTCTTGCAGACCATACTTGATGTCGCTGAACACACCCACAGGCAAGTTGGCGTTCACGGCAAGCGGTTGCACGTCGTCACCAATAATCAGCGGCGCATCGTGACCGGCATTGCAATAGCGCAGGCGACCGGTGGGCAGGTCCAGCACGCCGATGAACAGTGTTACAAACATATTGCTTTCGTTACCTTCGCAAGCGACCTCATTAAATGTCTGCATGATGCGGGCGGGATTGCTCTCGTGTTGAGCATAGCTGCGGAAGTGAGAGTGGGCTACAGCCATCACTAGCGATGAGGGCACGCCCTTGCCGCTCACGTCACCGATACAGAAGTATAGCTTCTCATCACGAATGATATAGTCATAAAGGTCACCGCCCACTTCAAGAGCTGTCATTTGTCTGCCGTTGATATCCACATCAGGTCGCTGGATGCCTATAGTGGGAAGCATCCTGGATTGTATGCCTTGGGCAATGCGCAGTTCGCTGTCGGTTCGTTCTTTGATAAGCTTGGACTTGTTCAAGCGTTGCATGTTGTAGTTGAAGCGGTAAAGAATGAATCCCAGCAGCGTAAAACCGGCCAGCAACATTATCAGCATGTTGCGTTGCATTTTTTTCAATTGTCCGTAAACTTCATCGTCATAGCAAACCATCACTATTTGCCAGTGGGGTTTTCCTTTCATGAACGCATAGTAGGCGTAGCCCGTGCCCTTTTCCTTATCATTGAATGTGATGATCTTGCTGTGGCCTGTTGTGCTGGATTCCCGTTCGTAAGTACTGTCGTTAATCATGTTCACTACAGTGGCCACATCACTCTGTTGAGTGTGAGATGAGTCGGGTTGGGAGATAAGTTGGCCGTCCTCGGTGAGCAGCAGGAAGAACGTCGAGGGGTAGTTATGGCGAGTGTTCAATGTGTCGATAATTCCCTGGGTGGACAAGTCAATGCCGAAAACGCCTGCAGTCTTGCCTGTCTCATCACTCAGGGGCATTGAATAAGTAACGACTTGTCGGCCGCTGGCGTCGGCATCAAGATAAGGGTCGGTCCAGCATGCTGTGTTATGCAGGACGCCCTGCTCATAGAATTCCCTTTTGGTATAGTCGTGTTTTTCGCCCGCTAACTGCACGGTGGCGATACTGTCGCCGCGACGTATGGCGCATGGTTCAAACAGGTATTCACGATCAGGATAATAGCCAGGGACGAATGCCACAAAGCAACTCATTACATCATCATTGGTGTCAACAATGCGGTGCAGGATGCTGTAGAAATTCTCGGTGTGATGTATCTGCCGCTGAATGAGCCACATGTAGTTGCGAACCAATTTCTCGTTGGACTTGAGCATGCTTCTCACTCGAACTGACTTCAGGGTCAATTCGCTCTCGGCGCGATAATCCAATTCTTTTTCAATAAGACGGTGGGCATATCGGTACTGAAGCAGCGACAGACCTTCGATGAGCGCACCAGCAAGCAGAATAATGCCCAGCGTTGCGAAGTACCGCCGGGATTTGCGTCCATTTAGTTTGTTGAACAGATGCTTGAACGTCATGTCTAGATTTTATCCAAAAACATCAACACTGGACTGTTATTCACAGACTGTGCAAAGGTATAATTTTTTTTTATATAGATAATGTGTTTTTATCTTAAAATATGGAAAACTGTTTAAAACAATTAAGCAATAGTTTTCTATACGCGATTTGTCGCTTTTGTCATGTTTTTTGGCAGCGAGAATGACGTGGTTGAGCTTTTTTTTGTACCTTTGTGACAAGTGCGGTATTAAGCCCCGCACCGACATGGTAATATGAAACGACGACTGTTTGCATTTGTGACATTATTGGCATTGGTCAGCATGATGGCTCATGCCTCTGGATGGATACGCATCAACCAACTGGGTTACTTGCCGCAGGCCAAGAAAGTAGCGGTATTTATGAGCCAGGAAAAAGTGGCAATCCATGAGTTTGAGTTGGTGGACGCCTATACTGGTGAGACGGTTTATCGCTCGACCGCCACACGCGACATGGGGTCGTGGGGACAGATGGCGGCGACATGCCGTCTGGACTTCAGCGACTTCGGTACCGAGGGCTCTTACCGCATCGTGGCGGCCGGCGTTTCATCACCGGTGTTCCCCATCAACAACCGCGTGTGGGACGGTACCGCCGACTTTGTGCTCAACTATATGCGTCAGCAGCGGTGCGGTTTCAATCCGTTCCAGCGCGACAGTTGCCATGTTAAGGATGCTTATGTGCGTTATCACCCCGAGAAAGAGGGCCAGCGCATCGACGTGCGCGGCGGCTGGCATGATGCAGCCGACCTGTTGCAATACACCACCACCAGTGCCAACGCCATCTACCAGATGATGCTCGCTTGGCAGCAGTGTCCGACGGCCTTCGGCGACCACTATCAGGCCAACGGGTTGGAGGGCGCCAATGGCATCCCAGATATCATTGATGAAATTTACTGGGGCCTTACGTGGCTTGACAAGATGAATCCCGCCAAAGGGGAACTCTATAACCAGATTGCCGATGACCGCGACCACATAGGCATGAAACTGCCTAAGGATGACCCTGCAGACTATGGTTGGGGACCCAACAACGGACGTCCTGTCTATTTTATCGACGGCAAGCCGCAGCAGCGCGGCAAGTACATGAATGCCACCATGGGCGCAGCAAGCACAGCGGGCAAATATGCCAGCGACTTCGCTCTGGGTGCCCAAGTGTTGGCTCCTTATTATCCCGAGTTTGCCGCCAAAATTGGAGCCAAGGCTGCCGATGCCTATCAGGTGGGCCTTGACAAGCCGGGTAACACCCAGACGGTAAGTGTAGTGTCGCCGTACATTTATGAGGAGGACAACTGGGTGGATGACATGGAGTTAGGTGCCATTGAACTGTACCATGCGACAGGAAATCCTGAGTTCCTGAGCCAAGCCGTAGAATATGGTCGCCGCGAACCGGTCACCCCCTGGATGGGTGCCGACAGTGCGCGTCACTACCAGTGGTATCCGTTCATGAACATGGGACACGTGCGCATCGCCCAAGAGACTAACGGTAACAAGCGCCTGCAAGCTGAGTTCGTCCGCAACATCAAGGCTGGCATCGAGCGCGTCAAACAGCGTGCCGAACAAACGGGTAATCCCTTCATGTGGGGTGTGCCCGGCATCTGGTGCAGCAACAACCTGACCACGGCGATGCTCACCCAGTGCATCTTGTACCGCCAGCTGACAGGTGACTGCCAGTTTGAGGAAATGGAAGCGGCTTTGCGCGACTGGCTGCTGGGCTGTAACCCCTGGGGCACGAGTATGATAGTGGAACTGCCTCGTGGCGGAACATATCCGCATGCCACGCACAGCAACTTTGTCATGGAGCGTGTGGGGATGCCCACGGGAGGACTCGTCGATGGCCCTGTCTATGCCACCATCTTCAACAGCCTCAAGGGCGTGAACCTTTCAGATGACATGCTGAATATCGAGGGCAATACCTATGACATGTTCCAGCCTGGTGACGTGGTTTATCATGACAATACCCACGATTACAGCACCAATGAGCCCACCATGGACGGCACCGCCTCGTTGACTTTCCCATTCTCGTTCTATGAGATGGAGGGTAGGGGTGCCAGCGGAAAAATGATGTGGGACGAGGGCGCTATTGTCAGGGGTGATGCCACCAAAAAGCAGATTTGCCTTGTCTTCACTGCCGATGACCGTGCCGACGGCGCTGACCGCATCATCAACACGCTCAAGAAGAACGACATCAAGGGAGCATTCTTCTTCACAGGACGCTTTTTTGACATGTACCCTGATGTGGTTAAGCGACTCATTGCCGACGGACATTACGTGGGTAGCCACAGCTACGGACACTTGGTATATTGTGCGTGGGAGAAGCGCGATTCACTGCTGATTACCCGTGAACAATTCCGTGACGATATCGTCAGGAGTTTTGAGGTATTGAAGCGTTTCGGCATCACTCCGCAGCAGGCACCTTACTTCATTCCGCCTTATGAGTGGCACAACGCCACTGTGGCGGCGTGGGCCCGCGAGATAGGTTTGCAGTTGGTCAATTTCTCACCCGGCACTTTGAGCTGTATGGACTACACCTATCCCGGCATTACCGGTGGTAACCCCTACCGTGACAACAAGTGGCTGTGGGACCGCATCATGCGTTGCGAGAAGGAGAAGACCCTCAACGGCCATCTGCTGATGATACACTTCGGCACCGATGAACGCAGAATAGAAAAATTCTACGACCGCCTGCCTGACCTCATCAAGACGTTGAAGAAAAAAGGTTACACTTTCGTTCCACTCAGTGTGATTACAGGTAACGAATGAAACGCCGCAATACCAATCTGTCGATCTGCAAGGCCATTGCCATCATCTTGATGTGTGCGGGACACACCGAGGGGCCCTCGGTGCTGATTACCTTTATCTACTTGTTCCACATGCCGGTGTTCTTTATTGCGGCAGGCTATTTCTTTGACAAGAAGTACCTCAATGACCCTTGGACATTTTGCAAGAAGCGTTTTCAAGGGCTTTATGTGCCTTTTGTCGAGTGGAGCCTTTTCTTCCTGATATTCCACAACCTTTTCTTCAGGATTGGTCTGCTCAACGAGCAATACGGTAATTGGGCTGGGGGAGTGACACATCCCTACACATGGTTCCACATTTGGCAGCGGCTTGTCCACATCATCTTCTCGATGGGCGGTTATGACGAGTTTCTTGCAGGCGCATTCTGGTTTTTCAGGGCGTTGCTGGTGTCAAGTATCGTGTTCCTTGTTCTGTACTTGCTGCTCATCAATCGCCATAAGTGGCTCAATCACAAGACGGTACCCATTGTAATTGCCCTGCTGGCAATAGGCTTTTCCTGGTTCAAGGTCGCCAATCACCTGAACATCATCACCATTGTTCAGGGAGGAATCCGCGAGTGTTGGGGTGTGCTGTTCTTTAGTTTGGGCGTCTTGTACCGCCGCTACGAGACTCGCATCCGTGAACATTGGGCGCTGACACTGGTTTATGCGGCGTTGCTGGTTGGGGCAGCCTTGCTCGATTTCCAGGGCATGGGATTGAAAGTACAGCTCAAGACTGTGGCGACGTTGCCCATCACGGGTGCCATCGGTTTCCTGATGGTTCACTCTATTGCATCATGGATTGATCGTCATGATGGAACTGTGAAACGTTTCTTGGTATATTGCGGAGACAATACACTCTACATCTTTGTCTTTCACATTATCTCCTTCAAGCTGGTATCAGCTCTCAAAATCTGGTGGTATCATCTCGACTGGGGGCAGATAGGTTGTCACATGGTTGTACACGAGCACAGCACGACCGATCTCTTTTGGGTCCTCTATACCATAGTGGGCACCATTGTTCCGCTGTTGGGCATCTGGACTTACCGCAAGTTGAAAACTAAAATGATAACTAAAGGCTAAGAATCATCTTGATGACTAAAAAACAGGAACACGGATAAAGAGTCCGTGTTCCTGTTTTAGTTGATGTTATCGTCGTGATTAAGGCTCGCGGCCCTCGACGATAGCCTCTGTATCATGGGCAATCATGTATTCCTCGTCGGTGAGGACCACAACTACCTTGACTTTGCTGTCGGGCAGGCTGATTTCGCCTTCCTTGCCGCGCCACAGCGTGTCGTTCAATTCCTCGTCAATCTTGACGCCCAAGTAAGACAGCTGGCGGCAGACACGTTTGCGGGTCTGGTACTGGTTTTCGCCGACACCGCCTGTGAAAGCGATGATGTCAACACCGTTCAGCTCGGCAACATAGGCGCCGATGGTCTTGATGAGGCGCAACTCATACATGTCGAGTGCTAACTGGGCACGCTCGTTGTTGTCCTTCTCGGCAGCGTCAACGACGTCACGCATGTCGCTGCTCAAGCCGGTGATGCCCAGCACACCGCTCTTCTTGTTGATGATGTTCAACATATCCTTGGGCGAGAGGTTGTATTTCTCCATGAGGAACAGCAGCGCACCGGGGTCAACGTCACCCGAGCGGGTACCCATCATCAGGCCTTCGGTGGGGGTGAGGCCCATCGTGGTGTCGATGCTCTTGCCGTCCTTGATGGCGCTGATGCTGGCACCGTTGCCGATGTGGCAGCAGATGATGCGCTTGCCCTCAGGCGTTGTGCCCAGCATTTCACACACGCGCTGTGTGATGAAACGGTGGCTCGTACCGTGGAAGCCGTAGCGGCGCACATGGTCGTTGGTATAATACTCCATGGGCAGCGGATACATAAACGCTGACTTAGGCATCGTCTGGTGGAAGGCGGTGTCAAACACAGCTACCTGAGGCACGTTGGGCAATACTGCCTCGATGGCCTCGATGCCTGCCATGTTAACGGGATTGTGCAACGGAGCGATGCCGTAACACTCGCGAATCATGGCTTTGACATCCTCGGTAATGAGGACGCTGCGGCTGAACTTCTCGCCGCCATGCACTACGCGGTGACCCACGGCGTCAATTTCCTTCAGGTCCTTGATGCAGCCATATTCGGGATTTACAAGGGCATCGAGGATGGCCTTGATGGCTCCCTTGTGGTCGGTGAGGCCCAGGTCGATGTTTTTCTTGCTGCCGTCATCAAACTTGAGTTTGATAAATCCGTCAGGCAAACCGATTTTTTCCACACCACCCTCGGCAAGGGTCTTGTTCTCTTTGGTCTCGAGTAATTTGTACTTGGCAGAGCTGCTGCCGCAATTCAATACTAAGATGTTCATATTGTGAGTTTTAAGTTAATTGTCCTTGATTGTAGGTGAATGCTAACACCTAATTATCTATTGATTGCCTGATTGCAGGTGAGAATGACAGTGCGGTATATGTCGTCCTCGTTGCAGCCGCGTGACAGGTCGTTGACAGGAGCGGCAAGACCTTGCAGCACGGGACCTACAGCCTTGGCACCGGCAATGCGCTGTACCAGTTTATAAGCGATGTTACCAACGCCCAGGTCGGGGAATACGAGCACGTTGGCATGACCGGCGATATCGCTGCCCGGAGCCTTGCTGGCACCCACGCTGGGCACGATGGCGGCGTCGGCCTGTAATTCACCGTCAATTTTCAGGTTGGGATTCATCTCCTTGGCCAGTCGGGTGGCTTCGATGACTTTGTCCACACGTTCATGCTTGGCGCTGCCCTTGGTCGAGAAACTCAGCATGGCAATCTTGGGATCGTCAATTTCGGCGAGGGCACGGGCCGTGCGGTCGGCACTTACTGCAATCTGTGCCAGTTGCTGGGCGTCGGGGTCGGGAACCACGGCGCAGTCGGCAAATACCATCACGCCGTTATGGCCATAAGGAGAACCCTCTGGCAACAGCATCAGGAATGCGCCGCTCACGGTGCTGATGCCGGGAGCAGTCTTGAGCACCTGGAAGGCGGCACGCAGCACGTTGCCCGTTGTATTCATCGCACCGGCAACCTGTCCGTCGGCATCACCTGCCTTTATAAGCAGACAACCCAGATACAAGGGGTCGAGCACCTTCTTGCGGGCGTCTTCGATGGTCACGCCTTTAGCCTTGCGCAGTTCATAGAACAACTGTGCATATTTTTCTACTTCCTCGGCATTGGTGGGGTTCACCACTTGAGCCTTGTCGATGTTCTTGAGCCCCAGTTCGGCTGCTTTGGCAAGGATTTCGGTCTTGTCGCCAATCAGCACAATGTCAGCAATGCCGTCAGCGATGATGCGCTCGGCAGCCGTCAGGGTGCGGGGTTCGGTACTCTCGGGAAGAACGATGCGTTGCCGCTTGGCAATCGCGTTGCTTTTCAGCTTCTCAAACAATGGTTCCATGTTTCTTTGACAGTAATTTTTAGGATAACAGATTGTAATTGTTTCTTTGCAACAAAGGTAATGCTTTTTTCTGAATCACCCAAGTTTTATTTCTTCGACCATGCAAAATCACAAATTTGTTGTATATGGAATCCGCTTGTTGAATGGTCGTTGAAATTTTTTTCGTTCAGCACACAATATGGCGCAATATTTGCAGTTATCTATGCAACTCAGTTTTTAACTAAATTCAATCAATTACGATTATGAAAGAGAAAATGATTGTTTCGGCAGCCCTGATTGCATTAAGCGTATTCTCGCTGGGCTGGTTTATCAAGGCTGGCATCGATGACTTTGCCAGCAAGGACCGCAAGGTAAATGTCAAGGGTCTCGCCGAGCAGGAAGTGCCGGCCGACAAGGTGACATGGCCTATCGTTTCAAAGGAGCTGGGTAATGACCTACCGAGTCTTTATGACCGCATTGGAGCCACCCAGTCAAAGATCAAGGCGTTCCTCATCAAGGGTGGTATCAAGGAGGACGAAATCAGCACTGGCGCCCCGCAGGTGGCCGACCTGAACGCCCGTGAGTATGATACGGGCAACAAGGCCTATCGTTACATCGTGACCTCGGTGGTTACTGTTACCAGCAAGAACGTGGACCAGGTGCGTGCTCTCATCGCCAAGCAGGGCGACCTGTTGCGTGAGGGTGTTGCCATCGTGGGTGACAGCTATGACAACCAGGTGCAGTACGAGTTTGTCGCCTTCAAGGAGATGAAGCCTAAGATGATGCAGGAAGCCATCGAGAACGCTGAGAAGACGGCACAGCAGTTTGCCAAGAATTCCCACAGCAAACTCAACAAGATTGTAAGCGCCGATCAGGGCCAGTTCTCTATCGAGAATCGTGACATGTACACACCCTGGATCAAAAAAGTGCGTGTTGTCACCACCGTCACCTATTCCCTCAAGAACTAAGTTGAAAATCACTAACCATCAATAAAAAGCGGGCCGAAGAGCCCGCTTTTTTGTTAGGATGTTGATTGCTCATCTTCCGGATCATAGTCCTGGTCGATACAGTCAAGGTTGTCTGAGAGTATCATGCCGGTGTAGAAGTGCAGCGTTTTGCTGATGGCGTTAAGGTGGCTCTGATTTGGTGCCCACTCACCGCGTTGAATGCCGGGAGCGAGTTTTACGGCTCGATTTCCGTATTGGTTGTTGATGCCGTCAATGCTTGTCATTAGTCGGCGCAGTTTCCCGTGGTCATCGGGGTCAAACAAGCTAAGTTGTATGGCACCACCATGCTCAATGTCGAGTGCCATTACGCCCGCCTTGCGGTAGGCGAGTCCGTCGCGCCAGATATTGTTCAGGGCGTTGAGGGCTTGCCGTACGATGGTCATCGTGTCGTTGGTGGGCGTGTCAAGCCGCAACTGGCAGGAATTGGAATAGTATGGCAGGTCTTCGCGAAAGCGGTCACCCCTGACGTAGGTCATGATGCTTCCTGCTACGCTGCCCTCGCCGCGCAGTTGGCGCGCGGTCTTCTCAGCAAACGACACTACAGCGTCGGCAATCTCGTCGCGGTTGGTGAGCACTTTTCCAAAAGTGCGCGACGTCATGATAGTCTTGTGGGCGATGGTGACGGGATTGGCAATTTGGCAGTCGTGACCCATAAGCTCACGCTGGGTGCGCTCCAGTGTCACCGAGTAGAGCGAACGCACCAAAGACGGCGGCATCTTCACGAAATCGGCAGCAGTCTTGATGCCACGCGACTGCAACGAGTAGGCGAGTCGGCGGCCGACTCCCCACACATCTTCGATAGGCGTGCGCCTGAGGATGATGTCAATGGCCTCGGGACGCACCAGCCAATAAACGCCATCGGTGATACGGCGGTCGCGCTTGGCAATGTGATTGGCCACTTTGGCAAGCGTTTTTGATGGTGCAAAGCCTATGCTGACCGGGATTCCCACATATTGCCGTACCTTTTTGACCAATCCGGCCATGATGCGATGGCTTGTTTCCACATCCTCGTGAGGCAGGACGAAGAAAGCCTCGTCAACCGAATACTGTTGAAGATTTTCAACTTCCTTGCCCAAAATGCTCATCACGCGGTCCGACAAGTCGCGGTAAAGGATGTGGCGCGCCGACAGCTGGACAATCTCGCGCGGGTCGGTATGGTCCTTGATTTTGAATGCAGGACATCCCATGGGGATGCCGGCTGCTTTGGCCTCGTTGCTGCGGGCGATGACGCAACCGTCGTTGTTCGATAGGACAACAACCTTCTTGCCGTTGAGCCGAGGGTCAAACACCCGCTCACACGACACAAAGAAGTTATTGCAGTCAACCAGGCCGTACATTTGTATAGTTAATAGTTAAAAGAGAATAGTTAAAAGTTCATTCGCAACCAACACAACACAGCATTAGCTTCACTCCGACAACTCCAGCCAGCGCAGCTCTTTCTCGTCGAGCAAGTCCTTGACCTCTTGGTAGCGGGCAGCCTTGGCAGCGACGTCGTTGAGCGTCTCGCCGCTGGCGAAAAGGACGTCAAGTTCGGCTTTCTCCTTATTGAGGGCTTCGATGTCGGCATTGAGTTGTTCCAGTTCGCGCTGCTCCTTATAGCTGAGGCGTTTCGTGTTGTTGCGGTTAGCCCATGTGTTCTCTTTGGGCTTTGCTGCCTCTTGCTCTTTGGCGAGTTGTGCCGCCTCTTGTTCGTGGCGTTGTTTCCAGGCACGGTATTCGCTGTAGTTGCCGGGGAAATCCTTAACGTGACCGTTGCCCGTGAACACAAAGGTGTGGTCCACCGTGCGGTCCATGAAAAAGCGGTCATGGCTCACGATGATGACGCAGCCGTTGAACTGAGACAGGTATTCCTCAAGAATCTCAAGGGTGGAGATGTCTAAGTCGTTGGTCGGCTCATCGAGGATGAGGAAGTTGGGCTTGGTCATCAGCACCATGGCCAGGTAGAGCCTGCGCCGTTCTCCGCCGCTCAGCTTCGAGATGGGCTTCAGCTGATCCTGTGGCGCGAACAGGAAATGGTTCAGCCATGCCATGGCGGTGTAGTGGTGCTTTTCGTCAAAGTAGATATACTCGGCGATGTCTCTGATGGCATCGATTACACGCTTACCCTCATCAAACTGGATGCCTTCCTGGCTGTAATGTGCAAACTTGACCGTTTCTCCAATCTCGAAGTAACCGCTGTCGGGTTTCACGACATCGAGCAGCAGCTTGATGAACGTGGTCTTGCCGATGCCGTTGTCACCCACGATACCCAATTTCTCGTAACGGGCAAACGTGTAGTTGAAGTCATCAAGGATAACCTTGTCGCCGTATCGCTTGCTCACGTGGTGGGCGGTGAAAATCTTCTTACCTATGTAAGCACTTTTGACGTTCAGTTCCACTTCGCTGTCATCGTGCCGCTGTTGGGCGCGCTCCTGCAGGTCATAGAAAGCGTCGATGCGGTACTGGGCCTTGTGGGCGCGGGCCTGTGGTTGGCGGCGCATCCAGTCCAGCTCGGTGCGGAGCAGGTTGCGGGCACGCTCTACCTGGGCGTTCTGTGCCTCAATGCGCTCGGCGCGTTTTTCCAGATAGTAGTTGTAGTTACCATCATAGGTGAAGATGCTCTGCTGGTCCATCTCCATGATGCGGTTGCAGATGTTGTCCAGGAAGTAGCGGTCATGGGTCACCATAAGCAAGGTCACGCGGCTACGTTGCAGATAATTCTCCAGCCACTCAATCATGTCGATGTCGAGGTGGTTGGTGGGCTCGTCAAGGATGAGCATCTGCGGCTCGTCGATGAGCAGTCTTGCCAAAGCCACACGCTTGACTTGTCCGCCGCTCAATTCTTTCACCGGCTGGTTGTAATCGGTGATTTTGAGCTGGGTGAGGATTTGCTTGAAGTGGTTCTCATAGTCCCATGCCCTTGTCGCGTCCATTGCCTGAATGGCGGCTGTCATGCCCTCGCTGTCACCGCTGAGTAAAGCGTCCTCATAGGCTTTAATTGCTGCAGAGCGAGGATCATCGCCGTGCAGGCAGGCGTCAAGCACGGTACGCGCGTCGCCCAAGTCGGGCAACTGGGGCAGATAGCCCACGCGCAGGTTGTTGCGGTAGATGACCGTGCCGCTGTCGGGCGAAGCGATGCCGGCGAGTATGTCGAGCAGCGTGGATTTGCCGGTGCCATTCTTGGCGATAAGGCCGATTTTCTCGCCCTCGGCTATGCCAAAGGTGATGTCCTCAAAGAGCACATCTACCCCGAACGCCTTGCTCAGGCCTTCCACCTGCAAATAACTCACCATAGCCTTGTCCTGTATGCCGTGGCGCGCCACGGCCATTAAATCATGAGAAGAATTCCTTCATCACCTTGATCATGTTCACATGATCGTCCACCGAGCCGGTCTCGCGCACCGAGTGCATCGCCAGCACGGGGTTACCCACGTCAACGCCCTCAATATCCATCTGGCCGGTAAGGATGTTACCCAGGGTGGAGCCTCCGGCAACGTCGCTGTGGTTCACGAAATACTGGAACGGAGCTTTGGCTTTCTCGCACAGACTCTTGAAGATAGCTGCCGAATGGGCGTCGCTCATGTACTTGCAATTAGCATTTACCTTGATGCACGGGCCACCACCCAGCGACGGATGGTTGGTCGGGTCATATTTCTCGGGATAGTTGGGATGGAAAGCGTGGGCGTTGTCGGCCGAAACCATGAAGGAGCGGTGAACGGCGCGGCCAAAGTCCTCAAAGTCGCCGCCCAAAGCCATGACGAGCCTCAGCAACATGTTACCCAGCACAGGCGAGTGGGCGCCCTGCTTGGTGCCGCTGCCGGTCTCCTCGTTGTCAAAAATGGCAGCTACCAGTGTCGCGTCTTTGTCCTTAGCCTCGGTAATGGCAGTGATGGCAGCATGGACCATACTCAGGTCATCAAGACGTCCTGCCGAGATGAATTCATTGTTCAAACCGAACAGACTTGCCTTGTTCACGTCATAGAGCATCAGGTCAAAGTCGAGGATGTCGTCGGTATCAACCTGCAACTCATCGGCAACGAGGTTGAGCAGCATGTTCTGCCATTCAAAGTCGCGGTTAATCTTGGCGATGATGGGTAGCATGTCTTTTTGTTTCGACAGGGGATTACCCTCATTGACGGCACGGTTGAAGTGAATGGCAAGGTGCGAGATACACATCAGCGGGCGGTCAATCTTGATGAGTTTGGTCACCGGCTGCAGAGGGCTCTTGCCCTTGAGCAGTACACGGCCTGCCAACGACAGGGGACGGTCAAACCATGTGTAGAGGATGGGGCCGCCATAGACCTCGGTGTTCAAGCGCAGGATGCCGCCGTCGCTGGGAATCTCGCTTGCGGGTTTGATTCTGAAGCAGGGAGAGTCGCTGTGGGCGGCGATAATCTTAAAGCCTGTGTCTGCTGGCTTCTTCTTGCCCACCTGCACGGCAAAGATGGCGCTGTCATTCTTGGTAAAGAAGAACTTTTCACCCGCTTTGGCGGTCATCTTGTCGTCGATTTTCTTCTCCTTGAAGCCGTTGGCTGTCAGTACTTTCTTTACGGTGTTCACTGCCAGGAAGTTGCAGGGACTGTCATCCAGGAACTGGAGCAGCGAGTCGATGTATTTGTTACTTGTTTTGCTCATTTTTAAATCTATTCTTATTTAACTGTTAATATCTATAATACATTGCATTCAAAGCCCTGAGCACATTGCACAGCGTTTGGCTCCAGTAGTTGATGAAATTTGTCTTGCACTGGCACAGCATCTCGTGTTGTGTCTCGGTGAGCGCTTCCTGCACTGAATGTACCAGGTTGAAAAACTCCTGATAAAGGTCGGCAAGGTTTTCTGACACTGACGCCGATATGGGCGTGTCGCTGTATTTCATATCTTCCACAAACACTTCGAGGTAGATGTCCTCCTCGGCCATGATTCGCGCTACACGGTCACGCACCAGGTCATAGACGTCCTCTTCAAGCGCCGATTCGATGTAAGCTTCGGCAAACGGGTCTTCTTCGAGGTCGTTGGCTGTGATATAGAGGCGGGGCAGCAGTTTGAGCATGTGGGCGACAAACTCCTCTTGCGATTCACAGTCCAGCGCGTGCTCCAGCGCATGGCAATACTCATTGGCAAGGGCGACGAACGCCAGCTCATTGGGTGTCAGTTTCTCCATCTTTTTGCTCTTGTTTGCAGTATAAATTCTTTCGCTCGATATAGGCCAACACCTCATCAGGCACGTAATAGCGGGCGCTCAGGCCGTTGGCGAGTCTTTCGCGTATCTCGGTCGAAGACAGTTCGATGATGGGTGCGCCAACCAGCATGACTCGTTCTTGAAGTTCGGCGGGGATGACAACTTCGTAACCCAGTCGGGGATAGATGAGTACATGGTATTTGGCGAGGATTTCCTCGCTGTTGCGCCACTTGTTGAACAGTTCCCAGTTGTCGCCGCCGATAACCAGATAAAACTCATCGTTGGGGAACTTCTCTTGCAGGGCGTTAAGTGTGTCGATAGTGTAGGATGGCTTGGGCATCGTGAATTCAAATGCTGACGTCTCCACGCCTTCCATCGGTCGTGACACCATCTCCACCATACGCAGCCGGTCGGTGTCGGCCACTTGTCGCTGCTTATCGGCTTTCAGCGGATTGACAGGCGACACCATGAACCACAACTGGTCCACTGCGCCGCTGCTGATGATGTGCTGCGCGATAATTGCATGCCCTGTATGTATCGGGTCGAACGACCCGCCAAATATCCCAATCCTCATCGCTTACAGTTTATTTGCAGGTTTTTTTCTTTTTGCGGGGAGAAGATATGAAATTGACGATGAGGTCATGGACCTCGTTGACAGCGGTGTCAAGGTCATCGTTTATGACGGTGTGGTCAAATTGCGGACCGATGGAAATCTCGAATTCGGCTTTGTCCACGCGATTCTTGATGTCCTCCATGCTGTCGGTGCCGCGCTTGATGAGGCGTTCACGCAGCACTTCCACACTGGGGGGCTGAATGAAGATGCTGATAGCGCGGTCGCCGTACATCTTCTTGACATTCACTCCGCCCAGCACATCAAGGTCGAGCACCACATTGCGCCCCTCGCCGGTGATGCGTTCCACCTCGCTTTTGGGTGTGCCGTAGTAGCGTCCCTCATATACCTCCTGATATTCCACCAGCTCATCGTTTTCAATCATCTGCTTGAACTCCTCGGGAGTGAGGTAGTAGTAGTCCACTCCATGCACCTCCTGCCCGCGACGGGGTCGGGTAGTGGCCGACACCGAGAACGTCAGGCGCAGCGATTCGTCTTGCATGATGCGCCCGATGATGGTCGATTTGCCAGACCCTGACGGCGCCGATATGATAATCAATTTCCCTTCTTCCATAATCTTAACTTCTTAACCTGATGCCTACAAAACATTAAGCACCTGTTCTTTGATTTGCTCCAGATGGTCCTTCATGCGCACCACCAGGTTCTGAAGGTCGGCCTGGTTAGCCTTGGAACCCATGGTGTTCACCTCGCGGCCGATTTCCTGACTGATGAAGCCCAGCTTCTTGCCTTGGCCGGGTTCCTCGCTGTGCATGGTGTCGAGGAAGTATTTCAGGTGGTTCTGCAGGCGAATCTTCTCCTCAGTGATGTCGAGTTTCTCGATATAGTAAATCAGCTCCTGCTCAAAGCGGTTCTTGTCGTAGTCCACTTCCTTGAGCTTGGCGAGCGAGTCGAGGATGCGCTGTTTGATTTTTTGAGTGCGCGGCTCTTCATATTTCGGTACCTCGTTGAGCAAGGCCTGGATGGCAGCAATCTTTTCCTCAAAGAAGGTTGCCAGCCTTTCACCTTCCTGGCGACGGAAGGCAATCAGCTTTTCGGTCGCTTGTGCGACCACTTCCTTGACGACTTTCAGCTCTTCCTCGTCGGCTTCAGTCGATTTGGAGTCGGTCTTGAGGGCGTCGGGCATTCGCAGCAGTGTGGCGTACCAGTCCTCGGGTTGCGGGATGTTGAGTTGCGCCGCCATCTCCTCGATTTGCGCTTTGTATTGTTGCAGCATGGGAATGTTGACGGTACCTGTCGTGGCGCCCTCGATGGGCTCGCAATAAACAAACAGGTCAATCTTGCCGCGCATTAACGCATGCGAGACCTGGTTGCGCAGCTCCATCTCGATCTCACGGTGATTCAGGGGCGTGCGGGCTCCAAAATCAAGTTGCTTGCTATTTAAGGATTTGACCTCGGCAGTGATTTTTTTGTTGTTGTACACTTTCACGGCCTTGCCGAACCCTGTCATGGAAAGTATCATAGTCAAATAAGGTTATATCTGTTCAACCTGCAAAAATAATAAAAAAATATCATTCCGCATCCATCGCTCTTGTAAATCAAGAGAAAAATACCGCGCTTGTAACAATTGGTTTGGACAATACGTTTAAATAATGTATCTTTGCAGATTGGTCACAAGCAGACCATAGTGGAAATATGAAAAATTCGATTCTTTCGATTGTCGTGCCTTGTTATAACGAGCAGGAGGTCCTGCCGCAGACCAATGAGCGGTTGAGGGCATTGCTCGATGGCATGATGCGTGACAATCTGGTGGCCGAGGGGAGTTATATCCTTTATGTAGATGATGGCTCAGCTGACCAGACATGGGAACTCATAGCGGGTTATGCTGCGGGCGACACCCATGTGCGTGGTCTCAAGCTGGTGGGCAACGTTGGACACCAGAATGCCCTCATGGCAGGGCTTGACACAGCCCGTGCCGATGCCGACGTGACCGTGTCGATCGACGCCGATTTGCAAGATGATATCAACGTCATCCCCGAGATGGTCAAGAAATTTGATGCAGGCAATGATGTGGTCTATGGTGTGCGGCGCGACCGCAAGGCAGACTCGTTCTTTAAACGATATACCGCTCAGGGATTCTATAAGTTTATGGCACGCATGGGCGTGAAGTCGGTCTATAACCATGCCGATTGCAGGCTGATGAGCCGTCGTGCTGTCGATACCTTGTGCATGTATGAGGAGCGCAATTTGTTCCTGCGCGGCCTGGTGCCGCTGATGGGCTATAAGTCCGACTCGGTTTATTATGACCGTTTGGAACGCAAGGCGGGTGAGAGCAAGTATCCGATGAGCAAGATGCTCTCTTTTGCGATAGATGGCATTACCTCGTTCAGCGTCAGGCCCTTGCGACTGATATTCTTTCTAGGCGTGCTGTTCTTGCTCATCAGCTTTGGTATCCTGGTCTATGTTATCATGGCGTTGTGCCAGGGACGCGGCGTTCAGGGTTGGGCTTCGTTGATGCTCTCCATCTGGTTTGTCGGCGGATGCCTGCTGGTGTGCTTGAGTGTCATAGCCGCTTACATCGGGCGCATCTACACCGAGAGTAAACACCGCCCGCGTTATCACATCGAACAATACCTGAAATGATATGGAAGAAAACCACGCTACGAAAACCGGCAATGCCAACGGCGAGATTCCGCGCGTCAGTGACATCCGTCTCTTCCTGACCGACGTTGACGGCACACTCACCGACGGCGGCATGTATTATGGCTCTGACGGCACCGAGTTCAAGAAGTTCAACACCCGTGACGGCATGGGCTTGCAGATGTTGCAGCGCACTGGCGTTAAGGTGGGCATTGTCACCAGCGAGAACACTCCCATTAACGTGAACCGTGCCCGCAAGCTCGGGCTCGACTTCCTCAAGCAGAGTGCCCGTGATGGCGGCAAACTGGCTGCCGTAAACGAAATCTGTGACGAGATGGGCATAACCTTGCAGGAGGTGGCCTATGTGGGCGACGATGTGAACTGCTATGATCTGCTTGCGGCAGTGAAGTGGGCAGCTTGTCCTGCCGATGCTTGTGACAAGGTTAAAGGGATTCCAGGAATACACATTCTTGAGCGACGCGGCGGCGATGCCTGTGTGCGCGAGTGGATTGACCAGATATTAGGCAACCAATGAGTGAACAGTTCGATAACCAGAGTTTGAAGCAGAAGACCGCCCAGGGACTCTTTTGGGGTATCCTGAGCAGTGGCGGCATGCAACTGCTCAACCTGATTATCGGCATCTTCCTGGCGCGCCTGCTTTCGCCTGCCGAATACGGCATCGTGGCCATGCTCGCCATCTTCACACTCATCGCCGGCAACCTGCAGGACAGCGGTTTTGGTGTTGCACTCATCAATGTCAAGGACATTAAGCACGAGGATTATAACTCGGTCTTCTGGTTCAATGTCATCATGAGTGTGATACTTTACACGGTATTGTTCTTTTGTGCCCCGTTGATTGCCAAATTTTACCATCAGCCATGCCTGACAAGCTTGTCGCGCTTTATCTTCATCTCCTTCTTTTTCTCGGCTGTGGGCATTTCTCCCAATGCTAAACTTGTACGTGCCTTGAAGATGAAGGAGAAAGCCATCATCTCGTTGACCGCACTTGTGGTTTCGGGTACGGTCGGCGTGATAATGGCTTACAAGGGCTATTCCTATTGGAGCCTTGCGACGCAGCAGGTGCTGTATAGCGTTGTCATCTGCTTTGGACGTTATTATTTCGCCCATTGGTGGCCGTCGTTGCACATCACTTTCGAGCCGGTGAAACGTATGTTCTCCTTTAGCTATAAGGTCCTGATTACCGCCATTATCGGCACTGTGAGCAATAACGTGCTGACAGTGATTTTCGGCCGCTTGTTCCCATCGGCATCGGTGGGCAACTACTCACAGGCCAACAAGTGGAACACGATGGCCAACTCGCTGGTGACGAGCACGGTATCGCAGATGGTACAGCCCGTCCTCGTGCAGGTCAATGATGACCGTGAGCGCCGTCGCCGCGTCTTTGGCAAGATGATGCGTTTCACGGCTTTCCTCTCGTTCCCGGTAATGTTCGGCTTGGCTCTGGTGGCACATGAATTTATTATTCTCGCCATCACCGACAGGTGGGCGAACAGCATTCCGTTGTTGCAGATTCTGTGTATCAGCGGTGCTTTTGTGCCGTTGTATGCGGTTTATCAGAATCTGTTCCTGAGTTTGGGGAAATCCGATATCTATATGTGGCTCACACTGGCTCAAATCGCTCTGGTGATTACTGCAGTGCTCGCTTGTCATTCATTGGGCATCACAGCGATGGTCATTGTCTTTGCCGTAATCAATATCCTTTGGCTGCTGGTGTGGCAGCTGTTTGCTCAACGTCTCATCGGCTACAGTTATTGGACCATGCTGCGTGACCTGTTGCCCTTCATGCTGATAGCGGCGGCGGTGATGGCTGTGACTTATCTGGTCACCATGCCCATTAAAAACTACTACCTCTTGCTTGTCATGAGGGTGCTGATTGCCGTGGCATTATATGCCGGGGTGATGAAGTTGCTGAAGGCAAAGATATTTGAGGAATGTGTGGAATTTATTCGTTCAAGGAAAACAAAATAATTGACAAAATATAAAGAAAAATGAAAGGTAAAATCTTAGTTACTGGCGGAACCGGCTTCATCGGTTCGCACACTACTGTAGAGTTGCAACAGGCTGGTTACGATGTGGTTATCATCGATAATCTGAGCAACAGCAACGTCGAGGTGCTGGATGGCATTGAGCGCATCACTGGCATCCGCCCCGTTTTTGTCGAGGGCGATTGCACCGACCGCGCCGTGGTTCGAAAGCTCTTCGAGGACAATCCCGGCATTAGCGGCATCATCAACTTTGCGGCCAGCAAAGCGGTGGGCGAAAGCATCGAGAAGCCCATCATGTATTACCGCAACAATCTTAATATCCTGCTCAACCTGCTGGAGTTGATGCCCGAGTTCGGCGTGAAGGGCTTTGTATTTTCCTCGTCCTGCACGGTCTATGGCGAGCCCGACAAGAACCCGATTACCGAGGACGCTCCTACCAAGAAGGCGACTTCGCCATATGGTGCCACCAAGCAGGTGTCTGAGGACATCATCGCCGACGTCATTCGCAGCGGCAGTCCCATCAAGGCCATTTTGTTGCGTTACTTCAATCCTATCGGTGCTCATCCCAGTGCCGAAATCGGCGAACTGCCCAACGGTGTGCCCCAGAATCTCGTGCCTTTCTTGACTCAGACGGCCATCGGTGTGCGTAAGGAACTTAGCATCTTCGGCAACGACTATCCCACACGTGACGGCTCCTGCATCCGCGACTTCATCAACGTTGTAGATCTTGCCAAGGCCCATGTTAAGGCCTTAGAGCGCATGCTGGAGGACAAGAGCGACGAACCGCTCGAAATCTTTAATATCGGTACTGGTAACGGTGCTTCGGTCCTCGAGCTGCTCCACTCGTTTGAGCGCGCCACTGGTGTACAGGTTCCCCACAAGATTGCACCTCGTCGTCCTGGTGACATCGTCCAGATTTGGGCCGACCCCAAACGCGCCAATGAGGTCCTCGGCTGGCATGCCGAAATCTCCCTCGACGACACCATGCTCAGCGCATGGAACTGGCAAAAACGCCTCCGTGAGCGCGGCATCATGTAATAGAATATCCTTTTCTTATGCCTACGGTTACCTCTTTTAATCCTGAAGAGCTTAAAGCCCGATTCAATCCTGAGGGTTCACTCCTGCGCCGTCAGCAGATGGTCATGCTGGATATGGTAAAAGAACTGGATCGAATTTGCAAGAAATATGATATTCCATATTTCCTTTATGGAGGTTCTTTGTTGGGAGCATATAGACACAATGGCTTCATTCCATGGGATGATGATTTGGATGTGGCAATGTTGCGTAGTGATTACTTGCGCTTGGCAAAGGTCATTTCTAATGAATTACCCGACAATATCGCTTTTCAAAATAATAAAACTGATAAGAATTATTTCTTTTTCTTAGCTAAGCTTAGGGATAAGAACTCTCTTCTTGAAGAAGCTCATTTTGACAAAGTATTCAAGGAACGGGGAGTATATATTGACATTTTCCCTCTCGACATGATTCTTCCGTGGACACAACGCTTGCGTTTGCAAAGCCTGGCCTACAATTTTTATCGTTCAGGCAATGGTGATGAGTCAGCAATGCGAAAGATCAGGGCATTAACATGGATTAATCGCCATGTGTCTTTTCCGTTTTTGCGGTTTATTAGCAAGCTGAGTGGTACCAAGTCTCTGATGTGTGACTATGGAATTCCGTTCCACAATATCTATGACATTAAAGATATATTCCCTTTGAAAACGCATGATTTTGAAGGCATACAATTACCAGTCCCGGATAATAGCCATCACATGCTTCAAGTCATGTTTGGTGACTATATGCAACTTCCTGATGATCTCGACCACGTCTATCACCATGTCGAGCGTCTTGAATTTTATGATTAATTCATCTTCATACACAATACTATAATATGCAAGCAATAATTTTGGCAGCTGGTATGGGCCGCAGGCTGGGTAAATATACACGTGACAACACCAAGTGTATGTTGCAGGTGAATGGTGTCCGTTTGATTGACAGGATGCTGGAACAGCTGTGCCGGTTGGGACTGTCACGCCTCGTCATGGTCGTCGGATATAAGGGTAAGGAATTGATGGATTACATCGGTGATCGTTATGAAGACAGGCTACACATCGAGTTCACCGAGAATCCTGTCTATGACAAAACCAACAACATCTATTCATTGGCGTTGGTTAAAGACAAAATGGTTGAGGATGACACACTTCTCATTGAGAGTGATTTGATTCTTGATGACAGCCTTTTCCAGATGATACTTGATGACCCGTATCCTAACTTGGCTCTAGTTGCCAAATATGAGACTTGGATGGATGGTACGATGGTGCGCATCGACAAGGAAAACAACATTGTCAACTTTGTGCCAAAGAAGGCGTTCAAATACTCCGAGGTCGATTCGTATTTTAAAACGGTGAATGTTTACAAGTTCAGTCAGGAGTTCTCGACCAAAGTTTACGTTCCGTTCCTGGATGCCTATTGCAAGGTGATGGGCAACAACGAGTACTACGAGCAGGTACTGCGTGTAATCACATTATTGGACCAGGCTAATCTGAAAGCATTACCTATCGGAGATAAGCCGTGGTATGAAATCGATGACGTACAGGATAAGGATATCGCCGAGGCCATCTTCTCCCCGGCGGAAGACAAGCTGCAAAAGTACCACGTGAGGTACGGCGGTTATTGGCGTTTCCCGAAAATGTTGGATTTCTGTTATCTGGTGAATCCGTTTTTCCCGCCAAAAAGGATGCGTGATGAGCTTCGGGCCAATTTTGACGAACTCTTGACGCAGTATCCCAGTGGTATGGCCGTGAATTCGCTGTTGGCTGGCAAGTATTTCGGTATCAGCAGTCAATATGTGGTCGTTGGGAATGGAGCTGCCGAACTAATTAAGAGCATGATGGAGCATTTAGTGGGGGGCGGCAGCAAAGTGGGCATTGTCTATCCGACATTTGAAGAGTATCCCCATCGCTTGCCACAAGACGCTATCGTGCCTTATTATCCAGATCAACCTGATTTGCGCTATTCGACTGATGACCTAAAAGCATTTTATGGTTCAAAGGACATTAAGGCTCTGCTGCTGATTAATCCCGATAACCCTTCAGGAAATTACATTCCCAAAGACGATGTCTTATCTCTGGCCGAATGGTGCGACAAGCGTGAAATCAAGCTAGTTGTCGATGAGTCATTTGTTGACTTTTCTGATGCCGGACCTGCAAATTCGTTGCTGAATGACAGTATATTGGAGGCGAATCCTGGTTTATTGGTGATGAAGAGCATCAGCAAGTCCTATGGTGTGCCTGGACTCAGATTGGGCGTTTTGGCAGGAGCCGACACAGCGCTGCTGGATAAGATGAAGAAAGATGTGGCCATCTGGAACATCAATTCGTTTGCCGAGTTCTATATGCAGATTTTCAACAAGTATGAGTCCTTCTACAAGAATGCCTGTGGCAAATTTGTTAACGAACGAAACCGTTTCGCCGAACGTTTGTCAGCAATACCTTATCTCCGGGTGATTCCCTCACAAGCCAATTACTTCCTGTGTAAAGTCACGGATATCTTCACCTCACGGCAACTGACCGAAAGGATGCTGAATCAGTATAACATTCTTATTAAGGATTGTGATAACAAAACTGGACTTGAAGGCCAGAACTACGTCAGAATAGCCATCCGTGACCAGCAAGACAACGACCGCCTTATCGAAGCGCTGCAAGCACTTTGTTAGTAAGTTTCTTATAACAAACAATCGATTCTGCAAGGATAAAGAATGACCGATGCAGAATCGATTGTTGTTTTTATAGTTATCAGTTTAAATCCAAATTTTTGAGGTTTCCTTATCTTGGATGAAGAATGGGATATCTGTCTTGTCCGAGAGCATATCATAAATGTGGCTGGCATAGACCGCATCGTGGAGTCCTAATCCGATGTTGTAACAAATAATTCTCTCAGCGTCATTCTCACGACCAGGGTTATTACCTAGCAGAACTTGGCTCAGTTCATCATACTTCTTGAAGCGTGAGAAATACTTGAAACCTTGTACATGACCGGTATCGTCACCGAATATTTTGTCAAAAAACAGGTCGCAATTCTGGAAACCGCGCGTGTGGACAGGGATGAGCAACATTCCAGGACCGAATAGACTGTCGTCAGGACACAGGATGCCATTGGCCGAAGTGATACAGGAAATGAGCACCTGGGACTTCTTGACCATCGTTTCAATATCGTCGACAATCTCTATTTCAAGATTGTCATAGTCTTTGAAGCGCTCCTTGAACAGGTCTGCTTGATTTTTGTATTTCAGTAGTCTGAACAATAATTTACAATCACGATTGTCCTCAAGAATGCACAGTGCTGTCGCGCGGGCTGTGTTGCCAAGTCCAATAAAAGAGTACTCATTGCATTCCGAAGGCTTGAGCATTCTCGCAGACAGTGCAGCAACCGCTCCAGTCCTCATATTGGTGATCCAGTCGCCGTCGATGATCGCCAAGAGATTACCTCGTTTGGAATCATAGACCAGAATGTCGCTTCCAAGGGCTGGCTCTTGGCCTGCGATGCGATGTACCTCCTTCATCGTGAAACGGCCATATCGGTCCGGCAATAGACAGGGCATGGTGTTGAAGAAATCATCACCTTGTGGGTGGATACTGATTTTTGGCGGCAAAGATGCCTCGTACTTCATTTTAAATGATTCTTCAATCCATTCGATGCACTGTTTGGGAGATATGCCGGCATTGACAACATCTTGGTGACGAATTATTTTAACGGTATTGCCCATCGTCAGATTAGTTATAAAGTAAAGAAATTGTGGCTACAAAGGTAAGTATAGTTTTTTATATAGAAAAATATGTCAAAACAATCGAGTGGTCCAGTAACATGTGACTAGATAATATAATAAAAGCACTGGCTCTCAACCTTGGGGTTGGGAGCCAGTGGCTTGTTGTGTAGTTAAAAAGAACGGGGTTCTTCTTATGCCTCGGGAGCAGCCTCCTCGGCGGGAGCCTCAGCGGCAGGTGCTTCTTCAGCAGGAGCCTCTTCGGCAGCGGGAGCGGCCTCCTCAGCGGGAGCCTCAGCGGCAGCAGCCTCTTGAGCAGCCTTAGCAGCCTCAGCCTCGGCAGCAGCCTTAGCCGCAGCGATCTCGGCTTTCTTCTTAGCTACGGCCTCAGCCTTTGCCTCGTTCTTCTTGGCCTCCTCAGCGATGGTCTTCTTGTCGGCAGCCTTCTTGTCGTCGCGATCCTTATTGCGGATAGCGTCGAGCTTAGCCTGCTTCTCGGCCTTCCAAGCCTCGAAACGCTTCTGAGCCTCTTCCTCGGTGAAAGCGCCCTTCTTGACGCCGCCCTGGAGGTGCTTCATCAGCATCACGCCCTCGCGGGAGAGAATGTTGCGAACAGTGTCGGTGGGAATTGCACCTACGTTCACCCAATAGAGTGCGCGCTCGAAATTCAAACTTATTGTAGCAGGATTAGTGTTGGGGTTATAAGAACCAATCCTTTCAATAAATTTGCCATCACGTGGCGCCCTGCTATCGGCAATTACAATAGGATAGAACGCATAGTCCTTGTGACCGTGGCGTTGCAATCTGATCTTTGTTGCCATAATAAAAACAGTTTAAAGTTTTAAAATAAGTTATTAAATTTCACTCGCGTGTCATCTCGGCGTCGCCTCAGCTATTTGAAAGCGGGCTTTCATAGCTTTGACCCCACACGAGATTTCACATAAAAAGTGACCTTTTTGAAGGGTCACTTTTGTTGTTGTCCTGGAAGGATTCGAACCCTCGCAAGCGGAACCAGAATCCGATGTGCTACCATTACACCACAGGACAATTCCTTTATTGCGACTGCAAAGGTACTGCTTTTTTTGTTACCACCAAGAAAAATCCCGACTTTTTTTCAAAATATTTTCACTTTTATCGTTTAAAGCCCTTATAACCAGTCTCTAATCAATGCCAGTTGCAAGTCATGATGACAGTCGATTATTTCTTGTCGCGTTTCTTGACGCGTTTTGATAAGCCGATGGCACCGGTTGGGCACACGAGGCGAAACCTCCACTTGTCGCCGCTTTATTTCACTATTGCATGATAATCTTTGCAATCTCTTTACGGGCTGTACTGCCTTCAGGGCATGGCCACAAGGGATAGACATGACCCATCTTTTCTGCCACATGCAGTCTTGCTTCAACACCTGCCGATTTCATCTTATCGTAGGTCTTGACCACATCGGTATAGAATATTTCCCAAGTGCCGGTGAAGAGGTCTGTGGGTGGAAGGCTCTGCATATTGCCATAAAGGGGTGATATCATCGGGTCGCGCGGGTCAATGTCTCCAGCCCAGTCTGAACCCACATGCCTTAGTACTTCAGCATTAAGGAATGTGTCCTTTTCTTGTATTGCGTCATCACCACCCAGCACGTCGACCCATGGCGAAATGAGTATCAGCCGACCCGGTAAGTCAAGCGAGTCGGAACTGCATATCTGCTGCGCCAGGGCAAGTGAGAAGCCGCCTCCCGCCGAGTCACCCATGATAATGATGCGCTTGGCGGAGTACTGCTTGACGAGCTGCTGATAGAGCTGCATCATCAATGGATGGGCATCTCTGGCAGTGTAGCAATAGAGTAACGGATAGTTTGGTGCCACAATGCCACAGCCTGTTGACTCGGCCCACTCGGCCATAGCCTTCCAATGCAGTTTTTCAAAGTTGTTGAGATACGCACCGCCATGTATGTAAAGAACGATGGGCTTGCTATCGTCTTGGGCTTCCATGTGAAACACCTGCATGTTGCCCACACGATATTGACGCATTTCGCGAGGGAAAGTCACCCCGTCGGGTATCTCCACAGTGCTTTTGTCGGTCTGGTCTCCTTTACCTTTTTCATAGTCCTCCATTGTTCTCTGTGGTAATGAATGACTGATGATGATTGCTTGGGGCGAGCGACCATCAATCAGCTTGACAGCACCGCCAACCACTAAGATGGCAACAATTAATCCTACCAAGATGAATAGGATGCGCTTTAGAATCTTCTTCACATTTACTTTCATTGTTTCTAATAGTTCTTGAATTTTGGATATGCAAATATATGATAATTTCTTGAATTTGAAGTGGTTTGATGCAGAAAAACACTTCCAGGTCGTGAACACTGAGTACGCAAACCAAGCGCACTTGCCTGATTTGCCCGCCTTGAGTATCAGGGTGCTAATGTGGATGAATTGTGCAAAGGCAATTACTGGAATGCCAAATCAAACTGTTCGGTGAATTATTTCCCCTTGCGTTTCATGACGCGTTTTGATACGCCGATGGCACCGGTTGGGCACACGAGACGGCACAGGTGGCAACCTACGCATTTGGTACCCACGAGGTGCGGCTTGCGGTCCTCACCGAATGTGATGGCCTGATGGCCGCCGTCCATACAGGAAACATAACATCTGCCGCAGCCGATGCACGTCTCATAGTCGAATATGGGAAATACAACGGTATCGCGGTCCAGGTCGCTGGGTTTTGAGAAATTGGCCAGTTGTTCTCCTACCAAGGTCGAAAGTTTGTTGATGCCACGGCTGGCCATATAGTGCTGCAATCCCAGTTTCAGGTCGTCGATGATGCGGTAGCCATATTGCATCACGGCTGTGCACACTTGCAAGTTGCTGCATCCCAACTGGATGAACTCAAGTGCGTCACGCCAGGTTTCGATGCCGCCAATGCCGCTGATTTTTAGGTTCTTGAGCACGGGGTTTACGGACATCTCCAGAATAAAGCGTAAGGCGATGGGTTTGATAGCTCGTCCCGAGAGTCCAGAGACTGCCCACGAGCCTGACACCTTGGCACGTTCGTCCATGGTCACGCTCTTGATAGTATTGATGGCGCTGATGGCATCCGCTCCGGCGTAATGGGCACCGATAGCCGGATCACTCATCATGGTAATGTTAGGCGTCATTTTGGGAATGACTGGGATGGATACCGCGTGCTTGACATAGGCTGTAAAAAAGGTCACTAACTCACGATCCTGGCCCACATCGCTGCCCATACCTGTAGCACGCATCTGCGGGCAGGAGAAGTTCAATTCCACGGCATCTACACCAGCTGCCTCGGCCCTCTTGGCCAGCTCGATCCATTTTTCTTCGGTCGAACCCATGATGGAAGCCACCACGATTTTGGTTGGATAATTTTGTTTCAGGCGGTGCAGGATATCAAAATCCACTTCGGGAGGATTCTCGCTCAACTGCTCCATGTTACGCAATGCGAAAAAGTCACCCTTGTTGCTCTCGCGGTGCAGGACGTCAAATCGAGGCGAGACTTCGTTGATATCGTCAAGGCAGATGGTCTTGTAGAAAACACCAGCCCAACCGGCATCAAAGGCGCGTGCCACCATCTCATAGTTGGTACAGATTGATGAGGAAGCAAGGAAGAAGGGATTTTCGCAGGGCATCCCGCAAAAGTCAATGGCAAGGCTTGGCAAGTCGGCGCGAGTAGCCTCGGACAACTGACTGACAATTTCCCTGATGCGGATGGGATGGTCATAGTGGATACATGCCTGTTCGGCTTTCTCCAGATCACTTTCATCACATCCCTCAAGCCACTGACGGGCAATGCCTTCGTTGCCAAAACGCACGGCACGGATGGCTCTTGCTACATCTCCCTTGCCGCAGGCGATGCTGCAAGGTGCATTCTCACAAAGCAGGCAACGGGACGTTTCCTCTTGCAAATTCATTTGGGTACTCTTCATAATAATTTATTTATTGAGATAATGGTTAGTAATTGCTTGTTATGTCGTGCTGCATTATTCAAAGCGCATCGTTGCCGTCGGCTTGATAGTCGAGATGATGTGGCTGGCGAGCAGCAGCGTGAGATAAGATACCACAATGATTCCCACGTTAAGCGCTATCAGTGCGGGAACCGAGAGCGAGATAGGCACATAGGGCATATAATAGGAGCTTGGGTCAAGTTTCACGATGTGGCAGTACTTTTGGAGCAGGCACAGCCCGATGCCGATGATGTTGCCGATGATGAGCGCCTTGAGGATGAGCTTTCCTGTCAAGTAGATGAAGATGCGACGGATGCTGCCGTTGGTCGCACCCATCGCCTTGAAATTGCCGATGACGCGGATGCGTTCCAGCACAATCATCAGCATCGCCGAGATAAGGGTGAATGCAGCCACAATCATCATCAATGCCAAGATGATGACCACGTTCATGTCAAGCATCTGCAGCCAGGCAAAGAACGGCAGGTTGTTCTGCTGGGTGGTAGTGACAAAGAACAGGTTCTTGCTCTCGTGCTCTACCGTATTCTCGGCAAGCAGCGAGTAGAGTTGATAGCCGTCGTTCTCGAGCTGACCGGTGTGACGTAAGTTGACTGCCACTTGGGTGCCGGTGTCGCCGTTCCAGCCGTTCACACCCTGGATGATGCCGATGCCGCCCACGATATAGGCGCCGTCAAATGCCTCGAGATCGGTCTCGAACACGCCACTAACGGTGAGATTGCGCACCTTGATATTGTTGTCGATGAAATAGGTAGGTATCTTGTCGCCGGCATGGACTTTCAGGCGATCGGCAATGGTCTTGCCGATGATAATCTGGTTGCTTGACGCAGTATCGCTCACAACAGGAATGTCGCCCTCAATCATCTTGCTCTTGAGGTACCTGAAGTCATATCCCTCGTCAACACCCCGCATGATGATGCCCATGAAGTCCTCGTCGGTTTTGAGAATGGCGCTCTTGTCGGCGATGAGGCTGATGCTCTCGACCTTGGATGCGAAGTCACCGTCGGCGGCAACCGCCTCGCGCACCTCGCGCCCGTTGACCGTGGCATA
This sequence comes from Muribaculaceae bacterium, assembly GCA_017427945.1. Lineage (GTDB taxonomy): Bacteria > Bacteroidota > Bacteroidia > Bacteroidales > Muribaculaceae > Sodaliphilus. Next base: position 230,715 of record JAFRRT010000012.1, on the reverse strand, counting down.
GTTGTCGTCGATACCCAAGGCGGCATTGGTAACGCGCAGGTGAGCGTCAAGGTGATAAATCTTGCCGGTTATCTCACCCTTGAAACCCATGACAATGGCAATGGACAAAATCATCACGACCACGGCAAGCACAATGCCGATAAGGGCAACGGTAAGGCTCGGTGTGCCTTTCTGCCGCCCGCTGTCCAGTTTCATGCGTTGCGCTATGAACAGTTCGTGATTCATTTCGACATTGCAAAAGTAATGAAAAGATTCCATATATAATCCATCGCCCTGTTCTTTCAATTGTTTTTGACGTGTTTTGAGCTCGACTTGCGCAAATTTTGAATAAATTTGGCTGCGTCTCGTCAAAACGTATAATAAATTATGCCTTTTGAGCTCGACTTGCGCAAATTTTGTTAACTTTGCGCAATTTTTGATAGTCGATGATTTATGGATTTTAACCTCATAGCAACGACAAGCGGCACCAATGCCCGCGCTGGACTTATCACCACCGACCATGGACAGATTGAGACTCCCATCTTCATGCCTGTGGGCACGGTGGGGGCTGTCAAGGTGGTGCACATGAGTGAGCTGCGCGAGGATATCAAGGCGCAGATTATTCTGGGTAATACTTATCATCTGTATTTGCGCCCCGGCATGGACATTATCGAGCGTGCCGGTGGTCTGCATAAGTTCAACGGCTGGGACCGCCCCATCTTAACCGATAGCGGCGGCTTCCAGGTCTTTTCACTTGCCGACAACCGCAAACTCACCGACGAGGGCGTGACCTTTCGCAGTCATATCGACGGCAGCAAGCACCTGTTCACCCCCGAGAAAGTGGTGGACATTGAGCGAACCATCGGCAGCGACATCATGATGGCGCTGGATGAGTGCCCGCCCGGCACGAGCGATTACAATTATGCCCGCAAGTCGTTGACGTTGACTCACAACTGGCTTGCCCGCGGTTGGAAACATTTTAAGAACACCCAGCCCCGCTATGGCCACTCACAGGCCTATTTCCCCATCGTGCAGGGTTGCGTCTATAAGGATTTGCGGCAGGAGTCTGCCAAATTTGTCGCCGACCTGGGTGCTGACGGCAACGCCATTGGCGGTCTTGCTGTGGGAGAGCCCACCGAGGTGATGTACGAGATGATTGAGATTGTCAACGACATCCTGCCACAGGACCGTCCCCGCTACCTCATGGGTGTGGGAACGCCTGCCAACATTCTTGAAGCCATCGACCGCGGTGTGGACATGATGGACTGCGTGATGCCCACACGCAACGGCCGCAATGGCATGCTGTTTACCCGTCATGGTATCATGAACATGCGCAACAAGAAGTGGGCCGATGACTTCTCTCCTTTGCAGGAGGACGGGCCCTCCGTAGTGGACCAGATGTACAGCAAGGCCTATGTGCGCCACCTGTTCATCGCTCAGGAAATCCTTGCCATGCAGATTGCCAGCATCCACAACCTGGCCTTCTACCTGTGGCTGGTGGGTGAGGCCCGCCGCCACATCATTGCCGGCGATTTCCCAACTTGGAAAAAACAGATGCTTCACGACGTGCAGCAGCGCTTGTAATTAAGTGAGATGGAAGAAGAATTGAAGGACATAGTAGAACAGCAGCAACCGGTGCCTGAGACTGCCGAGAACTCGGAGGGCTCTGCCGTGGTTGACACCCGCAAGCGCTATCCGTGGTATTACGTCAAGCGCATTGACCGCTATATCATCAAGAACTTCCTGGGAACCTTCTTCTTTGCCATCTTGCTGCTGTTTGCCATCGTGGTGATGTTCGACATAAACGAGAAACTGGATGCAGTACTCACGGCGCCGCTCAAGGCGACTGTCTTCCAGTACTTCATGAATTTCTTGCCGTTCGTACTCAGCCAGTTCAGCCCGTTGTTCACTTTCATCTCGGTGATCTTCTTTACCTCACGTCTTGCCGACCGCAGTGAGATCATCGCCATGCTTTCCAACGGCATCAGTTTTCACCGCTTGACGTTGCCTTATTTGTTCTCGGCAGCGGTGATTGCGCTGGGCAGTTATCTGTTGGCGGCTTACATCATTCCGCCAGCCAACATCGAGCGCATTGCTTATACCAACAAATGGGTCAAGAACAAGGAGGTCATCTATGGTGATAACATCCAGTTACAGGTCAGGCCGGGTGTGATGGCTTACATGTCACGCTATGACAACACCACGCGTAGCGGTTTCCGCTTTTCGCTCGAGGAGTTTGACGGCACCACCCTAAAGTCGCGCCTTACTGCCGAGACCATCAAGTATGACTCGGTGGGCCTGTGGACCGTGAGACAGTACACCATCCGTAACTTCAACGGCATGAAGGAGACCATGACCAAGGGCATGGTGATGGATACCCTGTTAAATATCGACCCGCGTGATTTCCTCATCTCTAAGAATGACGAGCAGACGATGACATCGCCCCAGCTTAAGGAATATATCAATAAGCAAAAGGCGCGAGGCGTCGCTAACATCAAGAATTTCGAGATAGAATATGAGCGGCGCATCGCCATGACTGCTGCAGCATTTATCCTCACCATCATCGGCCTGTCGCTCTCGTCACGCAAGGTTAGGGGCGGCATCGGCCTGAACATAGGTTTAGGTCTCTTGCTGAGTTTCTCCTATATCCTGTTCATGACTGTCACTTCCACCTTTGCGGTATCGGGTTACACCAGTCCCCGGGTGGCGATGTGGATTCCCAACTTTGTCTATATCATTATTGCTGCGGTGCTTTATTACAAAGCCTCCCGTTAATCCCTTTTTACCCGTAGTTTTTATGTGATAATTAATGTGATTTGCTATAAATCACGTTGATTTGTTGCCACTTTTCATCTCATTGTTGTACATTTGCATCATAATTATATATTTATAATATTGTTGTTTTTAAAAACTCATTACTTATGAAAAGAATCTTTACGTTTTCAATGATGTTGATGCTGGCCATCGGTACGATGATGGCTTGGCAGACAAGTGACACCGAGGCTACCCGCATTGACGGTGAAGGCACCAATGGTCAGGTGCAGATGAAGACCATAACGACCCCCGAGGGTAACATCATCTTGACTTGGCTGCGTGGTGAGATTACCGATGGTATCTTCAGCTACGAGTTGCACTTGCAGTTGTTTGATGCTAACGGCAATGCCCGGTTTGGAGATGAGGGTATTGTAGTTTGCAACAAACCTACCCGCAGTTGGACGACCGATTATGGCCTGGCACTTGCCGACAATGGTGACATCCTCCTGGCTTACACCGATGTTCGCAACGACCCTGTGGAAACAGCCAATGCTGAGTCCTATCTCTATCGTTACACCCAGCAGGGTGCTCCTGTTTGGCCTGTTGACGGTATCTTGTTCCCCTCCCAGCTGATGCACGAAAGTGTTTTGGAGGTTGAGGATATTGCACCCGCGGTCTGCGTGAGCGGAAATAACATCTATGTTGCCGCCAACCATAACGAGTACTACCGCGAGGAAGCCAATGAGGATAACTGGTCACCTTCTCCCTGGTTCCCCAACCAGGAGATGCCCGACTCGGTTGATGTCAGCGACTCCAAGTGGCTGATCTTCCGCATGGCCGAAGATGGCACGCTGGATCCTGTTGATCCCGTCACCCTTTCTTCCAAGATTTTGCTGATGCTGCCTGCTCCTGAGGGAACTGCTTATGCCATCTACAATAATGAGGATTTGGGTCTCGACGCTATGCGTCTGGACAACAGTCTTGCCAACGTTTGGGGTGACCCCGTTGTTGTTGAAGCTGAATCCTTGTCCAGCGGCATGTATATGCCGAGCCCCTTGGCCGAGCTTGATGCCGATGGCGGTGTGGTACTCTCTTACCGCAAGTTGCTCGACTGGTCAGGTTATCAGGTAGTTAACTACATCTCACCCGTGGGCGTTGTGCTCCCTGAGGCTTCTATCTGCAACAATACCACCGATGGTGATGCAGGCGTGGCCATTCTTGCTGTGAAGGACATCCAGTCCTTCGTTGCATGGGAATATACCGATGTAGAAGGTGCCCAGAACATGTATGTCAACTCACTCGACAGCTATGGCGGCTTCATGTGGCCCGGTGATAATATCTATGGCAAGAGTCTTGACAAGAACGACATGTGGGGCTTCAAGCCCGTCAAGGTCATTCCTCAGCCCGATGGTTGGGTATTGCTTTATGGCAATCTGCAGAGCTGGAATGGTGCCAACTTCATGGTTGTGAAGATTGATGACAGCGGTGAAGTGGTTTGGACCAAGCAGATTTGTGAGGATAACTTCAAGTCCAGCGGTTTTGCAGTAGCCTATGATGAGCGCAATGCTTACATTTTCTACACCCAGGACGAGGAGTACGATGCAAACTGGGAGGTCATTCCCGGCAGTGGCGGTATGTATGTGATGTGTGTTGACATCACTGGCGATGCTTCCTCGATTCAGGAGGTTCCTACCAGCACGCGTGTGAGCACCACCGAGATTTTCACCATCGACGGTCGTAAGGTAAGCGAGATGGTTGATGGCGTGAACATTGTACGCACCACCGATGAAAACGGTGTCGTAACCACCAAAAAAGTGCTCAAATAACAGATTTGAGATTTATTGATTACGTTCAAGCCCCGTTCCCGATTTCTCGTGTGGGATGGGGCTTGATTGTTGCTTTAAGGCACTCAAGTTTGCTTGTTGGAGAAGATATTTGGCCTATTGCGTCGTTTTTTTCCCATTTTTTTTTTAAATTGTTCAAGATTGCTTATCTTTGCGACACAAATATAAAGAACACAATCATAGATAGATAATAGATGAAAAAACAAGTTTTAGCATTCGTGATTTGCCTGCTGGCCGCTTTTGGCGTAGCACAGGCTCAGTTACCCGCCGTTACTTTGAAGGCCATCGATGGCTCCGTTGTGCAGACCGAGACGTTGAACAACGACGGCAAACCGTTCATTATCGACTTCTTCGCCACCTGGTGCAAGCCCTGCAACCGTGAGCTGTCGGCAATTGCCGAAGTCTATGACGAGTGGCAGGAGGAAACCGGCGTGAAAATCATTGCTGTGAGCATCGACCAGGCCCAGAATATGGGTAAGGTAAAGCCGTTGGTTGACGAGAACGAGTGGGAGTACGAAGTACTGCTTGACCCCAACAGCGAATTCCTGAAAGCAATGGGCGGGCAGATGATTCCCTATGTCGTTGTGGTTGACGGTAATGGCAACATCGTGTCAAAGCACAGCGGATATACCGACGGGGGCGAAAACGAACTTCTTGAGGAAGTGCGCAAACTGTTGGCTGAATAACGCCTCATGGCATGAGAGCTTTTTATCGATTCAGCCTGTTGACGATGCTGGTGGCCTTGCTGCCGGCATTGCCTGTCTCTGGCCAGGTGACTTTGAGCGGCAGCATCCAGAGCGATGTGCTCATCCCGCAGGATGATGACGAGATTGGCACCGAGCATTACAGTGAGTGGGCGTTGACCAACACCTATGTGGACCTGAAACTTGGCAGCAAGTATGTGGAAGCAGGTGCGCGTTTTGAGTACCTGCAGCATCCGTTGCCTGGATATGAGCCCGATTTCAAGGGGTGGGGTGTGCCTCACATGTATGTCAAGGGACATTACAAGAATGTGGAACTCACTGTGGGTGACTACTATGATGAATTCGGCTCTGGATTTGTCTTGCGCACCTATGAGGAGCGCTCCTTAGGTATAGACAATGCCTTGAGGGGTGTACATTTGCTGTATAAACCAGTCAATGGCGTGACTGTCAAGGCTTTGACTGGCAAGCAGCGCCGCTATTGGCGTCACAATGATGCCCTCGTGAGTGGCGCCGATGTGGAGTTGGGATTGGGGCAGTTCATCAAGTCGCTGGAACAATCGGGCACTCACATCACCTTGGGTGGCTCATGGGTCAACAAGCATGAGGATGCCGATGTCGATGCGATCTTTGTTGACGCTACACATAAACTTAATCTTCCCGAGTATGTCAATGCCTGGGATGCGCGCATCAATGTGAACCATAAGGGATTCAACGTGTTGGCCGAGTATGCCCAGAAGACTCAAGACCCGTCATTCGACAACGGTTTTCATTATGGCAAGGGCAATGTGGCGATGTTGAGCACTTCTTATTCCCAAAAGGGCATGAGCGTATTGCTGCAGGCTAAGCGCAGCCAGGGTATGTCCTTCCGCAGCCGCCGCAACATAAACGGTACATCCAGTTTCATCAACCACCTGCCTGCCTTTACCCACGACCACACCTATGCGCTGGCAGCCAATTATCCTTATGCCACCCAGCTTGATGGTGAGTGGGCATTCCAGGCCGAGGTGGGTTACACGTTCAAGAAGAACACCGCTCTGGGAGGAAAGTACGGCACCAAAGTGAAACTGAATGTCTCTCACGTGCGTGGCATCGATGAAGACGGCATCAAGAACCCTGTTGCCGAAGGAAGAGTCATTGGCAGTGACGGTTATAAATCCAGTTTCTTCAAGATGGGTGACCTCTATTATCAGGACATCAACGTGATGATTGACAAGCGTTTCACGCGTGATTTCTCGCTCATCTTTATGTACATGAACCAACGCTACAACATGACTGTGGTCGAGGGCCATGGCGGAATGATCAAATCCAACATTTTTGTTGCCGACGGCAAATATAAGTTCTCGCCCAAGGTGACGCTGCGTTGTGAGGCACAGTACCAGTTCTGCAAGGGTGACGAGGGCGATTGGGCCTTCGCGCTGGCAGAATTGTCACTGGCACCTCACTGGATGTTCACCGTGAGCGACCAGTGGAATTGCGGTGTGACCGACCTTCACTACTATCAGGCCTTGGTGACCTTTAGCCTCAAGTCACACCGCATACAGGTGGGTTACGGCCGCACCGATGACGGATACAACTGTTCGGGCGGTGTCTGCCGATGGGTGCCTGCGAGCAAGGGCTTCACGTTATCCTATAATTACAGCTTTTGACGATGAAAAAGATATACATAACCATAATGGCTCTGGTGGCGTTGGCTTTCACAGCATGCGACGAGGTGGATAATGCCGACCGTCTTACTTATGTCGAACCGCCCGAAGTGAGCCGCGCTGTGCTCATCGAGGATTTCACTGGCCAGTACTGCGTGAACTGTCCCCGAGCTACCGAGGAAATTGAACGCCTTGTCGAGGAGTACGGTGACACGACGGTAATCGCTGTCGCCATCCATTCAGGGCCGTTCAGTAAGAGTCAAGGTGCCTTTACGCCGCTTTATACTGCTCAGGGAGATGAGTATTTCAGTCACTGGGGGCTGTCGTCGCAGCCTGTGGGTCTGGTTGACCGTCTTTTTTCGTCCTACCCGTTTGACTATACCGATTGGGCTGGTGGTGTGAACTATGAGGTGGCCAAGAAAGCGCCCGTATCTATCATGGTGGATGCTGCCAAACAGGAAGATACCGATAACTGTTATGCTGAAGTTCAGGTGATTGGTCTCGATTCGGCTCTTGTCAAGGGCAAATTGCAGTTGTGGCTTGTTGAGGACAGCATCGACAGCTTCCAGCTTATGCCCAATGGATCCCGTGAGGAACATTATAACCACATGCATGTCTTCCGTGCCGCAATCAATGGGGCGTGGGGCGATGACATCAGTGTGAATCACGGCCAAGTGGCGCAAAAGAGTTATAACTTCCCGATGGATGCTGCCTGGCTACCCGAGCATTGTGCCATTGTGGCCTTTGTCTATGATGAAGAGGGCGTGCAACAGGTGGTGAAGAGCAAATTGAAATATTAACACAAATAAAACATAAAGCGAGATGAGAAAACTTTTTACGTTTTTCGGTTTGATGGCCTTGACGGTTTGCCCGTTGCTGGCCCAAGACATCGATGAGAACTTTGTCTTTGTCGATGAGAATATGCAACTCATTGAAAACGGTGCTACTGTCGTGCGTAATGTGGTGGAAGTCCAGGAAGACGGCACTGAAATCATCAATTCCGGGATTTCGGTGTTTGACATGGGTGCACCTGCCGATGTCTATTTGAAGATGAAATACACTGTCGTGCAGATTGACAATGGTGCCTACCAGCTTTGTTTCCCGATGTCATGCAACATGCAAACGACTACGGGCATGTATGAAACCGGTTACGGCCAAGTCATGGGTGGTTTGCAGAATATTCAAAGTGAGTGGTTCCCTACGGCCGATGGCGTTTGTGAGGTTGTCTTGTCCATCGAGACGTTTGTCAAGGGTATTGGATGGCCTGCAACATATACCCACCTGGGTTATGGCCCCTCCATTACCTTGAAGTTTGTCAAGGGTGGTGCTCCTGAGCCAATCAAGGGTGATGTGAACGGTGACGGTGAGGTGAACATCTCGGATGTCAATGCTGTCATTGACGCCATCCTCTCTTCGTCATCCGGTAATGAGGCTGCCGATGTCAACAAGGACGGTGAGGTCAATATCTCGGACATCAACGCTGTCATAGATATCATTTTGAATCCTTAATGACATTCTTTGTGAACTGATATAACCATATAATACGATATTAACATGAAGAAATCTTTACTTTTTTTGTCAATGGCTCTGGCGTTTTCGCTGGCAGTGTGCGCACAAAACGCTTTTGTGCCCAAGGCTCCTGCCGGTATGGATCTGCCAGATAACCAGAAGCTGATGGGTCATTATGATACCGATGACGTCGGTACCGAAGGCGTAGGCTTGAGCACGAACGGTTTTGTTTATCTTGGAACCATCCTCGAGGCTGAGGAACTGGACCTTTACAATGGTGGCAAAATCATGGCATTCCGTGTCGGCCTTGCTGAGAACACAACGGTAAGCAAGGTGTTTGTCATGCCCGTTGCAGCAGGTGGTGCTTATGGTACCATGATTTCGTGGGATTGCAACGTCAGCGAAGTTGGTTGGAATGTTGTCGAATTGCCGACACCTTATCAGTTGAACCTCAGTGAGGGCGAAAAGCTGATGATTGGTTTCCAGTATGAGCAGAAAGCCAATCAAAAACCCCTTGCCTTGGTCAAAGTGGGCGATATCTATGACACCTATCAGTACAAGAAGGCCGGAAGCATGTACAGGTGGGCCTTGGCGGGATTGACCCCCTATGGCAACCTGTGTGTACAGTGTATTGTTGAGCATGACAACTTCCCCAAATACCTGATTAAGCCCGGCGGTTTTGACTGCCCTCAATATGTGAAGGTAGGCGAAACGTTGCCCTTCTCGTTCTTTGTGAGAAACAGGGGTAACAATGCCGTTGAAGCCCAGGCATTGACCTTCGATGTGAAGGTTGACGGCAATAAGGTAGGGACCATTACCAATCAGGAACGACTGGAGGCCGGTGACACCATTACTATCCAAAGCGAGATAGAAACTGCCGATATGGAAATGGGTACCCACGAGATTACTGTAGAGAATGCTGTCATCGATGATGAGGTTTTGCAGTATGTATATCCCATGAGGGCATCGTTCCTGGTTCATAATGGCATTTATCCTCGCCAAAAACACCTGATTGAGCAACTCACCTCGACTTATTGCACCTACTGTCCTTTGGGCAACTCGATGCTCAACATCCTCAAGGGACAACGTGATGATATCATCTGGGTGGGCCTGCATGGCAACTTGGGTACTGGCGTAGACCCCTACACGACGGCACAAGGTGATAGCATCATGATTTATATGACAGGAGGCAGTATCGCATATCCTTCTGCTGCTTTCGATCGTTCAACCGGTTGGGAAAACGATGTGGAAATGGTTAACGGTATCGGTTATTATGAGCAATACCATCAGCAGATTGCTAACGAATTAGGTTTATTCTTCGATGAGATATCTGCAAATCAGCTCACCTTTGCTTCCATCGAGATTAACTCTGTCGTGAACCGTGAAACGCGCGAGGCAGTGGTTACTGTATCGGGTGAGATGTCTCCTGATTTTGACCTCCTGCTGGGCGAAGGTAATAAACTCACTGTTTATATCACCGAGGACAGTCTGGTGGCTCGTCAGTTGAACAATGGCACCTGGGTTAATAACTATATGCACAACGGTGTGTTCCGCTGTGCTCTGGGTTCTGCCAAGGGTGTTGATATCAATATGGTTGGGGAAGGATACTCCAATGAATTTACTTTCACGGTTCCTGCTGAATGGAACATGGCCAACTTGAATGTTGTTGCATTCATCGGCCGTCCCCTGACCAATGGCGCCAGCGGTGTTTATAACGACATGAAGGTGAACAACGCCGAGTGCGTGAGACTGATCAGCGATGAAGGTGGCATTGAGGAAATTCTTAACGAGGGTGATGCTGTTCCTGTCGCTTATTACGACATGATGGGACGTCAGCATAACGGTCTCCAGCAAGGTGTAAACCTCGTGAAGATGAGCGACGGCACTGCAAGGAAAGTGCTCGTGAAATAATCAAAACTGTATAGTAGCAGTCAATCCATAGGCCCGGTCACCAAAGGTGGTCGGGCTTATTGTTACGTCAACATCCTTGACAAAGGGGCGGGTGAACAACCAGGCACTGCCCGCACCGATAGCGGCACCACCCAAAACATCCCACCAGTCATGACGGTCGCTGTGGACGCGTCCCCATGCCACATAACTTGAGAGGACATAGGCCGGGACGCCCAATTTCCAGCCGTAACGCTTCATCAGGAAGGTCGAGCCGTTGAAGGCAACTGCCGTGTGGGTGCTGGGAAAGGCGTGATGTCCGGTTCCGTCTGGACGGTCCTTGCGGATGCACAGCTCAAGCCCATAGTTCACGGCAAGGCAGGTAGCTGTGCTCAAGCCCAACTGCTTGAGGCCCTCGGTGTCATGCTTGGCGATGGCGATACCCACGGCAGCGGCATCAGGAACGAGACACAACACGTCGGTGCTTCGTTCAACAAAAGTGTCTTCGGCCATGGCATTGAGCATGCATGAGACAGCAATCAGGATGATAATCAGGCGCTTCATCATCGGTTGGGGTATAGTTTGCGCAGCAGGTCGCTGCGGTGGATGCGTTTGAGGGCTGCAGTGATGGCGGCGCGGTTCTTGCGGTCATACCAGAAGAAGAACAAGCGCTGTGCCTGCTTTTCCAATGGTGTTTTGGCACAATATACGGGCTTGAGCGTGTAAGGGTGAAAGCCGGTGTAGTAGGTCTCGGTCGAGATGGTCATGGGAGTGGGCGTGAAGTCCTGCACCTGTTCCAGGCGGAAGTCCAGTTCCTTGGTGATGGCGGCTAGTTCAGCCATATCAGCTTCGCGGCAGCCTGGATGTGACGAGATGAAGTAGGGGATGAGTTGCTGTCGCAGATCGTATTTCACGTTGATGCGGTCAAACAGCGTCTTGAAACGCCTGAACAATTCAAACGAAGGCTTGCGCATCAGCATCAGCACCTCATCGCTTGTATGTTCGGGCGCGACTTTCAATCGTCCTGAGACATGATAGCGGATAAGCTCCTCGTTGTATTGTGCATTCACCTTATCCACGCGTGGGTCGCCAGTGCGGTGCATCGACAGGTCGTAGCGCACGCCGCTGCCGATAAAAGACTTCTTCACCTCGGGCAAGGCATCAACAGCATGATAGATGTCTAGCAGGGCGCTGTGGTCGGTGTTGAGGTTGTTGCAAGGCTGGGGATGCAGACATGACGGACGCTGACAACGTTGGCACTTCTCCAGGTCTTTGCCATGCATGCCGTACATGTTGGCGCTGGGGCCTCCCAGGTCGCTGATGTATCCCTTGAAGTCCTCCATTTGTGTCACTTGTTTGACTTCTCGCAAGATGGATTCCTTGCTGCGGGAAGCAATGAATTTGCCTTGATGGGCGCTAATGGTACAGAAGGCGCAACCGCCAAAACAGCCGCGGTGCATGCATACCGAGTGGCGTATCATCTCATAGGCTGGGATGCGTTTGCCTTGATAGCGGGGGTGGGGCAGTCGGGTATAAGGTAGGTCAAACGAGGCGTCAATCTGCGCGGTGGTCATCGGCGGATTGGTGCGGTTGACCTTGATGGCGATGTCACCACTTGCCTGCCAAACGTTGTGTCCGTGCCACAGGTTGCTTTCCACCTCAATTACCTTGAAATTCTCGGCTTGAGCTTTCTTGGACTGCTGGCACTCTTCATAGCTGTGCAGCACCACATCGGTATCAGTGTTCCCCTTTGGCAACTCACTCAGCGGTCGGCGGACCACTGTCTGGGGTATGTCGGTCAGCTCTTCAATCCTTTTGCCTTGGTCCAGCGCATTGGCTATGGCGAGGTTGGGCAGTTCGCCCATGCCATAGACCATTATATCGGCGGGGCTGTCGATAAGAATAGAGGGTCTCAGCTTGTCCTGCCAGTAGTCATAGTGAGCCAGGCGTCTCAATGACACCTCAATGCCACCTGCAACAACGGGAACGTCGGGAAACAGCCGCTTCAGGATTTCGCTATAGACGATGGTGGGGTAGTCGGGACGGGCTCCTGCACGGCCATTGGGGCTGTATGCATCATCGCTGCGCTTGCGACGTGCAGCGGTGTAATGGTTGACCATCGAGTCCATCGCACCCGCCGAGACACCAAAAAACAATCGTGGAGCCCCCAACTTCTTGAAGTCGCGCAAGTCATCCCTCCAGTTGGGCTGAGGCACAACGGCGACCTTGTAGCCGTGGGCTTCCAGTACGCGCCCGATGACGGCGGTGCCCATCGATGGATGGTCGATATAGGCATCACCCGTGAACAGGATCACATCGGCCTGCTCCCAGCCCAAGTATTCCATCTCCTTGCGCGTTGTGGGTAGCCATTGCCCCTTGATGTGGTGGTCGCTATGTCCTTTGTCCTGTTTCACGATGTTATTGAGTATTGCCCTTTATATTTTCGCTAAATGCTAATTGCTGTCCTCCCTCTCCTGCAGCAGTTCTTCAAGTTTAAGAATCTCGTCGCGGTACTGAGCAGCCTCAAGGAAGTCCATCCGCTTGGCGGCCTCAATCATCTGAGTCTTCAAGCGGTCGATAGCGGCGTGCAGGTCTTTACCGGTCATGTAGGCGACAACGGGGTCGGCGGCTACGCCGGCGCTGGCGTCAAATTCCTCGGTGTAGCGCAGGCTGGGTGATGACGCTGCGGGCATTGGCGTCTGGCTGTGTCGTCCTCCGCCAGCAGGATGATGCATGTCTGTGTCCTGCCCGATGATGGCAGTGCGGGCCTTGATGATGGCGGTGGGCGTGATGCCGTTTTCCTCGTTGTACTTGAGTTGCAGGGTGCGGCGGCGCTCGGTCTCATCGATGGTCTGACGCATCGAGTCGGTGATGTTGTCGGCATACATGATGACGGTGCCGTTCAGGTTGCGCGCTGCGCGGCCTACGGTCTGTGTCAGTGAGCGTCGGCTGCGCAGGAAACCTTCCTTGTCGGCATCGAGGATGGCGACAAGCGACACCTCGGGCAGGTCAAGGCCCTCGCGTAGCAGGTTTACACCTACGAGTACGTCGATGGCTCCGGCCCGCAGGTTGTCGATGATTTCGATGCGTTCCAGTGTCTCAACATCACTATGCATATAGGCGGTGCGGATGTCCAGTTTCTTGAGGTAGTCGCTCAACTCCTCGGCCATGCGCTTGGTCAGTGTGGTCACCAGCGTGCGCTCACCACGTTCGATGCGCAGCTGGATTTCCTCTACCAGGTCATCGACTTGACCATGTGAGGGACGCACGATGATTTGCGGGTCGAGCAGGCCGGTGGGCCTGATGAGTTGCTCGGTAATGATGCCTTCGCTCTTGTTCAGCTCATAGTCGGCAGGGGTGGCGCTCACATAGATGGTCTGGTGCGTCAGTGCCTCAAATTCCTCGAAACGCAGGGGACGGTTGTCCAGTGCAGCCTCCAAGCGGAAGCCGTAGTGTACCAGGTTGGTCTTGCGCGACTGGTCACCGCCGTACATGGCACGAATTTGCGGCACTGTCACATGGCTCTCGTCAATGATGGTGAGGAAGTCATCAGCGAAGTAATCCAGCAGGCAGAACGGCCTCATGCCGGGACGACGTCCGTCAAAATACCTTGAATAGTTCTCGATGCCTGAACAGTAGCCCACTTCGCGCATCATTTCCATGTCATAGGTCACACGTTCATTCAACCGTTTGGCCTCAGCAAAACGGTTCTCGCGCGCAAAAGCTGCTACCTGGTTTTCACGGTCCAGGTCGATTTGGCCCATGGCAGCACGCATTCGCTCCTTGGTGGTGACGAAGATGTTGGCAGGGAATATCTTGAAGCCCTCGACGTCCTCGGTGGGCAGTTGTGTCTCGCTGTCAAGAATCTGGATGCGCTCGATTTCGTCGCCCCAGAAGATGATGCGCAACATGATGTCCTCATCGCTCAGGAAGATGTCGACGGTGTCGCCCTTGACGCGGAATGTGCCCATCCTCAACTCGGTGTCGCTGCGGGAATACAGGGCATCTACCAGGCGGTGCAACAGTTGGTCGCGCCCTATCTGGTCACCGACTTTTAGTTCAATGGCATTGGCAGTGATGTCTTCGGGATTGCCCATGCCGTATAGGCAGGACACACTAGATACCACCACGATGTCCCTTCGTCCTGACAGCAGTGCTGTCACCGTAGCGAGGCGCAGGCGCTCAATCTCGTCGTTGATGGCGAGGTCTTTTTCGATGTATTTGTCGGTTGAGGGGATATAGGCCTCGGGCTGATAGTAGTCGTAGTAGGAAACGAAATAATGTACCGCGTTTTCGGGGAAGAAACTCTTGAACTCGGCATACAACTGTGCCGCCAGCGTCTTGTTGTGAGACAACACCAGCGTGGGACGGCCCGTTCTGGCGATGACGTTTGCCATCGTGAACGTTTTGCCCGATCCCGTCACGCCCAGCAGTGTCTGGTAGGGGACACCGCCGTTCACACCGTCGGCCAGCTCGGCAATCGCCTGCGGCTGGTCGCCTGTCGGAGCATATTCGCTGTGCAGTTTGTATTCCATTTCGCGCTTAAATTATCAACTGGCAAAGATAAGATTTTTTTCGTGGAGAAGCAAAAAATCAGGGCAGGACAACGCAGTCCGGAATACTTTGTGATGTCCTTAATACATCAGTTTCCACTGGCCAAGCGTTTTGCCACGGAAGATGCGGTACTCCAACTCCGTCAGTTCCATAGTAAATGTAGGTAAATCCACTTGGCTGATAATGTCTTTGAGTTTGCGCACGTTCATCCTTGAGTCTTGAACCCTGCCAAGGGTAACGTGTAGGCGGAAGTCGGATTGGATGACGCAGCCTTTTGACTTGAAATAACGCCTTACATCCTCTACCAGTTCTAGGAAATCGTCGGGGGCGTTAGAGGTGGTGAGGTGGATGACTTGTCGGTGGGCACCTGAAGCAAAAGCGTCGAGTGTGTCGAAGGTGATGGTCGGTGCCATCGCATCGTTAAGGATTTCGTCAAGTCCGGGAACCATGTTCACGCCGTCGGGGGCAAAATCCAGGAATGCCATCGTGATATGGTAATAACCCCGCTGCCAACGAATGTCAACACCGTCCAACAGGTCGCGCAACTCCCTGAACCAATATTCGTCAAAGGAGATGGGCACCTTGATTTCAAGATAACTTTTCATTGTTTAAATTATATTTTACGCATTTTGGCCTTGACAATCATAATGGTGTTATATGAGCGTCAAGTCCCAAAAGGCAATGCGTTTGCGGTGAAAGGTGTAAGTGATGTAGAGGTGACCGTTTTGGCCTTGGATGATGGCTGGATAGGACAATTCTCCTGGTCCCTCTTCGTTGAAGATGGTTTTCCAGTGCTCACCGTCTTCGCTCATGGCGATGCTTAATGGCGTGCGGGGACCGCTCTCTTCGCCGGGCATGGCACTGTTGGGGTTATAAACCAGCATATGGCGGCCATCACTAATGGTCATGGCATCTACTCCGCTGTTGTTGTTGGGCAGGTCGGTCAGTGTGACCTCGCTCCAGGTCTCACCGTCATCGTGGCTGATCGTTGTCGCCAACTTGCCGTTTTTGGTGCGGCACAGGGCTTTGATGGAACCGTCAGCCATTTGTAGCAGGGCTGGTTGGATGCACATGATTTCCTGAGGTTGTGCATCTGGTTTGTTCATGTCCATCGTGGTGAGCGCTTGAGCCCCCTTGATGGGGCCGACTTTATGCCACTGGCCAGTTCTCAGGTCAAGAATCTCGAAGTGGATGCGCCACCCGTCTTTCTCGGTACTCGATGGACACAACAGCCTGTCGCCCAATAGTAGGGGCTTGTTCTTGATGGGGCCGAGAAAGCCTTCGGGCAACGGCTCGCGTTTACTCCATGTCTTGCCGCCGTCGCGTGATTTGGTAAGCCACCCCGTCCAGTCGGCGACACAGGAGCCGATTTTGAAAAAAAGCCACAGTTCGCCATTAGGCATCAACTGTAGCACAGGATTGTAGCACGCCTTGCGCAGCGTATCGTTTAAAACACCATCGGCAGCCATGATGGGAGCCAACCATTCTGTGGCATCATGTGACTTGCGGCTCACCCAGATGCAAACATCCTCGCAGCCCTCATAACTGCCGCCAAAGTAGGCCGCCACGAGGTCGCCTTTGTTCATCTCGGCAATCGTTGACGCATGACAAGACTTGAACGGCACCTCTCCCTCCACGAAAAGGTATTCATGGCTTGTCTTGTCGATGGGACACTCACTAAGTGCCGCAAACACGACTGCCAACATCAGGAAAAATACCGGGAATCTACGCGTCATGGTCCGTCAGAGGGGATGCGAAACAGATTAACGGCGTTTCTTGCTCGTCTTCTTCTTGGATGTTGCTTTTTTCTTGGTAGAAGTGCTCTTGGCTTGCTTGAGTCCCTCCTGGATGTTCTTGATAAGGGCCTCGCTGGTGTAGGTGGCACCGGTTGCTATGTCGGCGTTGAGTTTCTTGGCCTCGGCAACGGTTTTACCGATGTACTGGGGCAGCACCTTGTCTTTGGCACGTTTGAGGTAGCTGGGGGTCTCTTGGTTGGGGAGCACCTCGATACTCTCTATTACGCCGTTCTTGACGGTGATGTTGAGTGGCGTGGTGCTGTTGTAACCAATCACCTTATTGGCGATGTCACCGGTGTAGATGACCTGAGTAGTCGAGGCACTCTTGGCCTTAGATGACTTTTTAGTGCGGGCATCGAGCGAGACGGTGCTTGCTACAAGCAGCATGATGACTGCAATGATAATGGTCTTTTTCATATTTAGCTGTAAGTTTTAAGTTCGATTACAATCGTCTATTTAGATGTGAAATGGACTCAAAAGTTTAATTTCACAATACTTAGCGAATTAATGCCTTAGCGTGAGACTTACTCCGCTTTAGGAGAGAGAATCTCTTGGGCCTGTGCAAGGGTCTCGGGTTTGCCGATGTCGAGCCACTGGTATTCTTCCTTGGGCTGGTAGCCGTGGATGAGGTGATGGGTGCACATGCCGATATAGAACGGTATGATGGAGAATTTGTCCTCACCGTTTTTCCTGTGAAAGCGCTCCAACTCGGGGAAAATACGCGGCGAAATGATGTGCAATCCCCCAAATGCCAGTTCCCGCAGGTTGCGTCCCTGCAGTTTCTTGGGGTCGGGTTTGAATTCGCCCGTTGCCTTGTTGGTCCATCCACACATGCGGTCGTTCTCGTCAAACAGTAAATATCGCTGCGTTTTGCGTTCTTTGACGAGAATGGTCGCCAGGGCGTCGTGCTCAACATGATAGTCATAGAACGCCTTCAGGTCAAGCGTGCTGATGATGTCGGTGTTGTGAACCAGGAATGGCTCGTCGCCGTCAAGCCACTGACGCGCCTTGAGGATGCCGCCACCGGTGTCGAGCAACTGCCCGCGCTCATCGCTGATGTGGATGTTAAGCCCGAAGTTATTGTTATTTTCCAGGAAGTCGATAATCGTCTGTCCAAAGTGATGGATGTTAATAGTGATGTCGTCAAATCCTGCTGCTGCAAGACGCTCAATGACGTACTGCAGCATGGGCTTGCCGGCAATCTCGACCATCGCCTTGGGACGGTCGTCGGTCAATGGCTTGAGGCGTGTGCCCAGGCCTGCCGCAAAAATCAACGCTTTCATCGGTCGATGGGATTAAGGGTGCGCTCGTGGTCGGGCTGCTCACGGTGTGACAGTTCCACGCGCACGTTGAATTTGTCGTGGATGTGTTCTGCCAAGTGTTCTGCGGCATAGACCGAGCGGTGCTGGCCACCCGTACAGCCGAAGCACACCATCAGGTCGGTGAAGTTACGTTTCACATAGCGCTCCACCGACTCATCGACAAGTGCATAGACGTGCTCCAGCCACTTGTCAATCGTACTCTCTTTCTGCAAGAATTCAATCACGTTCTTGTCAAGACCGGTGAATGCTTTGTACTTGTCATACTTGCCGGGGTTGTTCAGTGCACGGCAGTCAAACACAAAGCCGCCTCCATTGCCCGATGGATCGTGGGGGATGCCTTTCTTGAAAGCGAAGCTCATCACCCTGACAGTCAATCCCTTGTCTTCACTGACAAAGTCCTTGAGGTTCACTAACTCATCGATGACGAGGCTAAGGTAAGGATATTGGGTGAAAGGCTTGTTAATCACCAGTTTGCGCAGGTTGGCAACAGCGGGAACAATGCTGTTCTTCATGAAGTCGGGCTTCTTCTCGAAATATCCCCTGAAACCGTAGGCTCCCAGCACCTGCAACGTGCGGAACAGCACGAACAGGCGCAGGTTCTTGTAGAATTCCTCCTTGTCAAGGTCGGGAATGTATTGTTGAAGCTTCTCAACGTAGGCCTCGACAAGGTCTTTCTTTAGCTCATCGGGATACTTGGCGCGGGATTGCCATACAAACGAGGCCACGTCATAGTAGTACGGACCGCGGCGACCGCCCTGGAAGTCGATAAATGCCAGCTTGCATTCGGCGGGTTTGTCGGCATCGCCTACAAGCATCACGTTGCGTGACTGGAAGTCGCGATACATGAACGTGTTGCTGGGAACGGCCAGCAGGTCCTTGGTCAGTTTCTCAAAGTCATTCTCCAGCTTGTCCTCATTAAAGATGACGCCTGTAGCCTTGAGGAAACAGTATTTGAAATAGTTCAGATCCCACTTGATGGAGCGCTCGTCAAAGCACTTTGCGGGATAACATTTGTCATAGTCAAACCCTACAGAGCCGCGGAACTGGATGTCAACCAGGTCACGCATGGCACGGCGCAGCAGTTCTTTCTCTTCGCTGGTGAAAGCGTGTGTGATGGAACTGCGGCGGATTTTGTTCCAGAGGATGTTCTCGGGCTTTTTGCCCAAATCTTCCTGGATATAGGCCATGTGGTCATCGCTCACGCCATAAACCTCGGGCACCGACAGGCCTTGCTCGCGGAAGTGCCTTGCTATGTAGATGAACGCATCATTCTCCTCGCGTGACTCACCGATGACGCCTACCAGGGAGCGCTCGCCCAGCAGGCGGTAATACTGGCGGTTGGAGCCGGCCTTATCCATGAGCACAATCTCAGTGGGTTCGCTGCCCACATGCTGCTCATATAATTTCTTTAATCTTTCCATTGCTATCGTTATTGAGTTTATATTCCTTTGTTTTTATTTCATAGTATTAATTCTGTCAGAATTCGCTGGTGAAGTGGAAGGTGATCTTCGGGAAGTCCTGTTGTGCCATCTGCAAGACGTAGTTGCTGTCGGCAAGGAAGACGTCGCGGCCCTCGAGGTCGAGTGCCATGAACTGATGTTTGCGCTTCTTGAATGCGTCGAGGGCATCCTCGTCATCGCTCTCAATCCAGCAGGCTTTGTAGAGGTGGATGGGTTCCCAGCGGCACTGTGCGCCATACTCGTGCAGCAATCGGTACTGGATGACCTCAAACTGCAATTGGCCTACTGTGCCGATGATCTTGCGGTTGTTGAACTGGTTGATGAACATCTGGGCCACACCCTCGTCCATCAGCTGCTCAAGACCTTTATTGAGTTGTTTGGTCTTCATCGGGTCGGAGTTCTCGATGTACTTGAACATCTCGGGCGAGAAACTGGGCAAACCTTTGAAGTGGAGTTCTTCGCCCTCGGTCAACGTATCGCCAATCTTGAAAATGCCGTTGTCGGGCAGACCCACGATATCACCGGGATAAACCTCGTCGATGATTTCTTTCTTCTGCGCCATGAACGCCGTGGGGGCGCTGAAGCGGTAACTCTTGCCACTGCGCACGTGCTTGTAGTTGCCGTTGCGCTGGAACACACCCGAGCATACCTTGACAAACGCGATGCAGCTGCGGTGGTTGGGGTCCATATTGGCGTGGATCTTGAAAACGAAGCCGGTGAACTTGTCCTCGCCGGGTTCTACCGTTCGCTCAATGGCGGTAACGGGACGTGGTGATGGGGCAATGCGCACAAAGCAGTCCAGCAGCTCCTTCACGCCGAAGGTGTTCAACGCCGAACCGAAGAACACGGGTGCCACCTTGCCGTCAAGGTAGTCCAACGTGTTGAAGTCGGGATAGACGCCGTCGATGAGTTCGATGTCGGCACGCAACTTCTCGGCATCGGCACTGCCAACAGCCTTGTCGATGGCAGGGTCGTTGATGTCGTTGATATCCACGCGGTCGGTGACGTGCTGCTTGTCAGGCTTGAACAGACTAATGTTGTGCTCGTAGATGTTATAAACACCTTTAAAGTGGGCACCGATGTTAATGGGCCAACTCAGCGGGCGAACGTCAATCTTCAACTCTTGCTCCAGCTCATCAAGGATGTCGAACGGGTCGCGGCCTTCACGGTCCAGCTTGTTGACAAAGATGATGACAGGGGTGTTGCGCATGCGGCACACCTCCATAAGTTTGCGCGTCTGTGTCTCCACACCCTTGGCGACATCGACCACGATAATAACGCTATCAACGGCTGTCAAGGTGCGGTAGGTGTCCTCGGCAAAGTCTTGGTGGCCAGGTGTGTCGAGGATATTGATTTTATAATCGCCGTAGTTAAATCCCATGACCGAAGTGGCGACCGAGATGCCGCGTTGCTTCTCAATCTCCATCCAGTCGCTGGTGGCGGTCTTTTTGATTTTATTGGATTTCACTGCGCCTGCCACATGAATGGCGCCACCAAAGAGCAGCAGCTTTTCGGTCAACGTCGTCTTGCCGGCATCAGGGTGAGAGATGATGGCAAACGTGCGGCGGCGGGTGATTTCGGTAGTCAGTGACATTATTGTAGTTTAGAGTTTAGAGTTGTTTGAGTGTTGTGGCGAGACTGTCGAGCCAGTAGGGGACGGTCACACCAAAGGTGGTTTTGAATTTCGTTTTGTCCAGCACACTGTAGGCAGGGCGGTGAGCCTTGGCGGGGAACTCGTCGCTGTGGCAGGGTTGCACGTCACAGGTGGTGATGCCTGCTAGCCGATGGATGGCAAGGGTGAAGTCATACCACGAAATGACGCCCTCGTTGCTGAAGTGATAAATGCCGCCATGCCACTGCTCAGCGCTCATGACGGTAACTATGGCATTGGCGAGGTCTCGGGCACAGGTGGGAGAACCCACTTGGTCGAACACGACCTTCAGCGCTGGTTTGTCTTTGCCTAATGCCAGCATCGTCTTGACGAAATTCTTGCCGTAGGGCGAATAGAGCCATGCTGTGCGCAGGATGATGGCATCATCTCCCAGCGTGTCAAGCAACAGATTTTCGCCATCAAGTTTTGTGCGGCCGTAAACCGACTGCGGGTTGGTCGGCATTTCCTCGGTGTAGGGCAGGCAGCCTTTACCGTTGAAAACATAATCGGTCGAGATATGTACCATGCGCGCGTTGTGGCGTTTGGCGGCGCGGGCCAGAAGGCCCACAGCGATACCGTTCAGCAAAGCGGCATTGAGCTCGTTGTCCTCGGCGGCATCAACTGCCGTGTAGGCAGCGCAGTTGACGATAACGTCGATGGAGTTGTCGACAAGCATCTGTTCGATGGAGTCTTCATCGAGGATGTCGAGTGTGACGATGTCATCACCGTCCACGTCGGTATAGATAGCATGGAAGCGCTGGTCGCCCTCCAACACGTTACGCATTTCGTGGCCTAGTTGGCCATTAGCGCCGGTGATGAGTATGTTGGTTGTTCCCATTGTTATTCGTCAATTAAGTCATCGCCAAAGAGCGGCTTCTCCTCGTCACGCTTGAAGTAGGCAGCAAGCATGCCAATGAAATGCGAAATCTGGCTGATGGCGGCTGCAGTGTCTTGTGAAATCTCTTTGCCTTGCATGTGGAGTAACATCACTCCATAAAGAGCATTGAAACATGTCTCCAGTTCACTGGGACGTTCCTGTTCGGGAAGGGGCGCACGCAACTGCACAATAAACGGCAGCGTGCGGTAATAGTCAGCATGATAATCTGGGAAACGGCTTTGGTCGGCCAACAGTTGCGAGTGCAGGTCATTAAGCCGTATGAGTACGTTATGGCACACACGGATGTGGCCCTTGTCGCGTACGTTCTCCAGTTCCATCATCTTGATGAGCGACTCGTACCACTCCTTGATGTCATGGCGGGTCTTGTCATCAACATCATATCGGGAAATCACCGCCTTGTCAACCGTGTCGATATCAAGTTTGCAGGCGCGCAGCAAGTCCTCAACCTGCCATAGGTATAGCAGATACTCGGCGATGTTTTCTTTACGTTTTTGTTGGGCAATGATCATGGCGTTATCCGAATCGGCTGATGTTGCGCAATGTAAGTTCGTCAACGATGCGTATGCGGCGACCGTCAACGGTGATGATGCGTTCTTGAGCAAAGGAGGAGAGGGTACGGATAGCATTGGCGGTGGTCATGTTCGACAAGTTTGCCAAGTCCTCACGTGCCATGTAGATTTTCAATGTTTTGCCATCGTCCTCATAGCCGTAGTTGTCTACCAGCATGCACAGGGCCTCGGCAAGACGGCCGCGGATGTGCTTTTGGGACAGCGTCACCACCTTGGAGTCGCTGCCGCCCAGGTGCTTGGACAACTCATGAATGAAGAACCAGGCCAACTTCATGTTGCCGTCGATGAGCTTTTTGACCACAGTCATGGGGAGGCTGCCCACCTGTGACGGCTCAATCGCCATGGTGCTGGCAACATAAGGCTCCTGGGCAAACCAGGCTCGGTAACCGAAGTACTGGATGGGACGATACAGGCGCAAAATCTGCTGCTTGCCGCCGATGCCGTTCTTGAATCGTTTTACCTTACCCTTGATGAGGCAAAACAGATACTTGGGCTCGTCTTTCTCGGCATAGATAATCTGGTTTTTGCGGAAGTTGTGAATGACAAAGTTCTCAGCGATAAGATGCTTCTCTTCGCTGCTCAGGATGGACCAGATGTCGGCCAAATCCTCTTTGATGATTTCCGCTATAGTGCTCTTTTTTACCATGTTTTTACCCGACCACTTGATGGAAAACCATTACAAGTGGGTTTAACGTGCAAAATTACTCACAATTTCCCATACCCCCAAATCCACACACCAAAAAATCCCTAAAACTCTTTATTGTTCTAAGGGTTGGCATTTTGTTGTCCTTGTTATCTGAGAAAATCAGTGGCGGAAGGCGTCGGGGATGGATACCGGACTGTTGGGGTTGAAGCCGGGTTGGTTGAGAACGGCATTGGGAACTGTGACAGGACGGTAGCGTGGATCGCCCCAGTCGCGGCTGTTCTTACCCTTGCCAAACATGTAATCCAGTACCTGATAAATCAGCGGACCTGCATCAAACGAGATGGGTGCACCAAACAAGTTGATGGTGGGTTGCACAACTGGCAACGTACGCCACTGACCCGTGTAGGGGTCGTAGATGCGGCGGGCACCCATGTCGAGCGAGAAATTGTCGCTGGCGCGCCATCCTAAAGTGCCGCCATAGGAAGAACTGCCCAAAAACGGCATCGCTGCCACCGAGTGGAATTGCTGATTGACATAATATTGCCCGAAGGCGTTAAGCGACAGCCGGTCGTTAAGGCGGAACGAGGCATTGCCAAACACGCCATAGTCGTTCCATGCCGCGTTGTCAAAGTGGTATTTGCTGCCGGTCAAGCCTGCCGTAACCTGCATCCGGTCGCCCATGGGCATGGTAAAAGCAATGTTGGCGCTCGCCGTGTTGCCCATGCCGGGATAGGTTGTGTGAGAGCCTGCTCCGGTAAGAAAACCGCCACCCAATCGGGTTATCACGCCGCCCGACGACCAGTCGCGGCTGTAGGGATCGGTATTGTAAGTGAAGCGGGGCGGGGAAGTGAGGTTTGTTTTCCAGTCCTGCTGGTAGATGGCCAGCGAATCGGCTTGGCTGCTGATACGGTCGTTGAGGTGGAGGTCGGCAGCCGTGGGGATGTTGGCATTAAAGGTGGGCTTGATGTTAGTGGCAGGAGTAACTGTCATGGGCAGTTCGGGCATGGTGAACAGAGGACTGATTTTGGATTGGTCAAAATGCAATTGCAAGGGCTGGCTTTCCTGGGCCATACCCATGAGTGCCATCATCACAATCCATATCATCGACAGTCGTTTCATCGTTTAGTCCTTTTCGCCAGGCATGTTTTCCCACACGGCACGCAGTTCAGCGACAATGTCATCGTAGTCCTGCTGGGTAAATGGCTCGTCGCTGTTGGTAAGAATGGTGAAGGTGAGACCGTCCCATGAGCGGCTCGTGCCAGTGTCCCTCATACCGTTGCGTAGGTAGAACGCATGCCTCCTCTTGCGTTGTTCAGGATTAGGGGCGTCGGCTTGCAAGGGCGACTCAATGTCGATGACAAATGGATTTCCCTCGCTGTATTTGTTGAGAACAGTAGTGAGGATACCTTGGCCAATGCCCTTGCCGCGCAGTTCGTCGCGTACAGCGAAGTACCAGCCCCAGTTGTACTTGGGCAGCCTCAGCACCATTGTCAGCCCCACCAGCATATCCTCCTCATAATAGGCGGTATAATCGATGTCCATGGCATCCAACAAATAGATGAGGTCATCATACGGTATCTGCTCTTGCTCCGGAAATGCGGTCTCGTAGAGGCGCCGTAACTCCACATCGTTAGCATTCCTGCTATTTATCTCAACCGTCCTTAACATAGCTTCTAACTCTTAACTCTCTCCAACTCCTCACCGGCAGCTTCCCACTGCGCCATGACATCCTCAAGTTCGCGGCTGATTTGTGAATGGCTGTAATAGATATCCAAGTCCTCGGTGGATGCGGTGGACAATTTAACTTCTATGTCAGCAAGTTTTTCTTCCAGCTCAGCAATTTTAGCCTCTAAGGTTTTAACCTTTTTCTCGGCCTGACGAATGCGGCGCTCACGCTCTTTTTGCTTTTGATAGTCCACTTTGCCTTGGCTGGCAGTGGGCTCGGGGGTCTCTTCTGCAGCAGTGGCGGCCACAGGAGTGTTCTTGACCTCTAACTGCTGCAATGAGTCCAGCTGCTTTTTCTGTAGGAAGTCATAGATGCCGCCGAGGTGTTCCCTTACTCGGTGCTCACCGAACTCGTACACTTTGCTGACGATGCCGTTCAAGAAGTCACGGTCGTGCGAAACGACAATGACGGTACCGTTAAACGCCTGGATGGCTTCTTTCAGCACGTCCTTGCTGGGCATGTCCAGATGGTTGGTTGGCTCGTCGAGGATGAGCAGGTTCACTGGTTGCAACAACAGGCGTATCATTGCCAGGCGGCTCTTTTCGCCGCCGCTTAGCACCTTGACCTTTTTGTCGGCGTTCTTGCCGCCGAACATGAAGGCTCCTAAAATGTCGTTGATACGTGAACGGATATCTCCCACTGCCACATAGTCGATAGTGTCATGAACAGTGAGCGTCTCATCAAGCAGTTGTGCTTGATTTTGAGCAAAATAGCCAATCTTTACATTGTGTCCTATCTGCAGTTTTCCATCAAATGGAATCTCGCCCATGATGCACTTGACCAAAGTCGATTTACCAGCACCGTTCTTGCCTACAAAAGCGACTTTTTCGCCACGCTTGATAGTAAACGTGACATCATGAAATACGTTCAGGTTGCCATAGTCCTTGCGAAGGTCTTCGGCAATGACGGGATAGTCGCCGCTGCGTGGGGCGGGCGGGAACTTGAGCCGCATACGGGAACGGTCCACCTCATCGACCTCGATGCGCTCCAGTTTGTCGAGCATCTTGATGCGGCTTTGCACCTGTACAGCTTTGGTGGCCTTGTAACGGAAGCGCTCGATAAAGTCTTCGGTGTCATGGATAAGCTTTTGCTGGTTTTCATAGGCGCGCATCTGTTGTTCTACACGTTCCTTGCGCAGCTCTACAAATTGGCTGTAGCTCACCTTGTAGTCATATATCTTGCCCAGCGAAATCTCGATGGTGCGGTTGGTCACGTTGTCGATGAAGGCACGGTCGTGAGAGACGAGCAGCAGTGCTCCGTTGCGGTTTTTCAGGAAGGTTTCCAACCATTGGATAGACTCGATGTCCAAGTGGTTGGTGGGCTCGTCAAGCAAGAGTACATCAGGACGACGCAGCAACAGCTTTGCCAGTTCGATACGCATACGCCAGCCGCCGCTGAACTCACTTGTGGGGCGGTCAAAGTCGCTGCGTTCAAATCCCAGTCCCGTCAAGGTCTTCTCAATCTCGGCCTCGATGTTTTCGCTTTGCATCAATGCTCGTAGCTCGGTCTTTTGCGCCACGCGTTCGATTAGTTCCTGATAATCCTCACTTTCATAGTCGGTACGCTCGGCAAGCTCTTTGTTCATGCGGTCGATGGAGGCATCCATCTGCTGCAGGTGCTCAAAGGCACGCCCGGCTTCTTGTTTGACCGTCAGCTCATCTTTTAGCACCATCTGCTGCGGTAGGTAGCCGATGGTGAGGTCTGTTTGGCGCGACACAGTGCCGCTGGTGGGCAGTTGCTCACCGTTGATGATTCTCAGCATGGTGGTTTTGCCGGCACCGTTCTTGCCCACCAACGCAATCTTGTCGCGTTTGTTGACTACAAAACTGATATTCTCAAACAGCACCTGGCTGCCAAACTCCACCTTGAGTCCTTGAATAGAAATCATGGTTGAATAGGCGGTTTAGAATAGGCTCAGCGGCTTTTGTGCTATGCTGGCACGGGCCTGTTTCACATAGTCGGGATTGATGTCGATGCCAATGCTGCGCAGGTTCAGCTCATAAGCGATTTTGCATGAGGTGCCGGTCCCGCAGTAGGGGTCCAGCACAATACCGCCGCGCGGGCATGTGGCGATGATGGGCAAACGGTAAAGTGTATCGGGGGCAACGCAGTAATGGGCTATGCCTGATCGTTGTACGCTGATGGTCCACACGTCGCCGGGCACCATGCCGTGTCCGCCTTCGGGCTGCAGGTATTGTTTTTTGACTTTGCTGGGCTTTGCGCGGCTCTTGCCGTCGTTGCGAACAATCAGTGCATAGGTGCGACGCAGTTCCTCGTCATTGTAGTAGAAATCGTCGCTCTTGACCAGGTGGAACATAAACTCATGAACTTTTCGCAGATGGTCTTGGCTGCCTTGTGGGGACGTTGTGATCTTGTTCCAAACAACCTCGTTGACCAAGTGCCAGCCCTGCTGGTCAATCATAGCAAGCACGATGCGCCAGGGAATGCCCTGAACAAATCCGTCGGTGGTGTCATCTCCCAAGTTGAGCCACAGTGAGCCTTGTGGCTTAAGAACACGCCACGCTTGGGCTGTTGTCTGCAGTATCTCCTGTACGAAGATGTCGGCATGTGTGGCTTTGATGCTCTCGGTACCTTGATGGCGACGGCGCCAATAGGGCGGGGTGGTGACAATGCAATCGATGCTTTCGTCCTCGATGCGTTGCATCACGGTGGGCGCATCACCCTGTTCCAGATGAGGCAGCAAGGAACGCCCCAGCTTTGACACCATGTCGCGGGTGACATTAGGCTCAGAGTCTTTAGGAATCTCAGCGCTTTCGGCGCTCATGGTTTTTGGGGTGTCTTTGCTGTTGAACATGTCGCTCAGCAACGTCGCGGCTCGTGATGCCATCTTGTCCTGTGCGATGTGTGAGTAAGCCTCATCGGCAAGCCATGCCGCAATGAGTTCGTTTGGATCGGTCTTGAAGATGCGGGCCAGGCGTAATACCTGTTCCCGTTTGGGACGTCGTTCACCGTGCTCATAGCGGCTATAGGCAGGCACATCTACGCCGATAGCCTTGGCAAGGTCCTTCTGTCGCTTGCCGCTGTCTATGCGCAGTTGCTTGATTTTCTCTGAAAACAACATATCTGACGGGTAGTTTGGTTTGAATATCACAAATTAAGGCAATATTTTTGAGTTACACAAAAATATCACCTTAAATAATGTGTTAAATAACTTGAAGGTTAAAGTTTAAACCTGCGGTATTTCTTTTTCTTGCGCTTGTGCTGGTACCTCCAGTGATGCTGTACCGAGTGGTACAGGTAGTGGCGCAAGGGATGGTATAACCAGTAGTGGTAGAACAGGAAAGCGAGCAGCGCGCCTAAAGATGCGGCAAACACGTTACTGATGTCGTAGTTGTAACCGTTGGTGGCAATCATAAGTCCCAACTCCATGATAAACGACAGGACTGCCGTAACCGTAGCAATTGCGATTTCCTTGTTCAGTTTGCTGTGATGGGGCAGTCTGGACTTGGCATAATCCAAAATGAAAACCAACGCAGCAAAAAAATACAATACAAAATGGCCCACCTGCTCAGCATAGGGGAATATCCTTAAGGATTTGATGCCGAGGGGATTGGGGTGAAAAGTGAAAAAGAGTATGACCGCCAACATGATGATTGTCGGCACTCCTTTTGGTATGGCAAGCAAAAATGACTTCATGCGTATTAATTCCGTTCTGTTTCGGTTTGAACGTGCAAAGGTAATAAAAAACTCTTTATCCGATTCTTTTTTTCAGAAAAAACTGCCAAAAAATCACTGAAACAGATTATTTTGCCATTATTTTGTGTTACTTTGCGCATGAAAAAGAATTATTTACGGTGAAGGATTTGTTTGATATGACAAGGCGTGAACGGCAGGGTACCATTGTCGTTCTTGTGATTATCGCACTGCTCTTGGCAGGGACCGTGGTGGTACGACATTGCCATCATGAGTCTGCCGAACTGCAGCAAAGTGCGATTCAGCAATTTGAATCCGAGGCCGATTCCTCTCTGCTCATTGCGCCCTCCAAACCGTCTGATGCGCACAAGTCTAAGCCTAAGAAGTCCCGAAAGCGCCAACCCAAGAAACCCAAACCTGCCAAGCGACCCAGGCACATCGATCCTGTGCCCCAGTTCTGAACCCCCTCATCCTCTTATAAACCGATTCATTTACTGATTATGGTATCGATAGTTTGTCGGTATCACAAATTCTTTCTACTTTTGTGCAAAATCTAAAAACGATTATTATGGCAAAACGAGTAGGATTTGCTACGCGCTTGGGCGCTATTGCTGCGGCAGTGGGCTCGGCTGTAGGCCTTGGAAACATTTGGCGCTTCCCTTACGAGGCAGGAGTGAATGGCGGTGGCGCCTTCATTCTGGTTTACATCGGCTGTATCATTATAATGGGCATTCCTGTGATTTTGAGCGAGTTCATTATCGGACGCTCGACACACAGCAATATGAAGGCGGCACTCAAGAAACTGTCGCCCGGCAAGAAGTATTACCTCTTTACCTACGTCTGCATCCTGGGCAGCTTTGTCGTCATCGGCTTCTACAGCGTGGTGTGCGGATGGATCATCGAGTATCTCTATCAGGCAGCGGCGGGCCACCTCAGCAGCCACACGCCACAGGAGTATGAGGCGATGTTCACAGGACTCATCAGCAACCCATGGCGTTGCGTGGGCTGGACGGTGATTTTCCTCGTGCTCAACTTCCTGGTAATGAGCCGTGGCATCGAGAAAGGCATTGAACGGGTGGCAAGCATCATGATGCCGCTGTTGTTCCTGATTCTCATTGTCTTCTGTGTCAATTCATTGCTGCTCCCAGGTGCCAACGAGGGCCTGCGCTTCCTGTTTTATCCTGATTTCTCCCAGTTGACGATGCGGGGTGTGCTGGATGCTTTCGGTCAGGCCTTCCTGTCGTTGTCTATCGGCATTTCCTGCCTGGTGACCTATAGCTCCTATTTCAAGGACGACACTTCGCTTGTCAAGGATGCGGTGACCGTCGGTGTGCTCGACACGATGGTCGCCATCCTATCAGGTGTGATGATATTTCCGGCAGTCTTTTCCTTCGGTGTGGAGCCCACGGCGGGTCCGCGTCTCATCTTCGAGGTGCTGCCGGGCATCTTCCAGCAGATGACGGGCGGTTACGTTTGGGCCTTGCTGTTCTTCCTGCTGGTGTTCTTCGCCTCGTTGACCTCGACCATCTCCCTGAGCGAGATACCCATCACGTTCCTCATCGAGGAGCACAAGATGTCGCGTCCCCGCGCCATCGCCTGGACCGCCTTGTTCACCTTTGCCCTGGCAGTGCTTGCCGCCCTGTCGTTCAACGTGCTTGACGATATCAAGCTGTGGGGCAAGAACATCTTCGACATGATGGACTATGCCGCCAGCAACATCTTCATGCTCCTGGGCGGACTCTTCACAGCAGTGTATGTAGGTTGGTTTCTCGACCGCAAGGTGGTGCACGAACAGATGACCAATGGCGGTCGTCTGAAGGGCACAATGGAGCCGTTCCTCATCTTCTGCCTGCGTTATATCGCACCCGTCTCCATTGTCTTTATTTTCCTCTACCTCACCGGTATCATCTGATAAGAGGATATAATAACTACGAATTACGCGAATCAAATGAATTGCCAAATTGGCGATTATTCGAGAAATTCGCGTAATTCGTAGTTTTCTTTTCTATGCGTCAGCCCCCTAAAACCTAATGCCTAATAAGCATTATCCTCTCCGATAATGGCGTTCCACACGGTGCGGAAGATAATCTTCAAGTCGAGGAAGAAAGTCCAGTTCTCGGCATACCACACGTCAAACTCGACACGTTTCTCCATCTGCCATAACTCCTCGGTCTGGCCTCGGTAGCCACGCACCTGCGCCCAGCCGGTGATACCTGGCTTGATGGTGTGTCGAAGCATGTATTTGTCAATCAGGGCGCTGTACATCTCGGTCTGGGCGACCATGTGGGGGCGGGGACCCACCACACTCATTTCGCCTCGCCACACGTTGAAGAACTGTGGCAGCTCGTCGATGCTGGTGCGGCGCAACAGGTTGCCGAAGCGGGTTACCCTGGGGTCGCCCTTAGTGGCCTGCAGCGTGTCGCTGTCATTATTCACGCGCATGGTGCGGAACTTGTAGCAGTTGAAGGCTTGGCCGCGGTAGCCGGTGCGCTTCTGCACGAAGAAGATGGGGCCGGGCGACGACAGCTTGATGCCGATGGCGACGGGAATGATAACCAGCGGCGACAGGATGAGGGCGATGGAAGATACCACCAGGTCGAAGGCCCGTTTGATAAGGCGGTTGATAGGGTTCTTCAAGGGGTAGGGGTGCACGGCAAGAATGGGCACGTCGCCGACGGACTGCAACTCGAACTGGCGGGTAACCGTGCGCCCGAACTGCGGCACATAGTAGAAATCGACGGCATTGTTGTCGGCAATACGTATCATGCGTGACACGTTCTGGCTGTCCTCAAGGTCAGGGACCGCGCAGAACATTTCATCCACCTGGTGGGTCTTGACGAACTGCTCCACATCGTCGAGGGTACCTTGATAGACCGCTGACGCCGTGCGCGCCTTGGGATTGTTGTCAAAGAAGCCGACAATGTGATAGCCGTATCCCTGGTCGGCCACCATCTCGCTGATGAGACGCACACCCACGGTGCCGCCGCCAATGACGATGACACGCTTAAAGTTGAAGCCGTGGTTGCGGTACAGCTTGACCAATTGACGCGAAATCACCCACCATGCCGACAATACGGCAAAGAACAGCAGATAGAACATCGCCAGCTGCTGCCAGGGGGTGACATGGGGTCCGATGAGCGAGGTGAGGGTGACAAAGATACCGGCATGGGTGAGCACCAGTTTGAGGGCTTGGCCGACAACTTTCTCTGCGTAAAATACGCGACGCTCATGCACGTCGCTGAAGAAGTAGATACACACCAGCATCGCCACATTAAGTACAAGCCACATGGGGCGAGAGTACATCTCGTTGCAGAACGATGGTGTATCTTTGCTCCACAGCATGACAGTGAGATAAGACAGATTCACAATCATCAGGTCGATGATGCTGAAAATCCACCTTACAAATTGTCCGTATCGGCCTTTACTCTTCATTCGGGCTTTGGGTGAGTGTTTTCCCCGCTGTTGGTTGAATGCAGGGGAGGGTGTAATATCCCTCCACTGCATTTGGTCTCATTAACGATTGGTTGTTAACGGTTTGGTGTTAAGCGTTATCAAGTTCCTTGATTTTCTGCTCCAGCTCGGCAATCTCTTCTTTGAGGCTGTCGATGCGGCGCTCCATCTCCTTGACGAGCGAGTTGCCGCTCTTGGTGTTGGCAGTCAAGAAGCCCATATTGTTCTCAAAGGTCTTCAACTCGCTCATGCGCTGCTCATAGGTGCGCACAAGGCGGTCGCGCTCGCTCAGGCCACGGTCACTGCCTGACTGACGAGGACCACGTGATGAGCCTGAGTTGCCACGGGGACGGCTGCCACGCATGTTGAGCGTCTCAAAGGCTTTGTCAACCAGTTCGCGGTATTGTGCATAGATCTTGTCTTTCTCCTTGAAGGGCACATGGCCAATTTCCTGCCAACGGTCCATCAGGTCGCGGACGGTCTGCGCTGCATCATCGGCAGCCTCCTCGATGGTAGCCTTGAGATTGGCGATGACCTCTTTCTTGGCCTTGAGGTTATCGTGTTCAACGGCATGGACATTGACGTTCTCTTTCTTCTTCTGCTCAAAGAAGTGGTCACAGGCGGCGATGAAACGTTTCCATACGGCATCGCTGTGCTTTTTCACCACGGGACCGATGGTCTTCCATTCCTTCTGTAACTCAACGAACTTGTCGGTAGCTTCTTTCCATTCGGTTGAATCCATCAGGGCCTCGGCGCGTTCACACAGGTCAATCTTCTTGGCGAGGTTAGAACTCAGCTCTTCCTTCATCGACTTGTAGAACTCGGCTTTCTTGGCAAAGAACTCGTCGCATGACTTGCGGAAGCGGGCGAACAGGGCGGCATTGGCCTTGCGTGAAGCATAACCCAGTTTCTTCCAGTCTTCCTGCAGGGCGAAGATCTGTTTGGTCACCTCGTCCCACTGGGCGTAGGTCTTGAGGTCGTCGGTAGAGATTTGTTCAATCTTCTCACACAGGGCGTTCTTGGCATCGGCGTTCTCTTTCTCCTTGCTCTTGCGCTCCTCAAAGAATGACTGATATTTCTTATTGATGGCACTGGATGCCGCTTTGAAGCGGGCCCACAGTTCTTCGCGCAGCTCTTTGGCTACGGGGCCGATTTCGCGCCATTTGTTGTGAAGTTCCTGAAGCTTCCTGAAGGCGGTTACTACATCAGACTCATCGTCAAGGGCCTCGGCCTCTTCACAAAGCTGCTGTTTCAGTTCAAGGTTTTTCTTGAAGTCATAGTCACGCAGCTCCTTGTTCATCTTCAACACGTCATAGAAACGCTCGGTGGCGCGCTGGAATTCCTTCCACACTTCGGTGTCGGCGGTGGCGGGCACGTCGCCGGCATCCTTGAAGTCTTGCTGCAGCTGCTTAACGCGGTTGAACTGGCGGTTGATATTGTCGGGATCATTGGCAATCTCGTTGATGAGATTAATGATCTGGCGTTTCTTTTCGAGATTGGCCTCACGGTTGGCTTCCTGGGCCGCGTTGAACTCGGTGCGGCGTTCCTTGAGCACATTGAGAAGTTCCTTCAAGTTGTTCTCGTCGGTGTCCTCTTTCGGGGTGAAGTCGCTGTCATTGTTGCCGTTGGCGAGGAATTCCTCTTTCTCGCGGGCCAGCTCATCGCGGCGAAGGGCGAAGAATGCGGCCTTGATGGCTTGCACTTCGTCTTTCACCTCCTCAATGGGTCGGGCGGCCGCCTCACGCATCATGTCCACCAACTCGCTTTTGCTCTTGCCTGCAAGGTCCAGTCGAGAGGGCTCCTCGGCTTTCGGTTCTTCAGCCTTCGGCTCCTCAATGGGTGCGGGTTCCTCTGCCTTAACATCTTCGGCTTTAGGTTCCTCAGCCTCGGGGGCAGGCTCCTCAACAGGGGCGGGTTCTTCGGCTTTAGGTTCCTCAGCTACAGGTTCCTCAACAGGCGCAGGCTCCTCGGCTTTAACTTCTTCACTCACTACTACTTCCTGAGCCTCGGTCTGAGGTTCAGTGCTCAAGTTCTGATCTTTCTCGAGATTGTTCATCGATTCAGATTGTTCACGCGGTTCCATCATAATAATTGTTGTTTTCGGGTGTCATTTGACCCCCGTTGTTAAATTCTAAACCCCAAATTTACTCATTATTTCGCAATCACAAAGCCATTTGCTCGATTTTTTTCGTTTTTTGCCCTATTTTCTCAAAAAAAAGAGGGCTTACAGGCCGATTGTGACCGATAAACCCTCTATAGTGGTTGGCCTATGGATTACAGTATCCTTGCCTTGATAATCTTGACGTCATTGACGGGACGGTCGGCGGTACCTGTCTCGACATTTTGGATTTTATCCACAACGTCCATGCCCTCGATTACTTCACCAAATACGGTGTATTGTCCGTCAAGGTGAGGCGTGCCACCGATGCTGGTATAGGCATTTATTTGTTCATCGGTCATTGCAAAAGGCGTGTTTGCAGCCTCGGCCTCGGTCAACTGGATAAGTTCGGTTTGCAAGGTCTGGAGACCGGCATTGTCCTGACTCTTTTGCAGTTCCTCGATTCTGGCGCGGTTCTCGGCAACCAAACGGCGGAAGATGTCCTGCTTCTTCATGTCGGCCATGCGTTGCGTCATCATCTGCAGTTCGTCACTGCCATAGATCTTGCCGGTGACGATGTAGAACTGGCTGCCGCTGCTGCGACGTTCGGGGTTCACCTGGTCGGCGGTACGTGCTGC
Organism: Muribaculaceae bacterium; assembly: GCA_017427945.1. GTDB lineage: Bacteria > Bacteroidota > Bacteroidia > Bacteroidales > Muribaculaceae > Sodaliphilus. The sequence goes on along the minus strand of JAFRRT010000012.1, from coordinate 195,933 downwards.
GGCCAGTGCGCCGCGCTTGTGGAAGTACTTGGGATAGACAAACTCGGCCTCGATGGTATAACCTGGGTCACCGTCGCCCAGCATCGTGTTGGGGCCTGCGGTCTTGGAGTTGCCGTCGCCGGTCTGGATCATGAAGTCCTTGATAACGCGGTGGAAAAGCACGCCGTCATAATAGCCCTCTTTCACCAGTTTGATGAAGTTGTCGCGGTGTTGAGGTGTCTCGTTGTAGAGCTCGACAACAATCTTGCCAAGCGAGGTTTCCAGTTCAACTTTAGTCATGTCGTCATTAGTGGTTGCGGCGGTGGCAGCGGGAGAAGCCTGTCCCTCGGAATTATTTGCCGAGCAGGACATGAGCGTCAAAGCCGCCATCACAAATAATAATAGGTTTCTTTTCATTATTAGAATATGTTTTGGTTGTAATCGTCAATAAAGAAAAATCCACTGCCCCTATACAGGGCAATGGAACTTAAATCCCAACGGGGTAGAGCCGCTTGTAGATGCGGCGGAAGTTGTCGTCTTTAGAGCTGAGCTCTGCGGCATGTTCCTTGTAGTCGGTACCCCATAGCGATGACGCGAGATAGGCAAGATACACATGGTCGCGGTCTTTGGCGATGGCCGCTTTCACAAGCATGTCAATGCTTGCTGCATACTTCTCGCGGTCGATGGCGTTGAGGTAGCGAGCAGTGCTCACCACAAACTGCCCCGTGCGGTCCTTCAATATCATGTTATCAACCAGCTCGGGCAGCTCCTCGTCGATATTGCCCATGTTATTGGCGATGTATTCATATGTCAACAACCCGTTAGAGTCGTCTTCCAGCATTTTCTTAGTCGCGTTGTCCATATCTTGTTGATGTCATGTGGTCATTTAGATATCGCAAAAGTAATGCTTTTTTGTCAAAATCAACCTTTGTCTCAAAAAAATGACCGTTTTTTATGGTTAATGTCGGTGCTGAATTGTTTTCCGGTAGGCAATACATCAAAGCTCGATGGCATCCTTCACTTTCTCAGGAAGCAAAGCGATGTCAAGCACTTCCTTGATGGAGTTGACGTAGTGGAACGTCAGGCCCTTGAGGTACATTTCGTTGATTTCCTCGATGTCCTTGCGGTTGTCCTTGCACAGGATGATATCCTTGATGCCTGCACGTTTGGCGGCGAGGATTTTCTCTTTGATACCGCCTACGGGCAATACCTTGCCGCGCAGGGTGATTTCGCCAGTCATTGCCAAGTGGTCCTTGACACGGCGTTGGGTGAACGATGAGGCAAGCGAGGTCACCATCGTCACACCAGCCGACGGGCCGTCCTTGGGAATGGCGCCCTCGGGCACATGAATGTGCACGTTGTACTTGTCGAACAGCTCGGGGTCTATGTTGAACAGGGAGCAGTGTGAACGCAGGTATTGCAGCGCGATGATTGCCGACTCCTTCATCACGTCGCCCAGGTTTCCAGTCAATGTGAGTTTCTCACCTTTGCCGCGTGCCAGCGACGATTCCACGAACAGGATCTCCCCGCCCACTGCGGTCCAGGCAAGGCCGGTCACAACACCTGCAAACTCATTGCCTTCATACTTGTCGCGGCTGTAATCGGGAGCGCCCAGATATTCCTTGAGGTCTTCCACTTTGATGCTCGTGGGATAAGCGTCGCCGCTTGCTTTGTGGCGTGCCACTCGACGCAAGACGGTGGCGATTTTCTTCTCCAGCTGGCGCACGCCCGATTCGCGGGTATAGTCGTCGATGATCTTGAGGATGGTCTGTTTGCCGAACTTGATTTCGTTCTTCTTGAAACCGTTGTTATCCAGCTCTTTGGGAATGAGGTGGCGCTTGGCAATCTCCAGCTTTTCCTCGGGGATGTAGCCGTTGATTTCGATGACCTCCATGCGGTCGAGCAGGGGACGGCTCACTGTTGCAAGACTGTTGGCTGTGGCGATGAACAGAATCTTGGACAGGTCATAGTCCACATCCAGGTAATTGTCGTGGAAGTGTCCGTTCTGTTCCGGGTCAAGCACTTCGAGCAACGCCGACGACGGGTCACCCTTGAAGTCCTGTCCCACCTTGTCCACCTCGTCGAGGACGATGACGGGATTGTTGCTGCCGCATTTAGCCAGGGCTGCAATGATACGGCCGGGCATGGCACCGATATAGGTGCGGCGGTGGCCGCGAATTTCGGCTTCGTCATGCAGGCCACCCAGCGAGATGCGTTCATACTCGCGGTTCAGAGCGTCGGCGACCGACTTGCCCAGTGATGTCTTGCCCACACCGGGAGGGCCGTAGAGGCACAGGATGGGAGCCTTGAGGTCTCCGCGCAGTTTCAGCACTGCCAGGTGCTCCAGAATGCGGTCTTTAACCTTTTCCAGTCCGTAGTGGTCACTGTTGAGCTTGTCTTCAACGTTCTTCAGGTCAAAGTTGTCCTCGGTGCAGTTGTCCCAGGGCAGATTAAGCATCGTGTCGAGGTAAGCATACTGGACTGAGTAGTCCGGTGACTGCGGATTGAGGCGTTCCAGCTTGCGCAATTCTTTCTCAAAGTGCTTCTGTACGGCGTCGCTCCATTTGATGGCGCTGGCACGCTCACGCAGGTCATCAACATCGTCAAAGTCGGTTCCCAACTCCTCTTGAATGGTGCGTATTTGCTGCTGCAGGAAATGCTCGCGCTGCTGTTGAGACAGGTCTTCGCGGGTGCGCTCCTGGATGTTGGCTTTAATCTCTACCAGTTGCTCCTCACGGGTGAGCAGTTGGTAAAGCAGGTAGCCGCGTTTCTTTACATCACGCTCCTCCAGCATGTGTTGCTTTTGATCAGGGTCAAACGCGATGTTGGTCGCTAGGAAGTTCATCAGATACATGGGATTGTCGATGTTCTTCATCGCGAATGCCAGGTCACGGCCGTTGTTACCCATGTTGCGCAACATGCGCAGCGTGATTTCGGCAATCGACTGCATCAGCATCTCAAACTCCTTGTCACCGGCCAGCGGCAGTTTCTCCTCAACGAGGGTGACCGAGCCGCGCAAGTAGGGCGTGATGCTTGTCACCTGACCTAACTGGCATGCCGAACGTCCCTGCAGGATGACATTGGTCGAGCCGTCGGGCAATTCCAGCACCTTGATGATGTTGGCAATGGTGCCGAAGCGGTACAGGTCGCGCTCCATCGGGTCATCGACGTGGCTGTCATACTGGCAGATAACGGCTATCGAGCAGTGGCTCTCCTCGGCCTCCTTGATAAGTTTCAGGGATTTCTCGCGACCCACCGAAACGGGCATGGTCATCGAGGGGAACAACACCATATTGCGCAACGGCAAGATGGGTATGTCGTCAGCCTTATTGTCGTGGATGTCGGTATTGTCAGCCACCTCGTGAATCTCGGTGATGATGGGGAGGACGCGGGCACCGCCATCGTTCATTTCATTGTCTATATTATCAAATAAATCTATCATGTCTGTGTAATGTCAATTGTCCCAACTGGGACAAATCGGGCTGCAAAATTACATAAAAACTTCGACATGGCGACCCTTTCATCCATCTAAAATGAACCCGAGCGGGAAATATGGATTATTGATAAGGAAACCCTACTGAACGACAGTATATTATACAACAAGCGGCACCCGATGCGGGCACCGCTTGCGTTGTTAAGGGATGTTGCTCAGGTCGATTACTTGATGACCTTCACGCTCTGTGTTGAGCCGTCGCTGTAGGTGCGAACAATGATGTTCACGCCCTCAACAGGCTGACTGTACTCAATACCGCGGATGTCATAGTAACGCTCGCTGACAACGGTCTTGTTGACGTTGGTCTCGGTGATACCAGAGGGCTTGGGCATCTGCATGCCGCCACAAGCGGGAGTCGTGTGGATGTTCTCGCCGATGGGCAGTGAGTATACTCCGATGTTGCCACCGGCGCAAACCAGGTTGCCTGCATAGTCAAATGCCATCTGGAAGATAACACCCTGGCCAGTCTTGTACGAGTACTTGGGAGTGATGTCGGGCGTATTGCCGTCCCAGGTCAGGTCGAAGAACTGGAGGTAGCCGCTACCGTCGTTGATGACGAGCAGGTCGGAGGCCTCACTCACTGCGAAGCCGGCACGGTCGCTACCGTTGAGCATCTCGTTGTAGGGTGCACGACCTGAGTTGAAGGTCACGTTGCCGTCATTGTCAACAAACATGAGCGAGGGAACACCTGCTGCGTTGTTGCCTGCGCTGCGGTACTGTGCTACCCATACACCATGACCTTGAGGATCGGCCACAACGTTACCGTTGGTGTTGAGCTGCCATGCGCCAATGTCAAAGTACTGGTTGGGAGCGGTGTCCCAGGTATCGACAATGCTGCCGTCGGGCTGGCCGATGTTGTAAACACCCACACCGTTGCCAAAGTCCTCAAGATATACATACAGCTTGGTGTCAGCGCCCTTGCCGCCGATGCCTACGCCAGGCGTTGATGAGCCGACAGCCACACCATTGTTCGAAATCAGACCGTCACCGTTGCGCTCTCCAATGAAGAACGTGGTCCAGGTGCCTTCGAGGTCCTCAGGATCGGCGATGAATACACCCGAGGTGGGATCGCCCCAATCGGGAACGTAGAGCTTACCCTGGCTGTCAATGCCCATGCGGTAGTTGCTACGCCATGTGCGGTTACCGTTGTAAACCTGGTCGCTCACGCGAACACCGTTGGCGTCATACAGATAAACACCGTTGTTGGGATCGTTGTTGGCGACACGGTTACCTGCATAGATGGTACCCATCCTGGGACTGCACGGTGACTTGTCAACAGCCACGAACAACTGGCCGCCGTAGGTCTGGCCAATCGGGTTGATACGCCTGATGGTGGTGATGTTCTCACCCTCAAGAGTTACCGACCAGGTGAAGTTCTCACCGGGCAGTACGGGAATCTCGCTGTTCTGCAGTTCGATGCTGTTAGCACCCTCGGTAACTTCAGGAACTACACATGTACCCAGCTCATTACCCTCTTCATCATAGAAGGTGATGTAAGCATACTGGGCATCGTTGTTGGCATTGAAGTTGAAGATGAATGAGTCATTCTTGTCAGTGGCACTCAGACCATAAGCATAGATACCGGTAACTGCGGGCTGTGCGTTGGCAAGAGCCTGCCACTTGGTGATCTTGTTGTCTTGCATCAGGTACAGGTTGATGTCCTCACCCTTGACGGCTGCACCAGTCGACATGAACTCGCAAGGCAGAGGTGCGAGGTCGGTGTTGGTGGTAGCTACAAGAGCTGCCTGATCCATACCTGCGGTGATGTCATAAAGCTTGATACCACCTACGGCAGTCTCGGCCATGTAAGGCGTTACCATATACTGGCGCTGAGCATACTTGAAGAAGGATATACCCACTGCAAGGGTATCGTCGTCTTCGCTCTCGAAGCGACCAACCACCTCACTGTCAGTACCGTTGGTCTTGGCAGTGGCAATCTCAAACGGCAGGGTGATGGGACCGTCGAGCACAACGTTATCATCGCTGCGCGGTGACAATGTCAGCACGGGCTCACCAACCTTGGGATAGGTGAAGTTGCTGACTGCGCTTATGGTCTTCTCGGTGTAAACAGTGCTGTTGATTGAGTTGTTGGCAATGCCGAGTTTAAGGAACCTCATACCGCCAACGGAGCTGCTGGCGTTGGTTCCCACGATGGTCACGGTGCACTCATCGGCGCCACCGTCAATAACCAGCCTCTGCGGACGATAACGATAGAAGTTAGCCGAGCTTTGGGTGTTCACCCATTCAATGGGATCGCTGTCAAAGTCGGCCCACTTGAACAGGCGCAAAGTGCCACGGGTGTAGCCTTCATCAACCTGACCGTCGCCGTACTGGGTCATCACGCTGTTCATACCAACGAGCTGGTCATCGGCAGTGAAGCAGATATCAGCGAGGCGGCTGTAGAAGCCGGCATTGTTGGGCTCAGCGTCTGCGATGCCATTGATGCTGAGTTCCTTCACAATTACCTTGTCAACGTTGTTGATCAGGTAAACGTGGGGCGTGCCGTCCTCGGCATTGGTCAGCACGATGGTGCTGTCGCCACGCACGAGCATGCGCTTGATGGTACCGTCAAGGTCATATTCGGTGCCTTCGTCACGTGTCAGGTCGAGCTTCTCGGGTGCGCTCACGTAAGCGGGCAACTCAGGCTCGGGATAGTTCTCATACAGGTTTTCGGGAGCCTCGTAATCCTCGGCTTCGAGCAGGGGCACTGCATAGGTCGTCTTGTTGGCTTCGACAACGAGGTCGCCGGTTGCTGCGGTAACGAGGTCTTTCCATTCGCTGTCAACGGTGGCGGCGGTATAGTCGCCCAGAGCCTTGTAACCTTCGGCCTGAACGTCAATCTTGTAGGTGCCGGGCTCCAGGTTCTCAAATACAAAGACACCGTTCTTCAAGGTGTCGGTGGTGTAGGTTGCCACGGCTGTACCGTTCTTGTACAGGGTAACAACGGCTTCATCGATGGGAGCCCACTGGTCTATCGTACCTGCATTATACTTGTACAGGTTGTGGATCAGGTGGTTGTGGATGTCCTTCACACTACCCATGATGTAACCCTTGTTATAAGGCGTCAAGCCGAAGTATTCACCGATACCGCGGGCGATGCGGATACCTTCCTGGTGGCAATAATCCTTGTTCAGTGCACGGTGGCGTGCGGGCTGATAGGTGTGGAAGTAACCCTCAACCAGGAAGCCAGGAGCGCCATGCTTCAATACGCCCAGATAGCCGGTATAAGCAATGCCGGTATTGGGATCGACACGGGTCGAGGAGCTACCGTAGAAACTGATGTCGCCGCGGATGTTGGGACTCGTGGGACCATAGTGGGTCATCGGGTCAATCTGGTTGGTGTAGAACAGCGGCCAGCAGGTCGATGCCATGGCGCGGCTGCTGGGAGCAAAGTCACCGCCTTCTCCATCATTGCCGCGATACAGCATCAGCGGGTAGTTGGTTGATGTGCCCTCGGTAGCGGCGTTGGAGTGGTGCGACAGGAACATGTCATAGTTACCGATTTCAACCTCCTCGCAAATCTCAGACAACGGGCGGTTGTAAATTTCGGCATCGGGAGCACCGGCCACATAGGGGTACGGGCCGTTGTACCACCTCGACAGGGTGATGTTCTCGGCTTTCACACCCATCTTGATGAGGGCGTGGTAGGTCTCGATGGATTTCCACAGGTTGGTGTTCGACTCATAGAAACCGTTGGTATCGGGACGGCCCGTCTCGGCCAGCATCGGATAGGGGATGGTAGCCATGGGGCGGTCATTGGGACCCCAGCTACCGTGGCCGGGATTCAGATAAATACGTAATTCATCGGCTGTCTTAGCCTGCATTGCGCCGATTGCCATGATGGCGGCTACGGCAAGTAATAATATCTTTTTCATAGCGGTCATCATTTGGTAACGTTAATAATGTAAGCCTCACCGGCGGGAGTGCTGAAAGCTATCTTGCCGTCAATGGCATGCGGATACATGGCGATGGTGGCATCGTCGGTAAGCGTCTGGATCGTGCCGTCGAGCGTGGCGGCTACAATGGTCGAGGCGTAGATGAACTCGCCGTCGTCAAGGTCCATCATGCCCACAACGGTATTGTCGTCATACCATACGGGAGCACGCATCTTGCCCACCTTGCGCACGTTGCTGCCGTCAAGGTCGCAAACGTAGGTGCCGTGAGCAGCCTGATAGAACAGCACCTTGGTGCCGTCGGGCGAGATCGATGCCCACATGTAGCTGAACTGGGTGCCGTTGGGTGACAACTGGCGGGTCTTGCCGTTCAGCGTAATCATCAGCTGGCCCTTGTTGACCGACAGCACGGGCACCTTCTCGGCCTTAGCCGTTCCGATGGCCTTCTTGCTGTATTTGCCCTTGGTGACGATGGCGGCAGTGGTGCCGTCAACGGCATAGCCCTGCAAGTCGCGTGTGGGTTTTACCAGCACTTGACTCTCGCCGGTGGCGAGGTTCACGCTCTTGAGCGATGAATAGCGCAGATGCTTGTCGTTGAAAGAGCCTTCGCGATAAACGACCGTTTGGCCGTCGGGCGAAATCTTCACGTTGTGGCCGGCGCTGGCAGCAGTGCTCAGCACGGTTGTTTGGCCACTTGTCAGGTCTAACTTGGTGAGGCCCTGGTTGGTGGCGCTGGTCAGCAGCAGGTAATCGCCCTGGGGGCTTATTGCCGCTACAGCAGCCTGTTCAGGCAGATTGACCTTCTCAATCGAGGTCACATTCAGTACCTGACCCATTGCACTCATCGAGAAGCCTAACGCCAAAGCGAAAAGAACTTTTCTCATCATGATGGTTAAATGGTTTTAAGTTAAACAATTCGGTTATAAAACAATTCAATAATGGTCATTGAGTATGCAGCAAAATTAATCAAAAAAATGTAAATAACAAATAAAAAAAGTTTAAATATAATTAATATGCCGCACTTTTGTAATTATGTAAAAAGGTGAGTGACCTTGGCGGCCACTCACTAAATATGGTTGTTCGGTTTGAGTGTTTATTTAAAGAGGAATACCTCGCTGATGGATTCCTTCTTGTTGACGTGCTTGATGGTGCTGGCGAACAGTTTATCGACACTCAGCACGCGCACTTTGGGACAGCGTTCGGTGTCATAGGGGATGCTGTCACTGATGACCAGCTCGTCAAGTCCACTTTCCATCACGCGCTCGCTGGCGGGGTCACTCATCACGGCGTGGGAGATGTAAGCACGCACGCTGCGGGCTCCGTTCTCTTTCATCAATGATGCTGCCTTGCAGATGGTGCCGGCAGTGTCCACCAGGTCGTCAATGAGGATGACATCTTTATCGGTGACGTCACCTATGATGGTCATACTCTCCACCACGTTGGCCTGCAGGCGCTGCTTGTGGCACAGCACGAGGGGCGCGTTGAAGTATTTAGCATAGGAGTTCGCGCGTTTGGCACCGCCCACATCGGGTGAGGCGATGACGAGATTCTCGAGGTTGAGGTTGGCAATATCAGGAACAAACATCGTTGAGGCATAGAGGTGGTCCACAGGGATGTCGAAGAAACCTTGAATCTGGTCGGCATGCAGGTCCATCGTGATCAGGCGGTCGATGCCGGCTGCTATCAAGAGGTTGGCGACCAGTTTGGCTGCGATTGACACACGCGGTTTGTCCTTGCGGTCCTGTCGGGCCCAGCCGAAGTAGGGGATGACTGCGATTACCGAGTGGGCCGATGCGCGCTTGGCGGCATCCACCATCAGCAGCAGTTCCATGAGGTTTTCACTTGCGTTGAATGTGGATTGTACCAGATACACTTCTGCCCCGCGCACGGGCTCTTCATAGCATACCTCAAACTCTCCATCTGCAAAACGCAGGATATTGACATTACCAAGTTCGGTTCCCAGTTCCGCTGCAATCTTTTGTGCAACATATCGGGAGTTCGTGCCCGAGAAAATCTTCAAATCAGCCATAGCGAAATTTCCATAAAAATTGTTTCGGCAAAATTAATCATTTAATGTGGTAAATCGGCTATCTCGGCCTGATTTTTTTTCAAAAAAAGAAGAGGCTTAATTCTTAACGAATGTTAAATATTATCGTGTGGTTAAACTTTTTGATGGAATGCTAGTCAATATATCGACTCAGTTGAAGAATAAAAGCTTCAAACGATAAAAACTGACTTTTTCTTAATAATAAAACACTTCAACATTGTGTCAAACTGCTGATGAAGCATGACGCGACACAGAACATATAGGTCCCTTGACAATTCGGCGTCTCGGGACTTTTGTTTTTTTTGTGCCATGCACATTTTCTTTATATGACAGGCGCGTCAATCGGGGAATTCTGCCTACTTTTGTACCCGATTAGATTAAAACGTCCAAGAAAACCTCTTAACTGCATGAAGAAGTCTTTTCAAACCGTGCTGCTATCGCTTGCGGCATTGCTGGCCATGATGCCTTGTACCGCTGCCCCTGCCACAAATCAGGCGGGCGACGTGAACGGCGACGGCAACGTGAATATAGCTGACGTGACCTCGCTCATCGACGTATTGCTGGGTGGAGCCTCACAGACGACATCATCCTGTGCCGATGTGAATCTTGACGGATCAGTCAACATCGCTGACGTGACCGATCTCATTGACTATCTGTTGACAGGCATCTGGCAGCATGATGTACAGCAAAACCAGACCTTCGTCGTGGGCGATGTGTCTTTCACGATGGTGGCAGTCGAGGGCGGCACATTCACCATGGGCGCAACGCCCGAGCAGGGCACCGATGCCTATGATAGGGAGAAGCCTGCCCATGAAGTGACGTTGAGCGATTTCAGCATTGGTGAGACCGAGGTGACTCAGGCCCTTTGGGTGGCAGTGATGGGCGACAACCCGAGTTATTCAACCGGCGACTTGAATCTGCCGGTGGAGCGTGTCACATGGTATGACTGCCAGGATTTCATCGCCAAACTGAATGAGATGACAGGCCAGACCTTCAGGTTGCCCACCGAAGCCGAATGGGAATATGCGGCCCGTGGCGGCAACAAGAGCCGTGGCTACAAGTATGCAGGAGGTGATGACATTGATGAGGTGGCTTGGTATTCGGGCAACAGCGGTGAGCAGTCTCATCTTGTTGCTACAAAGGTTCCCAATGAGTTGGGGCTGTATGACATGTCGGGCAGCGTGTGGGAGTGGTGTTTTGACTGGTGCGACACATATCCCGCCGAACCCCAGACCAACCCGACGGGACCTGAGACGGGTACTTTCACGGTGCTGCGTGGCGGCAGCTGGTATGGCCCTGTGGGCTACTGCCGCGTTTCCTATCGAGGTTACTACATGCCTGCAGGCATAAGCGGCGACTTGGGTCTTCGCCTCGTCTTATAACTACCAATAGTAATATCGTCTAAGTCCATCCCCTAAAATTTCAAATAGAAGTCCCTCGTCAGTGTGATATACTCTTGGGTGAAGTCACCGTTGGCGTGGGCGATCGTAATTGTGTCCTCCAGATAAGGACGTGCGCGCCGTGAAAGCTCCCACATCGTGCGCTTGGCCTCTCCGCCCTCAACGGGGATGACGCGTGTCACGTGCCTTACAGGCAGCGAGGCAAATGTGGCCGCTTCAATAATCTGTTCCTCGGCATCGGTAGGGGAAATCAGTGCCAGCGTGCCATCGTCGGTAAGCAGCCGTGCCGCCCCTTCGATGAGTTGGCGGTAGGTGAGTGTGCGGGTATGTCGGGCGAGAGTGCGCTTGTTATCTGTCGGCAGCAGGCTGTCGATGAAGTAGGGTGGGTTGGAGACAATCAGGTCATAGGCGTGCTTGTCGACCATGTCGTTGAAATCCATGTCATGGGCTTTCAAGCGGTCGCCCCAGGGCGAGGCGGCGAAGTTGTGGGCGGCTTCCTCGACGGCCCCAAGATCGATGTCGATGCCGTCGATGATGGCAACGGGGTTGCGCTGGGCGACCATCAGGGCGATGACGCCGCAGCCTGTTCCCACGTCGAGCACACGTCGGGCTCCGTCAACGGGGCACCATGCACCCAACAGCACGCCGTCGGTGCCTACCTTCATGGCGCTGCGGTCATTGACCACTGCAAAACGCTTGAATCTGAAAACTTTCTCCCTTCCCATAACCGGCAGCAAAATTACATAAAAAAACTTAAACGCTGTCATTGTCACGTGTGTCATGCCACTGCCATGTCCATGATGGCACGGTTTTTGCCATCGAATAGCGGTTATTGTGTTAAAAATCGTGCGATTAGTATTTTTTCACGCAAAAAATGGCCGTCGTTCGGTTTTTCTATCATAACTTGCAACACTTTTTAAAAGTCAACTTAAACTTTTTTAATTTTAATGTGTCTAAAAGGCGTAAGAAACATTTTTAATAATAATGAATTTTAAAACGTGATAGATTATGAAAAACAGTGTATTAGCTTTAATTGGCATGATGGCCTTGACTGCTGGTCCGCTCTTTGCTCAGGACTATGACGACATCTATTATGATGCATCAAAGCCCGCTACGGTAAAGACGACCGTCGTTAAGCCTGCTAAGACCATCGCTGTATATGGCGAGGTCCCTGAGAATTACAAGGTGGTGTCAAGCAACAACTACCGCGCCGAGCGTGATGTTGATGAGTACAACCGCCATGGCGTTGAGTACGATTCACTTAGTTATGAAGTCGACATCAATGGTGACACGATCTTTGAGGATGCGTTTGCTAACACGCGTCGCATTGAGCGTTTCTACAACCCCGACATCGTAATCTTGAGCGATGACGATGACTTGGTAGAACTTTACTATGATGAGTCACCGACCATCAATTTGGTGGTAGGCAGTGACTGGGGTTATGGCAATTACTATGGATGGGCTTCGTCCTATTATCCCTGGTACACTGGCTGGTATGAGCCCTGGTATGTGGGTTACGGTTGGTATGGAGCTTATGGCTGGTACAGCCCTTGGTCATGGCATTATCCCTGGTATTACGGTTATTACAGCAACTGGCACTGGGGTTGGCATTACAGCCCCTGGTATCGCACTGGTTGGGGCTGGGGTCACCCTTATGGCTGGGGACATCACTGGTATAGCAATCCCACTTACTATGGCCACACTACCCCCCACTACAATGGTCACAGCTGGCGCGCAGGCGGTCACCGCCAAGGTTTGGCAGCTAACCGCAACGGTCGCAGCCGTGTAGGTCTGGGCAACAATCACAGCCGCAGTGGCATTGCCGCTCGCGGTGCTGACGGCAATCGTGGTTCAGGCATTGGTAGCACTACCCGTAGCCGTGGTAGCGGCAGCATTGGCTCGCGTGGCGGCAACATGGGTTCACGTGGTACCTCGGGCGTAACATCCCGTAGCAGCAGTGTTTCGCGTTCATCCTCGGGTGGCGGTCGTTCCTACAGCGGCGGCAGCTCCAGCGGCGGCGGTCGTTCCTACAGTGGCGGCAGCAGCAGTGGTGGCAGCCGTTCCTACAGCAGCGGCAGCAGCTCAAGCGGTGGCAGCCGTTCCTATAGTGGCGGCAGCAGCTCAGGTGGCGGTAGCCGTGGCTCGTCGGGTGGCGGCGGAGGCGGCAGCCATGGTGGTGGCGGACATCGTCGCTAATGGCAAAAACACCAACACACACGCATTAATTCATATTTTTAACTGAAATATAATCAATTAGATAGCTATGAAGAAGAAAGTTTTTGCCATCTTGTTGTGCGGACTTCCTCTCTTGATCAACGCTCAGGACGCTTTTGATGTCCTGCAGATGTCACAAACCGAACTCCGTGGTACCTCACGCTTCCAGTCTATGGCAGGTGCCTTCGGAGCCCTGGGAGGCGACCTGTCGGTGCTCACTCAAAACCCCGGTGGTATCGGAGTATACCGCAGTTCCGATCTGGGTATCACCATGAGCTTGGACTTCAACAGTACCAAAGCTGGAATGGATAAATTGAACGAGACCAAGTTCAATGTGAACAACGTGGGTTATATCGGAGCAATCCGCCTTGACAGCGAGTCGGTGCCCAACCTCAACTTCGGTTTCACCTATAATCGCTTGCAGTCGTTCAACCGTCACTACACCGGCGCTGTGTCAAATATCCCCACTTCGATGAGTAATTACATTGCCGACGCGTTTGTCAATGTACCGGGTTATACCGATGCCGACCTGTATTGGACCAACGATTTCGACCCCTATTTTGACGGCTATGCTCCCTGGGCCGCTGTAACGACCTTTGACATGCCGACGAGAAGTGGAGGTTATGTAGGTGCCATCAATGCTGAGGACGGCATGATGAAAGGTATGTTTGTGTTTGATGAGCAGAACAGGCCGATAACCTCAGGCAACGCCTACTATGAGGTTGACGAGCGTGGTCATGCCGACGAATACAACATCGCCTTTGGTGGTAACTTTGCCAACAAGGTGTACTGGGGACTTGACTTCGGCATCCTCGACTTGGATTACAGAAGTTTCCAGGCCTATGAAGAGGATCTGACCAACGCCTATATCATGGCCGATGACGAAGACCTTTACACAAGCCCGATGACTGCCGATGGCACAAGGGCCGAGTGGGGACTGTACAACTACCTGCACACCGAGGGTACTGGCGTCAACTTCAAGATGGGTCTGATTTATAAGCCCACCCAGTCGCTGCGTTTCGGTGCCGCGTTCCATACGCCCACCTATTACGACATGCGTGACACCTACTATGTGAGTGCAGCGTTGAATGCATTGCAGAACGGCAACAACCTCTACAGTGCCGACAAGGGCAGCAACAATGGCCTTGACTACTCCAGCACCTACACTATCAAGACTCCGTGGCGTTTCATGGGCAGTGTAGCTGGTGTGATCGGTACAAGCGGTATCATCAGTTTGGACTACGAGTATGTGGCCAACGAGACGATGCGCATTGGTGACGACCGTGGCAATGACTATCCCGACGTGACCTATAACGTGAAGGATTATTTCAAGCCCTCTCACATCATCCGTATTGGCGGTGAGTGGCGTGCCAATCCCAATTGGAGTCTGCGTGCTGGTTACAGCTTCAAGACTACTCAGGTGGAGAAAGGCGTCGACAATTACGACTTCAACATCTCCACTGTGGGAACAAATCCCGCTTACCAGTATGACAACACGGTCCAGAACTTCACCTGTGGTGTGGGTTACCGCAACAAGTCGTTCTACACCGACCTGGCGTTTGTTCACAAGATGCGTGAGAGCGTATATAACGCCTTCTCGCCCATCAATGATGAGTACGGCTATGAGCCTAACGTCAGCGCTGATGTGACGGACCACAACAACCGCATCTCTCTCACTTTGGGAGTGCGCTTCTAAAAAGAAAATCCAACCCGGAAATTACGTTTATAAAATTCATTAAAGAATGTCTGGCAATGCGCGGTGACGCGCGTTGCCAGACTTGTTTTTTAACAGCCTTGCTGTAATGGCTTCTATGGCCTGCAGCTACTCGCTTTCAGTCATGCTATTCCTTGGGGATGGTGACGCCGGGGAAGAGCTCGTCAAGGGTGTTCTGGAACTTCAGTAACTGTTTCTTGATGTCCTTGAGCTGCTCAATGGCGTCAAAGCGCTTGTCCACGCCGTCACGGTTGTGACGAATCTGGGCCTGTGCCGCATCCAGTTTCAAGCCTTTTTCCTTGACCAGGTAATAGACTTTACTGATGGTCTCAATGTCGTTGGGCGTGTAGTAGCGTATGTTCTTTTTGTTGCGCTTGGGGCGAATGATGGTGAACTGCGTCTCCCAGTAGCGCAGGGTGGATTCGGGGATACCCAGTATCTCTGAAACGTCACCGATTTTGTAGAATTTTTTGTCGAGTTCCTGCATGGTCTTGCACAAATAAAGATTATTGAGTAATTTTGCAAGTTGATTACAACCCTGCAAAGGTAAACAAAAAGTTTAGGTTTTGCAACAAAACAAGAACATTTATAATAAATTAAGATAAAGAAGATGCTAACTGCAAAAGAAATTCGAGAGACGTTTAAGCGTTACTTTGAGGAGCGTGGCCACCACATTGTGCCTTCGGCTCCAATGGTCATCAAGGACGATCCGACCCTTATGTTCACCAATGCCGGCATGAACCAGTTCAAGGACATCATTTTGGGCAACAAGGAAGCGCAATGGCGCCGTGTAGCCGATTCACAGAAGTGCCTGCGCGTCAGCGGCAAGCACAATGACCTTGAGGAAGTGGGACATGACACTTACCACCACACCATGTTTGAGATGTTGGGAAACTGGTCATTCGGTGATTATTTCAAGCACGAGGCTATTGACTGGGCATGGGACCTGTTGGTCAACGTATATAAACTTGACCCGACCTGCCTTTATGCCACGGTGTTTGAGGGCGACAAGAACGATGGCCTGGAGCGTGACGATGAGGCTGCAGGATTCTGGGAGACTCATCTGCCCAAGGATCACATCCTGAACGGTAACCGTCATGACAATTTCTGGGAGATGGGAGACACGGGACCTTGCGGCCCTTGCAGCGAGGTGCATATCGACCTGCGCAGTGAGGAGGAGAAAGCTGCTGTTCCCGGCGCATCGCTCGTCAACAAGGACAACCCGCTTGTCATCGAGATTTGGAACCTCGTGTTCATGCAGTTTAACCGCAAGGCCGACGGCACGCTCGAGCCGTTGCCCAATCGCGTCATCGACACGGGTATGGGCCTTGAGCGCCTGTGCATGGCTTTGCAGGGCAAGAAATCCAACTATGACACCGACGTCTTCCAGCCGCTTATCGGTAAGTTGGGCGAGATGTGCGGTAAGAAATATGGCGAGAACAAGGACGTGGATGTTGCCATGCGCGTCGTGGCCGACCATGTACGCACGATAGCCTTCTCGATTGCCGACGGTCAGTTGCCCAGCAACGCCAAGGCAGGCTACGTCATCCGCCGCATCTTGCGTCGTGCCGTGCGCTACGGCTACACCTTCCTGGGCTTCAAGGAGGCGTTCATGTACCGCCTGATTGATACCCTTATCGAGAGTATGGGCGAGGCTTATCCCGAAATCAAGGCTCAGGCTGACCTCATCAAGCATGTCACCAAAGAGGAGGAAGATGCCTTCCTGCGCACCCTTGACACAGGCATGAAGCTTATCGAGAAGGTCATCACCGACACCAAGGCAGCCGGCAAGACTGTTGTCGATGGCAAGGAGGCCTTTACGCTCTATGATACTTTTGGCTTCCCATTGGACCTTACCGAACTCATCTTGCGTGAGAACGGCATGACGGTCAATGAGGAGGAGTTCAATGTCGAGATGCAGAAGCAAAAGCAGCGTGCCCGCAATGCTGCTGCCGTCGAGGCTACCGATTGGGTGGAGCTCAAGGACGGCGTTACCGAGTTTGTAGGATATGACCTCACCGAGTGTGACGTGAACATCCTGCGCTATCGCAAGGTGACACAAAAGAACAAGTCGTTCTACCAGATAGTGCTTGACCGCACTCCGTTCTATGCCGAGATGGGTGGCCAGGTGGGTGACCGTGGTGTCCTCAAGTTGGGCGACGAGGTTATCGAGGTGACCGACACCAAGCGTGAGAATAACCTGCCTGTACATATCACTGCCAAGTTGCCCAGCGACGTCAATGCCACACTGCATGCAGTTATCGATGTAGAGGCTCGCCGTTCCACCGAGTGCAACCATACGGCAACCCACTTGCTCCATGCCGCCCTGCGTCAGGTGCTGGGTACCCATGTTGAGCAGAAAGGTTCTTATGTCGATCCCCACTCTCTGCGTTTCGACTTCTCGCACTTCCGCAAGGTGACGCCTGAGGAAATCCGTCAGGTGGAGCACCTCGCCAACAAGATGATACGCAACGCCATCACTCGTGAAGAACATCGCGAGATGCCTATCGACGAGGCTCGCCAGATGGGTGCCATGGCACTCTTTGGTGAGAAATACGGCGACCATGTGCGCGTCATTAAGTATGGTGACTCGGTTGAGTTGTGTGGTGGCACCCATGTGCCCAATACCGGTAACATCGGTATTGTACGCATTGTCAGCGAGAGCAGTATTGCTGCCGGCATCCGCCGCATCGAGGCCATCACCGGTGCCGGTGTCGAGGATATGCTCGATCATGCCCAAGACACCTTGGGTCATGTCAAGGAATTGCTCAACAACGCCCCCGATGCCATTACCGCGCTGCAAAAGTCGCTCAACGAGAATGCTGAACTCAAGAAACAGGTGGACGATTTCACGAAACAACGTATTGCCGTCCTTGCCAAGCAGCTTGAGAACGAGGCTAAGGCCGAAAATGGCATGAACGTTATCACCCTTACCGGCAAGCGCATGCCCGACATCGTCAAGGGCGTGGCTCTGGCAATCAAGGCCGATTGTCCTACTGCAACTGCTTTCCTTGCTGCAACCGAGTTTGAGGATAAGCCCATGCTTACTGTCATGCTCAGCGAGGATTTGGTCAAGAGCGGCCTGAATGCAGGCAATATCGTGCGTGGCGCTGCCAAATGCATTCAGGGTGGTGGCGGTGGCCAGCCGCACTTCGCTCAGGCAGGCGGACGCAATGCTCAAGGCCTTGAACAGGCCTTGCAGGCGATGCGCGAAGCACTGAATCTCTAAAAGTAGAAGAAGTGGACTATCTGTTGCTGATTGTAGGCCTTGGACTGTTGTTGCTGGCGGCGAACTATCTGGTTGACTCGTCGGTGGCAATAGCCCAGCGCGCCAAGATATCAAACTTCATCATTGGACTGACCATAGTGGGCATCGGCACCAGCTCGCCCGAACTGTTCGTGTCGATAAAATCGGCGCTAAGCGACAGCGGCGACATTGCCATGGGTAACGTCATCGGCTCAAATATTGCCAATATCTTCCTTATTCTTGGTGTCACGGCCATCATTTGTCCATTTGCCATCGAGCGGTTACAGCGTATTAGGGACATCCCGTTCCTCATCTTCATGTCGCTCCTCGTCATGGCTATTGCCAATGATTCCATCGTGCCGGGCCTTGACAGCTCCCTGAATCGTCTTGACGGCATTGTGTTACTGCTGGTGTTCATCGGCTACATGGGTTGGGTGGTTATCCAGAAAGGGAAGGACCCCAAAAAGGCGCTTCAGGATGCTGATGAGGAAGCCTCGTCTTCGCTCACAGGAAAGAGCCTTTGGCTTTTGTGGCCCATTGCTCTGGCTTCACTGGTATTACTCATCTACGGTGGCAACTTGTTCCTTGACAGCGCCAAGAAGCTGGCTGCGGCATGGGGCATGAGTGAGGCGGCTATCGCCATCACCATTGTTGCCGTGGGCACATCTTTGCCCGAACTGGTGACCGCTGTCATTGCAGCCAGCAAGCATAATCCTCAACTCGCTTTGGGAAATGTTATCGGCAGCAACCTGTTCAACCTGATGTTCATCCTCGGCGCGGCGTCAACGGTCAAACCGCTGTATTTCCAGTCCATCAACATCATAGACTATACTGTGATGATTGTGGCGGCTTTCATGCTTTATATGGTGATTTACACCTTCAAGAAAAACAAGTTTGACCGGGTAGAGGGCATCATCTTCTTTGCCGCCTATGTGGCTTACACCATCTACTTGCTGGTACGCTGACACTTGTTTCATGACTCTGAGTAGCGCTCCATTTAAACTCAAGCACCAAAATCCTGTCTAACAGATAAATATAGAGAATGATGAAACAGAACAGAATATTGGGACTGTTGTGCTGCTTTATTGTGGCACTTTCCTCGGTCGCGCAGAACAGGGTAGAGACAAGGCCTATTATCTTTGACAGCAACGTGCGCTCCCTTAAGGTGTGCATGGCAAGCAATATGTACATGCCCCCGGTGCTCATGATGAATTCCGACGACCGCTTGCTCATTAATTTCGACTACTTGGATTACGACGTGCATTACCTGCGCTACAGTGTCACTCACTGCAACGCAGACTGGCAACCGTCGCAATTGGTGGAGAGTGAATATGTGAGTGGTTTCAATTACGGTGACATTGAGGACTATGAGCCAAGCGAAGCCACCTATGTCCACTACTATAATTACCAGTTCGTGCTACCTAATGCCGATATGGAGTTTTATGTGAGTGGCAACTACATGCTCACCGTTTATGAGCAGGACGACCCGACAAAAATCCTGTTCCAAACACGTTTCTCGCTCTGTGAGGGCACGGTGAGCGTCTTCCCTCAAGTGACATCACGCACCGATGTGGAATATAATAACCGTTTCCAGCAGGTGTCGTTCGATATTCGTTACAAGCCCAATCAAATTCAGGATCCCTATAGTGAGTTCATCTGTGTCGTTTCACAGAACTCACGTCAGGACAATGCCGTTACCGTAACGCGACCCATGATGGTGGGTGTTGACCATGTGACCTATGACCACAACAAGGATCTCATTTTCCCTGCCGGCAATGAGTTCAGGCGTTTTGAAACGGTGTCTGCCCATAACCTTAACATGGGTGTTCAGTCCATTCGTTATTACGAACCGATGTATCATGCCATCTTGCGTGTCGATGAGCCCCGCAACGAGATTCAGTACTTGTATGACAAGACACAGTTTGGCCGTTTCACCATCCGCAATGCCGAGGCTTTCGGGGAAAACGCCCTTCAGGCCGACTATATGATTACGCACTTCACTCTTGACACGGGTGGCAAACTCAATGGTGGCAACGTTTGGTTATATGGTGAGTTTCTGGAAGGATATTCCGGCTCGCAGGCAATGATGAAGTATGATGACAGCAGCGGATGTTATACTGCCGACTTGTTGCTCAAGCAGGGTGCATACAACTATATGTACCTTTGGGTACCTGATGGCACGACAGTGGGCCAGACAGGAAAAATTGAAGGTGACCATTACGAGACGATCAACGAATATCTCGTCAAGGTCTACGACCGCCCAATGGGTGAGCGCTATGACCACTTTGTAGGCTACGGCGTAACCTACTCCGGCAGGTAATTACCACAAATTTTGGATATTTAACACGAATGCCCAGAAATCCCCACGAATGGGTTGTTCTGTTTAAATTGGAAGGTCATTGATGGGCTTTTAACTCATTCGTGACTTGTAGTCAATGTAATCAAATTCCCGCAGCACCTCGATGCTTCCGTCCATGCGTTTCAGCAGGATGGAAGGATGCTGTATGCCGTTGAACATGTTGGTCTTGACGGTCGTGTAGTGATTCATGTCCTCAAAGGTGATGCGGTCACCGCGCTGCAGCGGTTTCTCGAAACTCCAGTCGCCCACATAGTCGCCGCTCAGGCATGAGTTGCCGCCCATGCGGTAGGTGGGCTTTGACGTGTCAACCTCTTCAAGTGCTTGAGTGATTTTGGGCTTATAGGGCATCTCAAGGCAGTCAGGCATGTGGCAGGCAAAGGAGGCATCAATGATAGCCGTCGTGATACTGCTGTTGGCTACCACATCTACCACACTGGCCTCCAGGTCACCCGTCTGCCAGCACCAGGCACTGCCCGGCTCCAGAATGATTTGCAGGTTGGGGTAGGCTCCCCGGAAAGCGCCCAGCACCTGTTCCAGGTGTCCGATGTTGTAACCCTTGCGCGTCATCAGGTGGCCGCCTCCCATGTTGAGCCATTTGAGCTGTGGCAAGTATTTCCCGAACTGCTGTTTCAATGCCAATAGCACCTTTTCCAGATCAAAACTCGTGCTCTCGCACAGTGCATGGAAATGGAAGCCCTCAATTCCTTCGGGCAACTCATCGAGGTCGCTTGCCAGCACACCGAAACGCGAGCCAGGGCAGCAAGGATTGTAGATGTCTGTTTCGATAACCGAACACATGGGGTTCACGCGCAGGCCGCAGCTCACCTGTTCACCGGGCCAGTCATTATTATGGGCCTTGACCTTGTCGGCAAAGCGCATGTACTGCTCTACCGAGTTGAATGTGATATGAGAACTGCCTGCAATGTAGGCGTCGATGGTCTCGTCGGTATATGCGGGGCAGTAGGTGTGCGGGCGGCATTTCAGCTCGTCAATGGCTAGCAGCATTTCGTTCAGCGAGCTGGCAGTGGACTCGATGCCGTATTCCCTGAAAATGTCGAATGTGCGCCATAGCGCGTTGGCCTTGAAGGCCATGATGATGTCCGCACCAGTCCGTTGCGCCACGCCTGTAATCAGCTCTATGTTCTTGCGCAGCTTTTCCTCATACACAATATAGTAAGGCGTCTTGTATTCCATAATGGTTACAGTATTTCGAATTTAGCGAATTTCAATAACAATTTCCTGATGTTTCCGTCGGCGAACGACACGTCAATCTTGGCGTCACTGCCGCTGGTGTCGATTTTGATGACCGTACCACGGCCGAATCGCGAGTGCAAAATCTGGCTGCCTTCTTGCAACTCGTCGGCACTGTGTGCAGCAAAGTTGCCGCCACTCGTTGGAGGCGGGGTCGCAGGACGTGATGGGGGAGTGACAGTAGGCCTTGACGGCCTTGATGGCGCGGGCGTCGTCTTGGTGCTTCGAGGCTTGGCCTCAGCAACACGTCTGGGCTTTTCCTGCACAGGTTCATCGTCCCAATCGTCCTCCCATCGTGAGCGCTTGCGGGACGGAACGGGCGTGGAGTTGGTGCTGCCCATTAGCAGGTATTCGGGTGCGATGTCGCGCAGGAAACGGCTCATGACGCAGCTCTTGGTCTGACCGTTGTGGTAACGCGATGTGGCATAGGTAATCACGCAATTCACCTCGGCACGCGTAATGGCAACGTACAAAAGACGCCGCTCCTCCTCAATCTGGTACAGTGAGCCGGCACTCATCGCGCTGGGGAAAAGGTCTTCCTCCACGCCTACGATGATGACGTTCTTGAATTCCAGGCCCTTGGCCGCATGCACGGTCATCAAGGTCACTTTCTCGCCTTCGGGGTCATTCATGTCCTGATCGGTGAGCAGTGACGTCTCGGCAAGGAAGTCGCCGATTTGACAATGCTCGTCGCCACTCTCTTCTTTGCCTTGCTGGAAGTCATTCACAGCATTGACAAGCTCGTCGAGGTTCTCGATACGACTGATGTTCTCAGGTGTGCTGTCACCCAACAACACGCTCTTGATGCGTGTCTGCTTAATGGTCTCGCGGGCCATGGTCAGTGCATCGGCACCGCTCTGATTCATTTCGATCAGACCTTTAATCAAGGCAGCAAAACCTTCCAGTTTGGTCAAGGTGCCACGGTTTGCGTTCAGCCCAAATTGTTCCGTGTTATTGATGACCTGCCACATGCTCACGCCGTTCTCGGTGGCGCAGTGATTGATTTTGCTCACTGTAGTGTCACCGATACCTCGTGACGGATAATTGATGACACGTCTCAGTGCTTCATCATCGTCGGCATTGATAACCAGTCTGAAGTAGCAGATGGCGTCTTTCACTTCCTTGCGCTGGTAGAACGATAGGCCACCATAGATGCGGTAGGGGATAGCACTGCGCATGTTGCCGTGCTTGTCCCGACGTCCACCGTTGCTCAAGGCTTCCTCCAGTACGCGCGACTGCGCATTAGTGCGGTAAAGCACTGCATAGTCCTCATAGCTGTCACCCTGGCGTGCCTTGAGGGCCGCTATCTGGTTGGCGACAACATAAGCTTCCTCGTAGTCGCTGTAGCACTGAATCACAGGGATGCGTTCTCCCAGCATATTCTTGCTGAACAGGTGCTTGGGAATCTGTCCCCTGTTTTTCTTGATCAGGCTGTTGGCGGCATCGGTGATGGTCTGTGTTGAACGGTAGTTGCGTTCCAGTTTAAAGGTCTTGATATCGGGATAAAACCTCGTCAGTTTCAAGATGTTGTCGATGTTCGCGCCGCGGAAGCTGTAAATACTCTGGGCATCGTCGCCCACCACGCACAGGCGGTTATACTTCTGGCTCAGCTGGTGCACAATCAGGTGCTGTGAGAAGTTGGTATCCTGGTACTCATCAACAAGGATGTACCTGAAGAACTCCTGATACTGTTCCAACACATCGGGGTTGTCGCGCAACAGGATGTTGGTATAGAACAGCAAGTCGTCAAAGTCCATGGCGCCCGCGATGCGGCAACGTTTCCAGTAGGCGTTATAGATGTTGGCGATTTCGGGACGCAAGGCGTCGCGGTCGGCATCAATGAGGGCCTGATTGCGGGCATAGTCGTCAGGGCCTATCAAGGCATTCTTGGCATTGCTGATCTGTGTTTGAATAGATGCCGGTTTGTAGAGCCTGTCGTCAAGCCCTTTCTCCTTGATGATGAGCTTGAGGAGTGACCGGGAGTCGCTCTGGTCATAGATGGTGAAATCGGGTTTGAACCCGATGCGCTCGGCATTGCGGCGCAGTATGCGTGAGAAAATCGAGTGGAACGTGCCCATCCACAATTGGGCAGCTACCTCAGGACCCGCCAGCGGCTCGATGCGTTCGCGCATCTCGCGTGCTGCTTTGTTGGTGAACGTCAGTGCCATGATGCGCCAGGGCTCGTAGCCTTGCTGCAGCAGGTGCACGATTTTGTAGGTCAGCACGCGCGTTTTGCCCGAGCCCGCCCCTGCAATCACCAGTTGCGGTCCGTCGCAATACTCGACGGCCGCCCGCTGTTGTTCGTTCAATTTATTCAGATAGTCCTCATTCATGGTTGCAAATATACTAATTTTTCCGGTGTGTCTTTGACCCTATGGAGCAGAATTGGGTGAATCCTGTTTACTGCTCAATATCATAAGTGGCTTCTCTGTATTTAATTAAATCGATGTTCAGTTGCTCAAGGAATGAGAGCTGGATGTCATCGTTGCTGTCGGCAGGATGATACCAGGGCTCGTTGCTGTAGTATTTCTTCAGGTCCTTGGACTGGAACATATAGCCGTGACGGGCAAGAATGCTGTTGCGCATTATCCGCAGTGTCGGTTTATTGTAGTAATACAGCTCGCTGCCGTGGAGCAATGAGTAACCCGCAAAGTCAAAGCGGCCGTTCTCAGGATTGGATTCGGTGAGAACGATACCGTCACCCCACAGCCTGTGAGGAAACCCAAATTCATCAAAGCCGACTTCGTATAGGATAAGGCCTTCGGTGGTGAATTCCACTTCAAAACAGCCATTTAACGGTGGCCCTCCTCCGTCGATTTTTATGATACCAGTCACCTGGCCGTTAAATGTCATGGCTTCGACAGGCACATAGGTACCTCCCACAAGCGCTTTATCCCAGTCAATGGTCACGCGGATGCCGTCTGCCATGGTGTAGTCACCCCTGATCATCCTCATCCAGTTTTCCACATTGAGCTTCTGGTTGTCTTGCTCGTCGGTTTTAGTCATCAACTTGTACAGGACGCCGTCAGGCTTATAGAAACATAGGACTTCGATGGCGTCTTGCTGGAGGTATTGAACTGTTGCATCTTCCTCTTCGACCATCATCACGTCGTGTGGGCTCTGGGTAATGCTGTAGGTGTCCGGCTTGCCTTGAACAGGAACAAGCATGAATCCGATATCCTCGCCCTCAGCGCAGGTGTTCATCAGCACTTTTCCTCCTTCAATTAAGGTGGCGTCATAGACAAGGGCACCGTTGTACCACATGCTGCCATGCTTGATTTGCTGCGCCACTGCGGTAAGCGTGCCGAGCAGCAGTATGGTGATTGCTATCTTTCTCATACTTTCTGTGAGTTTATTCTTCAAATTCGTCTTCTTCATCAGTATAGCCATTTTTTCCTGAATGGTTGTAGATGTGTACCATGCCGTTGTAGTAATAGTGGTGGAACCAATAATCGCCATCAGGTGAAGTTTCTTTCACGATGAAGGTCAGGTCATATTCCATGCCAAGCTGATAACTCAGCCTGGAATCGGCCCATATGCGATGAGGTTCGACGTAAGGCCCGTCTTCAGGTGTCATCAGCCGGGTGTCTGGGTCATAATCGTAGAAGCAGCAGAACACCGTCTGTTCATCGCCGTAGTCTTCAAGGCAGATGCCGAAGAGCGTGTGGCCGTTCTCGCGTGGATACGCTCTTGCCTCGATAAGCTGCGGTTCGGCCTCACCGTTGTCAAAATATGCGCAGTTGTAATCATCACAGTCAACAAACGTATGTCCTGTGCAGTCATCACATTCGGTGACATCATTCGGGACGTATCGCCTGTCACCCGCTTCGTCAATCAGCGCCTGCACGGCTTCGGTGGGCCATACTGAATGGAATGCCTTGAGCAGGGTCATTACGTCTGCCGTTCCATCGCTACTGTTCACCGGGATGCGTTTGCTCATCCACGCGCCGTCGATGGCTTTGAACGGTAAAAAGTCACTATCATTGCCGTGAAGGCTGAATGACAGTACCGACAAACAGACTAATATTGCGGTTAACTTTTTCATCACATTATTGTTTGTTGTTGATCTCTTCCCAAAAGATAAAGGGCTCTCTGGCTTCGGGAATGGCTTTCAAATAAGCCTTTCCCTCCTCTGCGCTGATAGTTTTGCCATTGAGGGAGCACTCGTCGATTTCGCCGTATATCTCCATGACATTGAATTTTTCAACGACCTTGCCTCTCTGCAGTTTGAAGACCTCGGTATAATATGACGGTCCTCCCGCAGGACCTGAAACTATCAGGTAATTGTTGCCGTCCCTGCTCTCGGGAAACGACGGCTTCAGGTTGCCTCTCACCGTCGTAATCAGTTTTAGCTCTCCGTCCTCGCGGCTGAAGAAGGCGCCGTTTTCTTCGGCCTCGTCGCTGATCCAAATCTGTTCTCCTTCCCAGTCGATAAAGACGTGAGCGCACTTGGTCAATTCCACATTCTCGTTCTCGTAAGGGTCATCGGCGATGTAGAGCCGTTTCATTTCCTCGATATCCTTTTTCCAGATGGGGAAATTCTCATCGATTAGGGTATGGTACACGGCATATAGCTGGCGCACGAGTTCGTTGCCCTGGATAGTGAACATGCCGGTGGTGGCACTCTCGGGTGCCCAGTGTATGAAACAGAATTCAGGACCCTGTGGACCCTCAAAAGCCGCTACGATTTGGCTGGGGAAGTACTCACCGCCATCATCGGCATTCCATGTGGGGCCTTCATCAGGGAAATAATATCCTTCCACAGGATAGGAATAAATCTTGTTGCCGTCGGTGATGATTTCCAACGCCAGGGCCGCTTTATAGTCAGGGCCTCTATCCTTTTGAGGATGCTTGTACTCACCCTTGAACTGCAGTGCGCCAGACATGTAACGGTCACCGATGATGCTGGATTGCATCGATCTCTCGACTTTCATGCCGTAGGTGTCTTCCATCTTTTTGATGACATTTGCCGGCAATGGCAGGATTTCTTCTTCCGAGGCCGGTTTGATGGTCATTGGCTTGTGTTTGGCAAGATAACTGTCGGTCACGATAACTATGCCGGCTAAATCCTCATCATTTAATGCCGGTTCGCCTACCAAAGCAAATCGGGCGCCTGGCGAGGGAATCTGGGGCCTGCCATGCAGCTCGCCCGGGAATAACTTCTCACCATCTGGATTGAGCAGGAGTTCGTCAACGTATTTTATGTCTCGCGTCTTGTCGCCGTCAACAATCAACTTGGTGTATAGTTCAGCATTGTGACGCAAATTCTCTTGAAGTTGCCAAGCTTGATGCTCTATTTCATAGAATTCATCATATTCTGCATCGTATTGGGGCTCATCGGTGTATGTCCAATACACGACCTGCATCATGCCGTGGTCGATGCCAAGCGCGAACATCGGCGGCAGCGTTGCGGAATTGTTCTTAGCTGCAACACTGCCATGTGCCATCATAGTGGTGAGACCGATAGCACAAAAGACTGTGAGAAATACTTGTTTATTCATCATCGTCAAACAGATTTGAGATTTTTTCATCTATGATTTCGAGTTGCCAGCCGTCCCATACATACGTCCAGGTGGTCTTTTCTGCAGCATCGGTGCGTACGGTGCTGGTGATGGTTTTGCTGTCGGGGTGAAAGACGGGATTGCCTATTTCGTCAAAACCGGGAACCAGGGCAAAGTACTTGTTCTCTTCATCCCACGCATACGCGGCATAAAACTCCTCGATGCGGCCTACGCTATTGCGACCGAGGAAAATCAGCAGGTCAGGGAAGCCGTCAAAGTTGATGTCGGTCTTGTCGTTCACCCAATAAGTGGTTTCGTTGGCATCAGGTACTTCGGCAAGCCTCTCCACCAACTCATACTTATATTCAAGACAGGGACTCTCGTCAAATGGGGTAAAGCCCTTGACAATGACTTGATCTACATAGCCTAAGTCACCTGTGATGAATGAGACTTCAAAACGGTAATCTTCCCGCTCAGGAGCGTCTTTCTCCAGAGCGTTCTGGGCATACCCTCGGGCGCAAAGGCTCAGCAATAGTATCACTAACAGCGTTCTCATGTTACTTGAACTCGATGGATTGGATAACAGGTGTCACAATGCTGTCATAGATATTGGCTTCTTCGCCACGGTAGGAAATGGTGCCTCCTGCGATTTTACCGTCCTCGTTGACGACAAGGAAACGCCAGTTGATGAGGTAGCCGTCTCCCACGTCGCTGGTCGAGCGCAGGATGACCGTGTTCCCTTCAACAACAGGTTCATCACATTCCTCATCCATTGCCTTAACCGACCACATCATGTTCTGAGCATACTCGTTCAGATTATCGATGCTGCCTTCTATGTCATAGGCGTTAATCGTGGCGCTGGAACTGTATTCATTACCATCTTCCCGCTGGTTTATGGCATCGGAGTTCAAACTGATGTTTGAGTCACTGCTCCAGCCCTCTGATTTATTGAATTCAATGGGAACACTCATTCGGAAACCTGTCAGCTCAAAGGTCTTGTAACCCTCGGGAGCAGCGCTTGCCGCATGAATTGGACTGCCACACAAAGCCATCATGACGATGGCTGTTGCCATGAAAACGCTTGATAGTGTTGATTTCATAATTCCTTGTTGTTATTGAATGTTATTATTGTTCTGTTCACAGGTCCTGGTAGCAGGGAATGTCTTCCAGGAATTTGTATTTGCCCGCTTCGTAGTCAATCTGGCAGCAATAGTGGTTAAGGCCGTTGCTCACTATCAGGTAGCGGGCATGCAGTACCATGTTGTAACGCACAATCTGGTCAAAGGTCTTTTGTGTCACATTAATGTTCGGGGCTTTGTACTCGACAATGACCAGCGGTTGGCCAGTGCGGTCGGCAACCACTGTGTCGCAGCGACGCGAGATGCCGTTTTGCGTCAGCGACACCTCGTTGCCCATCAACGCGGCAGGGAACCCTTTTTCGGTAACGAGCCACTCGACGAAGTGCTGGCGTACCCATTCTTCGGGAGTCAGCGACACCCACCGCTCGCGCAGCCGGTCCCAAATGGTCCATGAGCCGTCCTCACGTTTCTTGACCTTATACTCATATTCGGGCAAATTCAACTCCACCATGCCGTACATTATTCTTTGGTACAAAGATACAACAATTCCACCAACCAAATGGCACAAGTGAAAACAAAAATCATTACCTTTGCCGAAAATCTGATTTATGACAATGAAGAAAACAATCCTTTTGACCATTCTTTTTGCCCTTTCGTGGCTTGGCGCCGGGGCGCAGCAGTTTGACGAGTGTTTCAGCGACAGTACACTCAGGCTTGATTATGTCTTCGCCGGTAACAATCATGACCAGCGTATCTATTTAGAACAGGCCTGCATCACACCGCGTTGGGCAGGGCGCAAGGCGCGTCTGGCTGAGGTTCCGCTGCGCGGCAACGGCCAACTCACTGTTACTGACCATGCGACGGGTGCTACGCTCTATGTCCACACCTTTTCGACCTTGTTCCAGGAGTGGCAGGCGACCGAAGAAGCCACTCGTGTTGACCGTGCCTTCGAAACGAGCTACAACGTCCCGCTCCCCAAGCAGCCGGTTGACGTGACCGTAACGCTCACCGACTTTCACGGAAAGGTTGTTGCCAGGATGAGTCACACCGTGGACCCGCGCGACATCCTCATCCGACAAATCGGTGACAACAACATCCCTTATCATTATATTTGGAAGGGCAAGACACTCCCCATTGCGGAAAAACCGGCCGACCAACAAGGCAAACGCAACTAC
Organism: Muribaculaceae bacterium; assembly: GCA_017427945.1. Lineage (GTDB taxonomy): Bacteria > Bacteroidota > Bacteroidia > Bacteroidales > Muribaculaceae > Sodaliphilus. Next base: position 166,581 of record JAFRRT010000012.1, on the reverse strand, counting down.
ATGCCTACCGAAGGTCCCCTCGATGGAGAACCCGATATCACTGAGTGTATCGACCTGGCGATTGTCGCCGAAGGCTACACTCATGCCCAGATGGGCAAATTCTACAGCGATTGCCAGCGCGTGGTTGAGGCACTCTTCGCGCGTGAGCCGTTCAAGTCATTGAAAAACCGGTTCAATGTTGTTGCCGTGGCTGCCGAGTCGCTTAATGCCGGTCCCAGCGTGCCCCATTTGAGCCGCTGGAGCAATACCGCCGTCAACTCCCACTATGACACTTTCTACACCGACCGTTATCTTACTACTCGTGACATCCACCACCTCTACGACTTGCTCTCGGGAGTGCCCTTTGAGCACATCATCGTGATCGTGAACAGCGACACTTATGGTGGCGGAGGCATCTACAATCAGTTGATGGTCACTACAAGCGACCATCCCACTTTTGCCCAGGTGCTGGTCCATGAGTTTGGACACTCCTATGCGGGACTGGGCGATGAATACTTCTATGACGACGCTTACGAGACGATGTATCCTGCCGATACTGAGCCTTGGGAGCCCAACCTTACGACGCTTGTGGACTTCAATAGCAAGTGGGCCGACATGCTGCCTAAAGGCACGCCCATCCCCACGCCGCCCGACCTCAAAGTGCCTAACTACCGCAAAATCACCAACGACAAAGAACGCAAGGCGCTTAATGACGCTACGCAGCGAGTCGGCGTCTTTGAGGGTGGGGGTTACCAGTCTAAGGGCGTTTACCGTCCTGCTCAGGAATGTCGCATGAAAATCAACGAAGTCGAAGATTTCTGCCCCGTCTGCGCCCGCGCCATTCGCCAGATTACCGACTTCTACACCAGCCATTAAGGCGCTTGTTGCACGGCTTCTTTGGGCTGTGGTTTTGGCTTTTATGACGCATGTACTGGCTATGTGCAAGATTTTCAGTATAACGCTGTGTCATGACTTAAAAAATCAAAAACCACGTTATTTATTTTGTTCTGTGCATAACTTGCAGTAATTTTGCACGTTTTAGAGATAGTAAATGGCGACAATCCTGAACATAGAGACTTCGACCGAGGTGTGTTCGGTGGCTTTGACCAGCGAGGGACAGGTGTTGGATCACCGTGAAAACTATGTGGGTCAGACACATGCCACCTTGTTGAGCCAGTATGTACAGGAAATGCTGAAATATGCACGCTCGAGGGAACTGCCTATCGACGCGATTGCTGTGAGCATCGGCCCTGGCTCTTATACGGGCTTGCGCATAGGCCTGAGTGAGGCCAAGGGACTGGCTTTCGGACTCAATCTGCCGCTCATCGGGGTGAATACCCTGCAACTGATGGCGGTGAGCACGATGTTCAATCACTTTGTTGACGAGGACAAACTGCTCTACGTCCCCATGATTGACGCCCGCCGCATGGAGGTATATACCGCTGCCTACAGCCCTGCACTCGAGGCTGTGCTGGAACCGCAGGCGATGATTCTCGACGAAGGCTCTTTCAAAAACCTGCTTGACGAAGGGCACACGCTCATCATGATGGGCAACGGCAGTGACAAGGCGCGACAGGTGTTTAATCATCCTAATGTGCGTTTTATCGACGGTGTGAAACCAGTGGCTGTCGATATGATGGCCCTTGCCGAGCGGGCCTGGCGGGCACAGGACTTCATCGATGTGGCCTACAGCACGCCGCTCTATCTCAAGGAATTTCAGGCTACCAAGCCTAAGAACCCGGTGCTCAACCTGTAAGATGGATGTGGCATCGGACAAATTGAAATATTTTTAACGATTATGTTGACATATAACTCACTTCTCAAGAAATTGCCACTGCCGGAATATGGCCGCAATGTGCAGCAGATGGTTGACCATTGTCTCACCATCGAGGACCGTTCAGAGCGCACACGCTGCGCTTATACCATCGTGCAAAAGATGGCGAACATGTTCCCTGAACTGCGCACCGAGGCCGACTATCTGCACAAGCTGTGGGATCACCTCATGATCATGAGTGATTTCAAGCTTGACGTGGATTTCCCCTTCGACGATATCATCAGGGAGGAGAACCTTGAGACAAAGCCCGAGCCTATTCACTATGAATTGCAACGCATCGAGATGCGTCATTACGGCAAGAACATTGAGCGCATGATTCAGCGGGCTGCCACTTACCCCGAGGGTGAGGAACGTGATGCACTGGTGATGCTGCTTGCCAACCACATGAAGAAACTCATCTACCAAATCAGCAATGAAGATGTGGAAGATGCCAAGATTTTCAAGGACCTGGCTTTTTACAGCAAGGGTGAGATTCGTCTTGACCCAGCAACGCATCGCCTGCATGAATATAAGATAGTGAGACCGGCTCAAACCACGGGCAAGAAAAAGAAAAAGAAATAGGCTTTAGGTATAATGATTTCGCGTGAGGAACTCATAGAAATCGGTTGTTTTAACAAGCCGCATGGTGTCGCAGGAGAACTGTCGGCAACTGTTGACGTTGATGCCGAAGTGTTGCAGGAGCTGTCCTGCATCGTTACTGACATCAATGGCATCTATGTGCCTTTCTTCATCAACGCCAGCCGTGCCAAGACGGCACAAACGGCGCTACTGACCATCGACGGCATCGACAATGAGGTCGAAGCGGCACGGCTTGTTAATCACAACATCTATGCCCTCAAGAGGGACTTCTCGCGAATGATGCAGGATGACGAGATGGAAGACGGATATCCGTTGGATTTCTTTATTGGCTTCCAACTCGTCACGACCGACGGTAAGAGGGTAGGGGAAATCACTGATGTGGACGACCAGACCGAGAATGCGATATTTATTGTCAACAGTAACGGTTCCGAGGTCCTGGTGCCAGCAAGCGACGACCTCATCGAGGAAATTGATGAGGAATCCAAAGAGATTGTCGTGGACTTGCCTGAGGGCCTATTGGAACTGAATACATAATAACTGATTTATTTATGCGACGTCTATCACAAATGATTCTTGCGGTGTTGGCCCTGATGCTGTTGTCGGGTCAGCAGCCATTGAATGCCAAAGATGACCACGACATCTATGAACTCTCACTTGATGAGAATATTGTGACGCCCGAAATCAAGAATGACAAACAGGCCGACAAGATACAGGATTTCCAGTATGAAATGGCGGTGGCTTTCAAGAAGTCGAACTATGATGTGGAAATCATGCGTGACGATGAGGTGATAGTCGTCACCATCCCTGCCAGCCAGTTGTTTGATGCCAACGATACCGTCCTGAATCAGATTGGCGAGGCTCAACTCAAGCCCTTCGTCAGGATGATGAAGAATCCGGGCTTTTACAAGATGTTGCTTGTCATGCACAGCGATAACACGGGCAGCGAGGTATATACCCTTAACCTGACACGCCAACGTGTGAACGCCATATTCGACTGGTTTGATGAGAATGGCAGTGTGGACTATGTGGTACCCTATGCACTGGGTGAGACCGACCCCATCGTGGACAACAACTCGGTCGAGAACCGCAAGCGCAACCGCCGCCTGGAAATCTACCTGATTCCCGAAAAGACCATGCTGCAGCAGGCCAAGAAGGGAAACATCAACATGAATCATATCGCAAAAGAAAAATAATCAACACAAATTCATACATATAGAAAAATGGCAAAAGAGCTTAAAGATTTAACTAAGAGAGCCGATAATTACTCTCAATGGTACAACGAACTGGTTGTGAAAGCCGACCTGGCCGAACAGTCGGCAGTGCGCGGATGTATGGTTATCAAGCCCTATGGATACGCCATCTGGGAAAAGATGCAGCGCCAGCTCGATGATATGTTCAAGGCAACAGGCGTACAGAATGCCTATTTCCCCTTGCTGATCCCGAAGTCATTCCTCAGCCGTGAGGCCGACCATGTCGAGGGATTTGCCAAGGAGTGCGCCGTGGTGACGCATTATCGCCTGATGAACGACCCGGGCGGCAAGGGTGTCGTGGTTGACCCGTCGGCACGCCTGGAGGAGGAATTGGTTATTCGTCCCACCAGCGAGACCATCATTTGGAATACTTATCGCAACTGGATCAACAGTTACCGTGACCTGCCTCTGCTGATCAACCAGTGGGCTAACGTCTTCCGTTGGGAGATGCGTACACGCATGTTCCTGCGTACCGCCGAATTCCTCTGGCAAGAGGGCCACACCGCTCATGCCACCAAGGAAGAGGCCGAGGCAAAGGCCATTGAAATGCTGAACGTATATGCCGACTTCGCCGAGAAATATATGGCACTGCCCGTTCTCAAGGGTATCAAGACCGCCAATGAACGTTTTGCCGGCGCACTCGAGACCTATACCATCGAGGCCATGATGCAGGACGGAAAGGCACTGCAGTCGGGTACCAGCCACTTCCTGGGCCAGAACTTCGCCAAGGCATTTGATGTGAAATTCATTGACAAGGAAAACAAGCTGCAGGATGTATGGGCCACTTCGTGGGGCGTCTCGACGCGCCTGATGGGTGCCCTCATCATGACGCACAGCGACGACAACGGACTTGTATTGCCCCCGCATCTGGCTCCCATCCAGGTAGTCATCGTGCCCGTATATAAGACCAACGACCAGCTCGAGGAAGTCAACAAGGTGGTAGAACCCATCGTTAACAATTTGAGGGCTATGGGCATCTCGGTGAAGTATGACAATGCCGACAACAAGCGTCCGGGCTTCAAGTTTGCCGACTATGAGCTCAAGGGCGTGCCCGTTCGTCTCGTGCTGGGTGCACGTGATATCGAGGCCGGTACCGTCGAGGTAATGCGCCGTGACACGCTCGAGAAGAGCGTCGAGCAGCTCGCAGGCATCGAGAACCGTGTTAAGGACCTGCTTGAGGAAATCCAGCAGAACATCTTTAACAAGGCGTTGCGTCACCGTGAGGAGATGACCTTCAAGGTGGACACTTGGGATGAGTTCAAAGAGCAGATTGAAAAGGGTGGCTTCATCCTTGCTCACTGGGACGGCACTACCGAGACCGAAGAGAAAATCAAGGAAGAGACCAAGGCTACAATCCGCTGCATCCCCCTGGATGCACCTGAGGAAGAGGGTAAGTGCATCTATTCAGGCAAGCCCAGCTCACGCCGTGTCGTCTTTGCGCGCAATTATTAAGAAGATACTTTGTGTTAATCCACAAGAACGTTTTATGGTTTGCGGAAGTCAGGAGATTTCCGCAAATCTTTTTTGGGGGGTAATTGGTATGACATGAAGGCGTGACAAAATGTCGGATTGATGGCAGTCATTACCCCTTGGCATAGCGTTTGCTGTATCGCAAAACGGAAATCAAATTTAAACATCAAAATAACTTTTAAACAACATTAAAAAAATCATGACTATTAAACCATTAAATGACCGCGTTCTTATCGAACCGGCAAAGGCTGAAGAAGTTGTCGGCGGTATCATCATCCCCGACAGTGCAAAAGAAAAACCTCTCAAAGGCAAAGTGCGTGCCGCAGGCAACGGAACCAAGGACGAGGAAATGATCGTGAAACCCGGTGACATTGTGCTCTATGGCAAGTATGCCGGCAACGAGATTGAAATCGATGGAGAGAAGTTGCTCATGATGCGTCAGAACGATATTCTGGCAATTGTCATGGACTAATAATCAAAAACTAAGGACAAGAAACAAAAAACTAATATGGCAAAGTTAATTAAATTTGACATCAAGGCTCGCGAAGAGCTCAAGAAAGGCGTTGACCAGCTGAGCGACGCCGTGAAAGTCACCCTGGGACCCAAGGGCCGCAATGTGATTCTCGATAAGAAATATGGTGCTCCCCACATCACCAAGGACGGTGTAACCGTTGCCCGTGAGGTGGAACTGGAAGACGAATTCCAGAACATCGGTGCTCAACTCGTTAAGGAGGTTGCCAGCAAGACCAATGATGATGCCGGTGACGGTACCACCACTGCTACCGTTCTGGCTCAGGCCATCATCACCGAGGGTCTGAAGAACGTGGCTGCCGGAGCTAATCCCATGGACGTGAAGCGCGGTATCGACAAGGCCGTCAAGACGGTTGTCGAGTGCATTAAGGACCAGGCTCAGGAAGTGGGCGACGACTTCGATAAGATCGAGAATGTTGCCCGCGTGAGCGCCAACAATGATGATGCAATCGGCCAGCTCATTGCCGAGGCCATGAAGAAGGTAAAACAGGACGGTGTCATCACCGTCGAGGAGGCCAAGGGTACCGAGACACGCGTTGACGTGGTCGAGGGTATGCAATTTGACCGCGGATACATCTCGCCCTATTTTGTCACCAATGCCGACAAAATGGCATGTGAGATGGAGCGTCCCTACATCCTCATCTTTGACAAGAAGATTTCAGGCTTGAAGGATATCCTGCCTTTGCTGCAGGGCGCTGTACAGGCTCATCGTCCCATGCTCATCATTGCCGAGGACGTTGACGGCGAGGCTTTGGCATCGCTCGTTGTGAACCGCCTGCGTGGTTCGCTTGAGGTTTGTGCCGTGAAGGCTCCCGGTTTTGGCGACCGCCGCAAAGAGATGTTGCAGGACATCGCCATCCTCACCGGTGGCACTGTTATCAGTGAGGAAACCGGCCTGACGCTCGAGGGTACCACCCTTGAGATGCTGGGTACTGCCGAGAAGGTTACTGTTGACAAGGAGAACACCACCATCGTTAATGGTGCCGGCAACAAGGACATGATTGCCGACCGCATCGCACAGATTCGCGTGCAGATCGAGAACACCAAGTCCACCTATGACAAGGAGAAACTGCAGGAGCGTCTTGCCAAGTTGTCGGGTGGCGTGGCAGTCCTCTACATCGGCGCTCCCAGTGAGGTCGAGATGAAGGAGAAGAAGGACCGTGTGGACGACGCACTGAGTGCTACCCGCGCTGCTGTTGCCGAGGGTATCGTTCCCGGTGGTGGTACTGCCTACATCCGTTGCCTCAAGGCCCTCGAGGGCATGAAGGGTGACAATGACGATGAGACCACTGGTATTCACATCATCCAGCGCGCCATCGAGGAGCCTCTGCGCCAGATTGTTGCCAACGCAGGTCTGGAGGGTGCTGTTGTCGTGAACCGCGTTAAGGAAGGTCAGGGCGACTTTGGCTACAATGCCCGCACCGAGAAATATGAGAACCTCTTCGAGACCGGTGTCATCGATCCTGCCAAGGTGGCACGCATCGCTCTGGAGAACGCAGCCAGCATCGCAGGCATGTTCCTTACCACCGAGTGCGTCATCGCCGAGAAGAAGGAGCCCGAGCCCGCAATGCCCGCCGGTGGCCCCGGCATGGGTGGCGGTATGGGAGGAATGATGTAATTCCCGTAACTGCTTTTTGAGAATTAACTGATTTTTATATTCCCCCCGCTTTTTTCAAGGCAGGGGGAATCTTTTTTTATTGACTTTCGGTTAAAAACGACGTCAATTTTTTGTCCTCTCATAAGCTCTTGTAAAATAGTTGACAAATCTTCTTGCCGTTTAGCAAAAAAGCAGTAAATTTGGCGTTTGATTCAGAATCTAAAGATTCTGATTGACTGACCGACTGATTAACTCTATATTTAAAACCGTTGTTTGAATGGATAGTCAACGACTGATTTTTAACTCGAGGGACGAGATGCTGCGCATCGACGTTCCACGCATTGTCTATTTCGAGGCCGACGGCAATTACACTTACATTGTCACATGCAACAAGCTAAAGAGCGCTGTGTGCATGAACCTTGGCCAGATGGAGGACATGTTGGCCCAGCGGCTCAACAAGGAAAAGCGAAACCTCTTTGCCCGCATTGGCAAGAAGTACATCGTCAATCTCGATTATATCTATAAAGTCAATCCGCTCAAGAAACAATTGGTGCTGACTGACTTTATGAATTTTTCGTACCAGCTCGACATTTCCAAGGAGGCATTGAAGACCCTTAAGGAGATGATGGTGAAAATCAAAATTTAAACTGATGGAACTCATTATTGGCAGAGATGGCGCTACCGCCAAACTCAAGGTCGTGAATGATACACAGGTGACGCTCTTTGGTGAAGCGGCTAGTGTGCCCAGTGATGTGAGCAGGCAGCATTGCCAGCTCACGGCAATCAATGACAACACATTTGTCATTAGGAACATCAAGTCGGCCAATGTCACTTGGGTTAACGGCGTCGAGGTCCAGAGCAAGAGAATCACCAAGGACGATAAAATCCAGTTGGGACAAAGCCGCTTTGACCTCCCGCTGGAGGAAATCCTGGAGCAGATGAAGCCCAACCTGGTTGACATCAAACCTCTCAAACAGGTGTGGGAGGATTACAGCAAGGCCACCATCGCCATCAGGAAGAGGCAGCAGATGAACAACCTGCTGTCGAGGATTCCCATCTTCCTGACGATGCTGGGCGGTTTGCTGATTGCCTTGAGCGAGTCCATCAGGCCTTACTCGATTACCTTTACCGTGATAGCGTTGCTCATCATGGCTTACGGTTTCTATCGGCAGGCTACCGACAGGGCCATTGACAAACAGGAACGATTGAAAAAGCAGTTCCAGCGCGATTATGTCTGCCCCAAGTGCGGACGCTTTCTGGGCACTATCGATTATGACCTGTTGCTGCAGAACAACAACTGCCCCGGCTGTAAAGCGAGGTATATAAAATAATTTCATACATTAATCCCACCATTTTGTCCAATAGGCTTAAAAATGTTTGGAAGGCGGGATAACGGTAATATAATTTTGCAGTGTCAAAACAAATACTAACTGCATTAAAACTTAACGATTATGATTAACGAAGAAACAATCTACATGGGTAACGGCCTTGAGGGTAACACCGATAAAGAACGTGCGTTCAAGGAAGTGATGTCCAAAGCTTGGAAGCCTGTCTCCATTGGCAGCTTAACGGGCATCGTGATTGGTACTGGTGCCATTCTGGCTACCCACATCGATATGGAAAGCGGTGTCGAGGACGACGTCCTGCCAGCCGATGATAAAGTCAATGTACAGGAAACACCTGTCGCTGAACAAGTCGTTGAACCCGAGGAGAACGCCCCTGCTTTGAGAATCGCATCGGTTGATGATGCATTGCCCTTTGACGAGGCCTTTGTATCGGCCCGCGAGCAAGTGGGTGCCGGTGGCGTGTTCTACTGGAGAGGTGTCATTTTCAGCACCTATACTGCCGACGAGTGGGAGACGATGACCGAGGACCAGCACGAGTCATTCTCCCAGCAGGTACGTCCCGAAGTGGAGGCTAAAGATATCACTGCCGAGGAGATTCAGTCTCAGATCGCTCAATACGACGAGCCCGAGCCTGATGTTGATGATATCGTTCAAGATGAACTCCTGGCTGCCGATGATGTAAATGAGGCTGTTGTCGCCGATGATGTTGAAGTAGCCGCTGACATGGCCTTTGAGGAGACCCCTGTACAGGAGATGAATGAGGACATCGCCATTGATGAAGCTTCCTTAGACAAAATCAACGAGGATATTGCGATTGCTGCGACGCCCATGTATGAGGAAAACGAGGACATTGCGATTGCTGATGTTACCGACGAAGGTGTAGCCATCGCTGAACTTCCCGAAGCTGATCCCGATGTCGCTATTGCCGATGCCGAAGATGATGTGCAGGATATCGCTTTTGCTGAAGATGACGATATCAGGCTGGCCGAGATGTTCTCACTGCAGCCTGGCGAAGAGGTTGCCATGAATGCTGCTGCCACCAAGGGCGGTAACCTTGATGACGTGCGAGCCCAGGATGCTTCGTTCGAGAACTTCCTTTCTGATGACTCGGTGCGCATCGTAGGTTATGGCGAATTTGACGGGCACGTAGTGAGAGGTCTTGATCTGGACGGTGACGACGTAGTTGACATCGCTGTGATTGATGTTGACGATTCGGGCGACTTGTCGAGGGAAGATATCATCATGGAAGAGGGTAACGGCAACCAGTCCACATATGGTGAACTTCAGGATTTCGCTCTCAATCAGATGAACGATGACAACCACCCGATGACGCCCAATCCTGATGTCGCCGATGACATGCCCGATTATATGGACGATGCGTTAGCACAACTCTAAACCGGTCAAAGAAAGAATTTATTATGCGACGCTTCACCATCTTTATGATACTGTTCCTGATGTTTGCCGCGATTCCACGGCAGATGTCAGCACGCAGCTATGCCTTGTGCGTGGGCTTGAACGACTACCCCTATGAGGTAGCCAATTACAGGCCTTCAAAACTGCGTGTCAGTGTCAATGACGCCAAGGTGATGAAGCAGGTCTTTGCCGCCACCGGTTTCAGCACATCGCTGCTGACCGACAGCGCCGCAACCTGTAAAGCGGTGTTGCGGGCTATGAAATACAGGTTTTGCACGGCCAAGAGCAATGATGTAATCATCTTTTACTTCAGCGGCCATGGCACCGAGAAAGGCCTACTGTGCTATGATGGGCTTCTCACCAATAGCGCGATTGCCGAGGAGATGGGCAAGTGCAAAGCCAAAACCAAAATGATTGTAGCCGATGCCTGTTTTTCGGGCATTATGCGCAATGATACTGTATGGAGACAGGCATTCTCCAATGCCGAGGATGTCGTTCTCTTTCTCTCGTCGCGTGCCAATGAGGTCTCGCGCGAGACGTGGTATAGCAACAGCCTGTTCACGATGTATCTAGAGCGAGGACTTCGTGGCGGTGCCGATGCCAACAGGGATCAGATCATCACACTGAGGGAGCTCTATGATTTTGTCCACAACGGCGTGATAAACGACGATCGTTTCGGCAGTACCCACCACCCGGTGATGTGGGGCGGCTTTGACGGTAATAGCCCGGTCGTCAATTGGCAGGACAAAAATGACAAGAAACATAACACTAAAAGTAAGATAAATGTTACCACAAACAATTAATATCAAGTGCCCGTCATGCGGCGTAGTCTTGAGGGTGACCAACTCAAAGAATGAGGCTGAGAAGCATTTCTCATGCCCCAAGTGCGGCAAGCGAATCGTGGTGCCATTTTACAGGCTCAGGGTCGAGGATGGAGAGACACAGCTCGATGGTAACCCCGTAGCACAGGCCACACAGATTGGGAACGCCAACATGCAGGAATCTTGTCACCTCACCTGTAACGGCAAGGACTACCCGTTGCCCATCGGCCGCAATGTCGTTGGCCGCAAGGCCAGCACGTCAAATGCCGATGTGCAGGTTGAAACCGATGACAAGTTCATGAGCCGTGAGCACATGGTCATCAATGTGCGTCGTTTGCCTGATGGTGGCATTAAGGTGGATGTCAGCAACTACAAGAACAAGAATTCTACCCGTGTGAATGATTTGCTGTTGCAATCAGGAGATGCCATTGTTCTGCACGATGGTGACACGATACAGATGGGAAGTACAATCATGGCTTTCCACATCAAATAATAATCATTAATCGAAATGGAACTCAAGATATATCCTCCGTTGGCGATTCATGAGCTGGGTGCTCGTGACAACCAGGAAGACTTCATCTATCCCGTCAAGGGCCTTGCAACGGTCGATGACCGCTTGTTCATCGTCTGCGACGGTATGGGTGGGCATGAGAAAGGCGAAGTTGCAAGTGAGACTTTCGCCTCTGCCCTGGCTGAGTACTTCAGAATGAATGTCCCTGCCGATGGATACATGCAAGATGCATGGCTCAATGATGCCATCGCTTTTGCCTACAGCAAACTCGATGCAAAGGACGACGGGAACTACAAGAAAATGGGTACGACCCTTACGCTGCTCTATTTCCACAAGGGCGGCGTGATGGCGGCACACATTGGTGACAGCCGCATCTATCACCTGAGGCCCGGCAAGAGAATCCTCTATATCAGCCGTGACCATTCCCTGGTTTATGACTTGTACCAGAGCGGGGAGATATCATTTGGGGAGATCAAGACATCGCAGCAAAAGAATGTCATCACACGTGCCGTACAGCCTGGTGAGGACAACCGTGTCAAGCCTGATGTCATCCACATCACCGACATCAAGTCGGGCGATTATTTCTATATGTGCAGCGACGGCATGCTCGAGGAGATGGATGATGAAGAACTCTTCAGCTTGCTTTCAGGCAGAGGCAGTGATGAGAAGAAACTTAATAAACTCATTGCCGCGACATCGGGCAATCAGGATAACCACAGTGCTTACCTGATACGCATCGAAGACGTGAAAAAAGATGCAGCAGATGCAAGAATCACAGTGAACGAGGAGGAAACGGCACGCTGCAATGCCTTGAACATGAAACAGGTTAAGAACGTGGAGATTGAGCCGGATGATGAAACCGAAGAGGAAGACGACATCACCAAAATCTCTCACTCGCCTGTGAAGACGAAATCATCCAGCAGCGATGGCGGCAAGAAGTCGTTTGCATGGATATGGTGGGCACTGCTCATAGCTGCAATTGTAGCGATAGCGGCATGGTTGACACTCTATGCCTGGACGGGCAACTCAAAACACCCGGCTGCCAAACAGACGGTGGAAAAAACTGTCGAGGAAGCCTTGCCGGTTGAGCCTATCGCTCATCCCGAGGTGCCTCAGGCAAAACCACACAACTCATCACGGGCCCATGTTGCAGCCGAGGCCATCAAAGCCCATAACCGTAGTGTAGCAGCCAAACGTCAAGAGCAGGCTGAGAGCAATGAGTCTGCCCAAGCACAGGCCTCAGATGACGATAAAGAATAGAAACCCTAAGAAACCATACAGATATAACTATTATGTCTAACCAGAATAACATAAATGTGGAATCGATGCTCAAAGTGGGCACCGTACTGCATGGCACCTATCGCATTGACAGCTACCTGTCGAGCGGCGGTTTTGGTAACACTTATGTTGCCACGCACATCAATTTCAATGAGAAATACGCCATCAAGGAGTTCTTCATGAAGGGCGTAAATGAGCGTGACGGCAACAACACCGCCGTAAGTGTGAGCAATAACGAGAAGGTGACGGAGTTCAACGAGCAACTCGAGAAATTCAAGAAAGAGGCAAGAAGGTTACGCCAGCTCAACAATCCCCACATTGTCAGGGTGTATGACCTCTTCGATGAGAACGGTACCGCCTACTATGTCATGGACTACATTAATGGCGAGAATCTGAAGGAGAGACTCAAAAGGACCAAGAAGCCCGTCTCTGAAGCCGAGGCTGGCGACATCCTCAGGCAGGTGCTTGACGCGTTGCAGGAGGTACATTCCAAGGGCATTTGGCATCTTGACCTCAAGCCCGCTAACGTCATGATGGAAAATGACGGCACGGTAAAGCTCATCGACTTCGGAGCCAGCAAGCAGTTCAACAGCAAGACCGGTGGCGCCTTGTCCACATCTTCTGTCACCTATACCAACGGCTTTGCACCCATCGAGCAGATGGAAAAGAGCTACGAGAAATTGGGACCTTGGACCGACTTCTATGCTCTGGGCGCTACGCTCTATAACGTGATCGCCAACCAGAAGCCGCCCATGCCCAGCGATATCAATGATGACCGCACCCCTGACAAGCATCTGTCACTGCCCCTGCCTTCAAAGGTGAGCAAACAGATGAGGGACGTGCTCTTGTGGCTGATGAAGACCAACCGCAAGGAGCGCCCCCAGTCGGTTCAGGAGATCATGGACTTCTTGAGCGGTTCGGAACTGATTGCTAACCATGATTCAGAGGCCACCTTGATAGACCTCAATGAACCCGAAATGCCGCAGCAACGTTCAGTTGAGATTATTCAAGACATCAATCAGGAAGACGACGAGGAAGCTGCAAAGAACACCAAGAAAACCAAGAAGGCGATTATTGTTGCCGCTTGCGCTGGCTTGTTGCTCGCCGTTTGTGGTTACTTCCTCATCAATGGAGGTTCCGGCTCCAAGGATAAACAGGAAACGCTGGCCGAACAGACAGATTCCGTCGCTATCACCCAAGTGAGTAATCAGCTGTTGGAGATTCCTTTGGGACCTTGTAAATATACAGGTCCTGTGAATGCTGCCGGAATGCCCGAGGGTAAAGGCGTTGCTAAGTTTATCAAAACTCCCGACAAGTGCGAGGGCACTTTTGTCAATGGCAATGTTGAGGGCGACAGCATTGTTTACACCTACGGCAATGGAGACGTCTTCGTAGGCACTTATAAGAACAATCATGTTCACCATGGACGTTACACTTGGAAGGACGGGTCCTATTTCGAGGGATTCTATATCTTTGACAAGCAGAATAACGCATGGGTTCCTGATATGAAACGTGGTGTGATGCATAATAAATAACGATGAAGAAACATCTTGGCATATTGGTTTCGATAGTATTCATGCTCTTGTGCACGGCAACGGCGTTTGGCCAGGCTGCACAGGTGGCCAAGCCCCGTATGTCATCGACCCAAACGACCAAGACCACTACCACCAAGAAGACAACAAAATCATCTTCATCGTCCAAATCATCCAAGAAACGGACTTCCACCACTCGTTCCACCTCCTCAAACAGCGCATCGGGCAGTGGCAGCACGGCTGCAAACGCCTCTAATTCTTCCACTGAACATGAGGTGGTATTCACTTGCAATGCGCCTGACGGTGATCTTTACATCGATAACACGTTCATAGGTAATGCCAACGGTACATATACTCTTCACTCCGGTTCGCACGAGGTGCGCATCGTGGCTGAGGGTTACGATGAGTATGTCGGTAAAGTGAATGTCTCGGCATCCAAGAAGTCATTCCCGTTCAAGCTCAAGAAGCTGGAATCGGCAGCCATTCAGTCCTTGTTAGAGGACATGGTTTTTGTCACGGGAGGAACCTTCAAGATGGGTTCTGATGAAAGTGGAGAATACGATGAACAACCTGCCCACGATGTGACTGTGACATCTTTCTACATTTGCAAGTATGAGGTGACGCAAGAGCTCTGGCAAGAAGTCATGGACGATAACCCAAGTGAGAATATAGGAGATTACAATCCAGTGGAGTCGGTATCTTGGCAGGACTGTCAGACGTTCATCAACAAACTTAATACCTTGACAGGAATCAAGTTCCGCTTACCGACCGAGGCCGAATGGGAATATGCCGCACGTGGCGGTAGCAGTACCCATGGCTATAAATATGCTGGAAGTGACAGTCTCGACCTGGTGGCATGGTATAACAACTTTGACGAGGCTTCACACCTGGTGGGCTACAAGGCTCCGAACGAGCTTGGACTTTATGATATGTCAGGAAATGTGTCGGAGTGGTGTTCCGACTGGCATGGCCATTACAAGAATGGTGCCCAGAAGAATCCCACTGGTCCCAAGACCGGTGAGTACCGTGTGACTCGTGGCGGATTCTGGGAAAGTGCTGCCACTCATTGCACCGTGACCTATCGCAATCCTGTCTCCCCCGACGATATCAGCCAGTCCATAGGACTAAGGCTTGCCGCTACTTCAATGCAACCCAAACGTACTAAGAAATGAAAAAGTACTTGATCATATTATTCGCATTTGCTTTGTTTGTGATGACACCACAGGCTTTAGCTCAGTCACCAACGGTTGCCAAGCCTACGGTGACCAAGACCGAGAAGCCTAAGGAGAAACCAAAGCCAAAGGCAAACAAAGACAACTGGAGGCATCATAAGAAAAAAAGAGAATCCTATGATGTCCGCAAATATAAACCAGCTCCAAAACCCAACGCACGGGATTTTGAGGTGATATTTCAGTGTAATGTGTATGGCGCCATTTTGACGATTGACGATGTGGAGATGGGTGACGCTAACTCAACCTATATACTGAAAGAAGGTTCGCACGTGGCTGAAGTCGAGGCTGATGGATTTGATGGTGTTGACTCTCTCATTACCATCACTGAGAGCGAGGACAGTCACATATACTATTTTAACTTGGAGGAGATGTCTTATGATGATTTAGATTCATTTGATGACTGGGATACTTCTCCATCAGATGAACAGGATGATGATGACAAATCAGAATTAACTGATCTTTCCTTCAAACCTCAGCCGACTCAGCAATTAGTTGAACCACAGCAACTACCTATTGAACAAGTGGCACCGGTTGAATCAATGGACCTGCCCAACGAGACGATTATGGTAAAAGACACGATACCCATTGTCATGGTATATGTCCCGGGCGGAACTTATACCCGATACAAAATACCTGATAACATCGAGTCGGTTGTGAAGGGTAATGTGCGCTCTGGATTGCCGTCGCCCCACAAGGTGACGTTGTCGGGTTATTATATCGGAGCCTATGAAGTGACTTGCGAATTGTGGTATGCCGTCATGGCCGACAGCACGGTAGAATTTGGCCCTCAATTTCCATTTGATGAGGCTAACTGGGACCAGTGCCAAGAGTTTATCGCAAAACTGAACCAGTTGACCGGAAAGAACTTCCGCCTGCCGACTGATGCCGAATGGGAATATGCGGCGCGAGGTGGCGCCAAAACACATGGCTATGTCTTCTCGGGAAGCAATGACATTGACGAGGTTGCATGGTACTCCGAGAACTATGATGGCGTCTATCATGATGTGGGCACTAAGGAGCCCAACGAATTAGGTCTCTATGACATGACCGGTGGCGTGCCTGAATGGTGCGGCGACTGGTGGTGGTATTGGCCCGGAATTAATGAGAGCAGCGCTCCGTTGGTGAATCCCAAGGGCGAAGAGTATAATGGCTTACATGTCGTTCGCGGTGGTGGCTATGGCTATCCCGAGGATTGTTGTGTGTTCAGGCTCTTCAATAATTCAGGTTCAGGCTCTTACGGCTTCCGTTTGGCGTTTTAGTTGTATTAATTATCGAGATATAGAATATAATTAACCAAAGATATGAGCAATAAAACTACTGGAAAGAAGAAAAACAAGCGTCGCAGCATCGTTCGCAAGATGTGGACGTGTTTTGCCATTTTTGTGGCATTGCTGGTACTGCTGTTTGTGTTGATTTACAATGGTGTGATTGGCTATATGCCGCCCATCGACCAGTTGAAGAATCCTACTGATAAGTTCGCTTCGACGATTTACAGTGCCGACGGCGTGGAGATGGGCCGCTACTATCGCAGTCGCAGCAACCGCATCTATGTGGACTTTGACGAGATGTCGCCCCACTTGACCGATGCTCTGATTGCTACCGAGGACTCTCGATTTGATGAGCATTCGGGCATCGATATCAAAGCACTCGGGCGTGCCATCATCAAGCGCATCATCATGGGCCAGAAGAGTGCCGGTGGTGGTAGTACCATCACCCAGCAGCTGGCGAAGCAGTTGTACTCTCCCGAGTCCCACAACATCTTTGAGCGTGCTTTGAAGAAGCCGGTGGAGTGGGTGATTGCCGTGAAGCTGGAACGCTATTACACCAAGGACGAAATCATCAAGATGTACTTCAACCAGTTCGACTTCTTGAACAACGCAGTGGGTATCAAGATGGCGTCTGAGGTATATTTCGATAAGGACCCCAAGGACTTGAACATCCAGGAGGCAGCCACATTGGTGGGAATGTGTAAGAACCCGTCTTATTACAATCCCGTGCGCCATGCCGAGCGCACGCGCCAGCGCCGCAATGTCGTCTTTGAGCAGATGGTGAAAGCGGGTTACCTGAGCGAGGCCGAGTGCAACCAGTTGAAGGAAACGCCCCTTGTGGTGAAATTCAAGAAACTTGACCACAACGACGGTCCTGCACCTTACTTCCGCGAGGAGTTGCGCCGCGTGATGAGCGCCAAGAAGCCTAAACG
Organism: Muribaculaceae bacterium; assembly: GCA_017427945.1. Classification (GTDB taxonomy): domain Bacteria; phylum Bacteroidota; class Bacteroidia; order Bacteroidales; family Muribaculaceae; genus Sodaliphilus. Next base: position 149,008 of record JAFRRT010000012.1, on the reverse strand, counting down.
CAGCGATTACCCGTCATGGAACCAGCAGGCATTCATCGATGACTCGGTGGCTTGGGCAGTGAACCCCCTGTATGGCTGGTGCAACAAGAATACCAAGCCCGACGGATCGCATTACGACATTTATACCGATGGTCTGAAGATTTACACCACCATCGACTCTCGCATGCAGGAGTATGCCGAGAAGGCGGTGCATAAGCACATGAGTAAAACGCTGCAGCCTGCCTTCTTGCGTGAGCGCGGTGGAACCAAGAATCCTTACACTAATAACAAGAATGAGCTTTCAAGCGCAGGCAAGCAGGCGCTCATCAATGCTGCTATCCGTCATAGCGAGCGTTACCGTGTGCTCAAGAATCAGGGCCTGAGTGATGCCGAAATCATGGATAACTTCAAGAAGCCGGTTCAGATGCATCTGTTCAACTACGAAGGTGGTTTTGACGCCCAGATGTCGCCCCTCGACTCGTTGCTTTACACCAAGTCGTTCCTGCGTTGTTCAATGATGTCGATGGACCCTGTCACGGGCTTTGTGAAGGCCTATGTGGGAGGTCCTAACTTCCGTTTCTTCAAGTATGACATGGTATCGACGGGCCGCCGTCAGATTGGTTCTACAGTAAAACCCTTCGTTTATTCCCAGGCTATCGAGTTCGGTGGATTGACTCCTTGCTCAACTCGTCCCGGTGGCGCTCCCAACATCATTTGGCACAACGAGGTGTACAACCCCCAGAACGAGGGTAGTGGCGGTGGAATGGACCTGCGTAACGCGTTGAAGTACTCAAAGAACTGGATTTCGGCAGGTTTCATGCGTGGCACTCGTGAGAACTGGATTGAGCGCAATGGCTACTACACGATGTCTCCTGATGAGTTGGCAAAGTGGATGCACAGTTTTGGCATCACCAGCTATCTTGACCCCGTGCCCTCATTGAGTCTGGGCGCCTGTGAGGTTACCTTGCGTGAGATGGTAGCAGCTTACTCGGCATTTGCCAACGGTGGTATGCGTGTGGAGCCGGTTTATGTTTCGCGCATTACCGATAACCGAGGCAACGTGATTGCCGAGTTTACCGGCAGCCAGACCGAGATCATGAGTGAGGACACTTACCTGAAAATGCTCTCGATGCTTCTTGAGGTTGTTGATGGCGGTACTGGCGCAAGGTTGCGTTATGCCTACGGTATCACTGCCGACATGGGTGGTAAGACCGGTACCACCAACTTCCACAGCGATGGTTGGTTCATGGGATTCACGCCTGAACTGGTCACTGGTGTATGGGTTGGTGGTGAAGAGCGCTACATCCACTTCAACAGCATGGCGATGGGTCAGGGTGCCGAGGCTGCTTTGCCTATCCTGGGCTATTTCATGAAGTGGATTTATGATGACAAATCATTGCCCTACAAGCAGAGCACCAAGTTTGAATTCCCCAAAGGCTTTAACGCTTGCGGTGATGAACTGGGCGGCTACTACGGTTCTGGCGGTGGAAGCTGGCACGGCGGTGGCGGCGGAGGTGAATCCGGCGAAAGCGGCGGTGGCGGCGGAGGCCAAGACGAAGCCGTTGAAGGAATGTTCGACTAATTAGTTAAAAGTTAATAGTGATTTAAACATCATAAAAAACGCCACGAGCCCAATGCCCGTGGCGTTTTATTAATATCTCTTGTCCTTTAATCAGGATAAACCGTCTTTTGGGAAGCGGCGAGGGTGTTTTTCATCAGGGAGCAGATGGTCATGGGGCCAACGCCGCCAGGCACGGGAGTGATGTAGGAACACTTGGGAGCAACCTCGTCAAATTTCACGTCGCCGTTCAGACGATAGCCGTTCTTGGCGTCAGGGTCGGCAACGCGTGTCGTGCCAACGTCGATGACAACGGCTCCTTCCTTCACCATGTCGGCGGTTACAAAGTCGGGGCGTCCGATGGCTGCGATGATAATGTCCGCTTGGCGGCATTCCTCCTTAAGGGTTGTGCTGCGGCTGTGGCACACGGTTACAGTCGAGTCGCCATATTGTTTCTGCATCATCAGCTGAGCCATGGGCTTGCCCACGATGTTGCTACGGCCCAGTACCACGCATTTCTTACCCGAGGTCGGGATGTTATAGCGTTGAAGCAGGGTGATGATGCCCAATGGCGTTGCCGAGATGAAGCTGGGCAGACCCAGCGACATGCGGCCAGCGTTCATCGGGTGGATGCCGTCAACGTCCTTGTGGTAATCGATAGCGTTGATAACCTTTTGCTCATCGATGTGCTTGGGCAAAGGCAATTGCACGATAAAACCGTCAACGTCAGCATCTTCGTTAAGTTTCTTGATGCAGTCCAGCAACTGTTTCTCGGTGGTGTCTTCCTCCATGCGAATGAGCGATGACTTGAAACCGCACTTTTCACAGGCAATGACCTTATTCTTCACATACGATTCCGAGCCGCCGTCATGTCCTACGAGCACGGCTGCAAGATGCGGGCGCTTCATTCCCGCTGCTATCATCTGGTCCACTTCGGCCTTGATTTCTTCCTTAATGGCCGCGGCGGTAGTTTTTCCGTCTATCAGTTCCATGAAAAATCCTGTAGCTATTGAATTAATAATTTATCATTCAATCGATTATGCTCACCCGTGAAACTTCATGAGCGTAATCAAGCCACAAAATTACAGCAAAAAAATCACATACGTGTCAAATCAAGGTACTTTTCAATTCATATTGGCTAAGATTATGAGCGGAGTAGAGCAATCAGACTACTTGTTCATGATGGATGCCTGCACCCTGCAAATCGTTATGAATCTTGTTTTTGGGTGATGATGAATTGATGTTAAACGCGTGATAATCGTTGAGAAATATAACTTTTATGTAATAAAAGCCAATTATGGAGTAATAGTAGCGATTTTTTACGGCTATTCATATTGTGGTTTGACGCAAAATTTGTACCTTTGCACCGCAAAAAACAAGAGGTATAATATTATTTGCAAATATATTAAGAAAAAGTAAAGTAAATGAAAGCGATTTACACTTTTGGAAACGGTCAAGCAGAAGGCCGTGCTGACATGAGAGACTTATTGGGTGGAAAAGGTGCTAACCTTGCCGAAATGAACTTGATTGGCGTTCCCGTTCCCCCGGGTTTCACTATTACGACCGAGGTTTGCCGTCTTTACAATGAGAAAGGCCGCGAAGCCGTTGTTGAGATGATCAAGGACGAAGTAAAGAAGTCCGTTGAACACATCGAGAGTTTGACAGGTAATAAGTTCAATGATCCCAGCAATCCCCAGCTGGTATCTGTTCGCTCGGGTGCTCCCGTGTCGATGCCTGGTATGATGGACACCGTCCTGAACCTGGGTATCAACGATGAGGTGGCCGAGACGCTCGCCAAGAAGTCGGGCAATCCCCGCTTCGCATGGGACAGCTACCGCCGTTTCGTTCAGATGTACGGTGACGTGGTGCTGGGCATGAAGCCTACCAACAAGACTGACATCGACCCGTTCGAGGCTATCATCGAAGAGCTGAAAGAGAAGAAGGGCGTGAAGTTTGATACCGAACTTGATGTCGAAGACCTCAAGGAACTGGTGGTTCGCTTCAAGGCCGCTGTAAAAAAGAATACCGGTAAGGATTTCCCCACCGACGCTTATGATCAGCTCTGGGGTGCCATCTATGCTGTGTTTGACAGCTGGAACAACGACCGCGCTATCCTGTACCGCCGCATGAACCAGATTCCCGAGGAGTATGGTACGGCAGTCAATGTACAGGCGATGGTCTATGGTAACATGGGTGACAACAGTGCCACTGGCGTGTGCTTCTCACGTGACGCCGGTACTGGTGAGAACCTGTTCAACGGTGAGTACCTGATCAATGCTCAGGGCGAGGATGTTGTAGCAGGTGTACGCACTCCCCAACAGATTATGACCGAGGGCAGCCGCCGTTGGGCAAAGCTGCAAGGCATCAGCGAGGAAGAGCGCGCTGCGAAGTATCCCTCCCTCGAGGAGTCGATGCCCGAGTGCGCCGCTCAGCTCGTTGACATTCAGCACAAGCTCGAGGAGCACTACCATGACATGCAGGATATGGAGTTTACCATCCAGGACGGCAAGCTCTGGTTGCTCCAGACCCGTAACGGAAAGCGCACTGGTGCCGCTATGGTGAAGATCGCCATGGACCTGCTGCGTGAAGGCGCTATCGACGAGAAGACTGTCATCAAGCGCATGGAACCCGGCAAGCTCGACGAGTTGCTGCACCCTGTATTTGACAAAACTGCTGTCAAGAGTGCTAAGGTGATGGCCAAGGGTCTGCCCGCAAGCCCGGGCGCCGCTACTGGCCAAATCGTATTCTTTGCTGATGATGCCGAGGAATGGGCGTCACGCAAGAAGAAAGTCATCATGGTTCGCTTGGAGACCTCTCCCGAGGACCTGCGCGGTATGAGCGTCGCTCAGGGTATCCTGACTGCCCGTGGTGGTATGACCTCACACGCAGCCGTTGTGGCTCGCGGTATGGGTAAGTGCTGCGTTTCGGGTGCTGGCGAAATCAAGGTTGACTATAAGGCTCGCACCGTTGAGATGGGTGGCAAGACCTATAAAGAGGGTGACTGGATTTCCATTAACGGTAGCACCGGTGAGGTTTACGACGGTAAGGTGGCAACTGTTGATGCCGACCTGAGTGGTGACTTCGCTGATGTGATGGCCCTGGCCGAGAAGTACAGCAAGATGGACGTTTATACCAACGCCGACTCTCCCAAGGATGCCAGCGTGGCTCGTAAGCTGGGCGCACACGGTATTGGCTTGTGCCGCACCGAGCACATGTTCTTTGAGGGTGACCGCATCAAGGCTATGCGCGAGATGATTATCGCTCCCACCGAGGAGGCTCGCCGCGTCGCTCTTGATAAGCTGCTCCCGTTGCAGCGTGGTGACTTTGAGGGTATCTTTGAGGCAATGGACGGTTATGAGGTAACCATCCGCCTGCTCGATCCTCCCTTGCACGAGTTCGTTCCCCATCAGCCCGAGACTATGCGTGAACTCGCCGAGCAGATGGGCCGTACCATCGAGGAGGTAAAGGCCGTTTGCAGTGGTCTTGAGGAGTTCAACCCCATGCTTGGACACCGTGGTTGCCGTTTGGGTAACACCTATCCCGAGATTACCGAGATGCAGGCACGCGCCATTATTGAGGCCGCTCTTAACATGCAGGCCAAGGGCATCGTTGTGAAGCCCAAGATTATGGTGCCCCTCATTGGTGTGAAGAATGAGATTCAGATGCAGGCCGATATCATCAATGCTACCGCTCAGAAGGTATTCGCCGAGCGCGGCGAGACCGTGGCTTACAAGGTAGGTACGATGATTGAGATTCCGCGTGCAGCCCTCGTTGCTGACCAGATTGCCAGCGTTGTTGACTTCTTCTCCTTCGGTACCAACGACTTGACCCAGATGACCTTCGGTTACTCACGTGACGATGCAGGCAAGTTCCTTGCTGTTTACAAGAAATTGGGTATCCTCAAGGTTGATCCGTTCGAGGTACTCGACCAGGAAGGTGTAGGACAACTCATTGAGATGGCATGCCGCAAGGGTCGTGCCGTTAAGCCCGAGCTCAACCTCGGTATCTGTGGTGAGCATGGTGGTGAGCCCAGCAGCGTTAAGTTCTGTGCTTCGATGAACATGAACTATGTTTCCTGCTCGCCTTACCGCGTGCCCATCGCACGTCTTGCAGCCGCACAGGCAGCAGTTGAGGCCTAATGATTGTATCAAGGACAATTTTATAAATGTAACGGTGGAGCCCAATGAGCCCCACCGTTGTTAAAATATAGTAAAATGAAGACAGGTAGAAATATTATATTGGGGATTGTGTTGCTCTTCATAGCCTGCGCATGTTCCAGCGAGGAAGATGTGAAACGTGTAGCCATCGATACGGTACAGCCTACCGACACCGTGTGGATTTGCACTGGCAGTGGAGCGACTCGTTTCCACTCCAACGAGAAGTGCGAGGGAATGCTCAAATGCACCAAGGCGATAAAGCAGGTCACACGCGCAGAGGCTGAGGCCAAACGCCGTACCTATTGCCAAAAGTGTTACCGGTAACACAATTCATGAATTGACCTGATACCTGAATAACGAAGGCGGTTGAGATGTATTTCTCAACCGCCTTTGCTATCAGATATCCTTAAACCCTATAATGGGGGAAGTGTTTACTTCTCGTCTTTCTCGTACAACTTGCGGAATTCCTCGACGCTAACAGTCTTCTCATTGACCTTCACGGCTTCGCGCACGGCTGCATAGAACTTGTTGTCGATGGCATGCTCCTGGATGGCGTCACGGGCGCGCTCATCCTGCATGAAGCGTTCGGCTTGCTGCTTGATGATGTCTTCGGGGGCATTGTAGATGCCGTACTGTGACAGCTGTTCCTGGGCGAAAATGAAGGCGGCGTTATCGATGTCTTCCTTTTCAACGCGGATGCCCAGTTCCTGTGCCAGATAGTCCTTCACAAGCTGCCAACGCAGTTGCTTCAACATGCTCTTGAGTTCCTCGTCGGTGACTTCGGTATTCTCTTTCTCGTCCTGTTCGCGGCGATATTTCAGGAAGCGTTTCAGGAACTCCTCGGGAAGAGGCATTTCGCCGGCTTTCTCGGTGAGAATGCGCTGAGCATCTACGGTGAAGCGGTAGTTACTCTCGGGAACGTTGGCGCGCTGAATCATCTCACGAACGGCCTCGCGGAAGGCAGCTTCGTCCTTCACCTCGGTGTCGGTGCCAAGCACGCCCTTGAAGAACTCTTCGTTCATCTCGGCTTCTTTGTTCACCTTGATTTCCTCGATGGTAACGCGGAAGTCGCTCTTCACGTCGGCTTCGTTGCGGTCAACATTGAGCAGTGATGCCATCTCGGCGATGTTGCCGTTGTTGGCCTTGTGGGGATTGAAGGTAAATGTATCACCTACTTTTACTCCGACGAATTTGGCTGATTCTTCCTCATCGGCCATATAGCGGGGCGAAATAATAGTGCGCTCGACCTTGATACCGTCGGCCTTCTCATTGCCTTCCTCGTCGAGCTCGACCATCGAACCGCGCAGCATTGACTCCTTGTCGCTTACCTCGCCGTCAACGAGTGTACCCAGGCGCTTGCGGTCATGGGCAATGGCGTCGTCAACCATCTGGTCGGTAACCTCAATATTGTAATAGGGGACGTTGATGCGCTTGTTGAGCTTCAATTCAATGGCGGGAGCCAGACCCAGGTCAAACTTGAACGCCATTTCGTCATCGTTCATGATATCGACTTTGGTAGTCTCGTTAGGCAGAGGCTCACCGAGCACCTGGAGCTTGTTCTCGCGAATGTGGTCATACAACGCTTTGCTTACCATGCGGTCCACTACATCGGCGGTAACGCTGGGGCCGTAAAACTTCATGAGCAACGACTTGGGTGCCTTGCCGGGACGGAATCCCTTCAACGGATGGCGCACTCCCATCTGAGCAACTTCCTTTGCTACACTGTCAGCAAAATCCTCTTTCTTGATATCAACGGTGACAATAGCATTCACCGCATCAATTTGTTCTAAACTTACGTTCATCTTTTAGTCTGTATTGTCTGTAATTGATAATTCTTTTCAAAAGCGGGTGCAAAGGTACTACTTTTAGGGCGATGCTCAAAATTTCACAACCACTTTTTCATAAAAATCAATTAATTATGCTTGTTTGTCGCTGCAGCGGTATCTTAGTGGAAATAAAAAGCATGGTTGGCATCTATAAAACAAAGGGTGCGCCATCTTTTACATGACGCACCTTTGTCAGGTTGTTGAAATATTGCTGTTAATAAACGCCCAGCAATTTATCGATGAGTGCAGTAACGTCGGCAATACTGAGATCTTGACTCTCGTTGACATCACCACAAATCTGGCAACCATCACCAACACCCAGCAGCACGTCAATCAGTGCCGTTACATCGGCGATGCTGACAGAGCCATCGTGGTTTACGTCACCAATCAATAACGGAGTCTGAGTCACGTTGATGCTTCCTTCGGCATCAGCTATGTATTCAAGGGCATAGGTGGGCGGATTGAAGAACTGGATGTTCGTGATGCGGAGGGGAAGTGTTCCTTCAACATGATAAGGCATCTTCAACGTGTAATACAACACTACTCCTTCATTGCCGCTGATGGTGCTGGACGTGTTCAGGAGGTTGGCAAAGATGACGCGACGGTAACGCAGACCATCGTCAGTGTATTTGTCCTCTGAGCCGTAATTGAAGAATTCGGCACTGACACGTTCGCCGAGGGTAACATCAATAAACTCAACTCCGTCGGGCATAATGAGGTCAATTTGGAGGGAGTAAATGCCGCCTGTATTGTACAGATTGAGGGGCACGACTATTGTCTCACCGCTTGTTGCCTGAATATCCTCGGGGAAGGTGAAGAAGTAATTAGATGCGTTGATGGTGGCTGTCACATCATCCATGTAGCTCAAGGCAAACGTGGTGAGGGAGATAAACTGAAGGTTCTTGAACTGGAGGGGATATTCACCCTCGCCTTCAGGTAACTGGAAGGTGATGTAAATGATTTCTCCCTCGTTGCCGCTGATGGCACTCTCAAACATATTTTGGGCATTGCCGATGATAATGCGGCGATAGCGTTGGTTGTCTTCTGTGAACTTGTCCTCTTTACTGTAGTCAAAAAACTCGGCATTGGCAATACGTTCGCTACCTTCGGCGCTGAGGAATTCAACACCATCGGGCAGGAAGACCTCGATTTGTAATGAGAAGACGCCTCCGGCATTGTTCAGGCTCACGGGAACGGTTACGGTACCTCCACCAATGGCTTGTACGTCGGGAACCGTCAAGTAATGGTCACTTTGGGCATTAGCCGACAAGGCGCTTGCCACACATAACAGGCTCGTCGTTAACACGGCGAGAAAAGTTGATTTCAATTTCATTTTCAACATCGTGATATAGTTTGGTTAGTACGAAAAAGATGTTATTTCTTCTTAGCGGGAGTTTTTTTAGCAACAGCTTTCTTTGCAGGAGCCGACTTTTTGGCTGCGGGCTTTTCTGCTTTCTTGGCTGGAGCTTTCTTTGCCGCAGGCTTCTTGGCGGGAGCTTTTTTAACAGCTGGCTTTTTCTTGGGAGCGGGTTGCTTCTCCTCGGCAGGAGCGGGCTCAGGTTCGGGCTCCTCGTCGACGGGGAAGTCGCCTGTGGTGTCCTTGACGATGTTGTTACGCATCATCTCCACCTCGCGGTGCAGCTTCTCTATTTCCTGCTCCTGATTGCGGATGGTCAGCAACAGTGAGTTCAGCTCCTCGTTGTCAATGCTGGCAGGGTACTGCTCCTCGACACGCGTCATGAAGTCACTCAGCACGTTCATGTAGTTGGTGAATGCCGTGTAGGGTGAATCATAAGGGCTGTAGTGGCTGTGAACCGAGCCATCATCGTTGTGCTTGGTGGACATATAGAAGAAGTGGTCGCTGCCCTGCAGGTAGTTCCAGTCCTGCTTGATGCGGCGGTCGGTGCACAGGCGCACGCGCTCACCAATCGAATACAGCTTCCTTACGGCCTCTTGTTGCAGGGTGTTACCTAGCCATGCACTGGTGTCGCGGGCTGCGTCGGTCCATGACATGGGATAAGGTACAGCAAGATTTGCCACAGGTTTGAACTTAGCCACAACCTCACTGGGGGTCCAGAATTGGATGTCATGCTCGGCAGCGAAGCGCGGTAAAGCACGCATGAACTCAAAGATGCCGCTTTCACGAGGCTGCAGCTCTCCCAGAGTGTCGTAGTTCATAAACAGGTTCACCAACTGCTCCTCTTGTGGCAGTTCGGCAATCCAGTGGATGTACTTGTCGGCAGTCAGCGGATATGATGCCCACTCGTGGTTGCTGAAACGGAAGGCGATATCATCGCTCAGTTTGCCGTTCTTCAGCAACAGTTTGAGTTTGGGAGCCGAAGCTGAGCTGTAGAGGAAATTGGGCGAACGCCAGCCCAGCACGTGCTTGGCATCGGCAGTGATGGCAGCCTTGAAGCCCATGGCATAGACCATCGACGCGATGTCGTCATCATAAATCAGCTCGGTGTTGCGGAACACCTTGGGACGCTGGCCAAAGAGTTGGAATATCTTCTGGTCATGCGCTTTGACCTGTGCAACAAACTCATCGGGGTCATAGAGCGACGACAAGCTGTGGGCGTAGGTTTCGCTCAGGAATTCCACGCATCCGGTCTCGGCAAGTTCTTTCATAGAGTCGATGAATTCGGGCACATACTGCTCGAGTTGTTCCAGCGCGGTTCCGCTGATGGAGAATGCCACCTTGAACTTCTTGCCGTTTTCCTTGATCATGTCAAGCAGCATCTGGTTGGCGGGCAGGTAGGACCGCTGTGCGATGCGCGTGATGATGTCATCGTCGGCGAAGTCATCATAGTAATAGTGGTCATTACCGATGTCAAAGAAACGGTAGTGTTTCAGACGAAACGGCTGATGAATCTGAAAATAAAAACAAATCGCTTTCATATATGTATTCTTGTTTATGTTGTTATCTGTTTAATGTGGTTGGCTCATCGGTTGATGAGGTTGCGGTAGATGTTGATGACCTTGGCTCCTGCCTTGTCCCAAGTAATCTGGTTCACCTCGGCGAGACCTTGGTCGCGCAGTTCCTTGAACATGGCGGGATACTTGATGATGCTGTAGATGGCATCGGCCATGGCGTTAGTGTCCCAATAGTCAATCTTGATGACATTGTCCAAAATCTCGGCGCAACCGCTCTGCTTGCTGATGATTGACGGCACGCCCATCTGCATCGCCTCAAGCGGTGAGATACCGAATGGTTCGCTCACCGAGGGCATGATGTACACATCACTGGCTGCCAGCATCTCATACACCTGCTTGCCCTTAAGGAAGCCGGTGAAGTGGAAACGGTCGGCGATGTCGCGCTTGGCGGCAAGGCGTATCATCTTGTCCATCATGTCACCGCTGCCGGCCATCACAAACTGAGCGTCATTGACCTTTTTTAGCACCTGGGCAGCTGCCTCGACAAAGTATTCGGGGCCTTTCTGCATGGTGATGCGTCCAAGGAAGGTGATGACCTTGCTCGTCTTGCCGGGAGGCGCCTCCAGATTGAGCAATTCCTCGTTCAAGGGCTCAACGGCATTGTGTACGGTGGTCACCTTGTCGGGGCTGATGCCGTATTTCTCGATGACGGTGCGTCGTGTCAGGTTGCTCACGGTGATGATGTGGTCGGCGTTGTTCATGCCGTCCTTCTCGATGCTGAACACCGTGGGGTTGACGTTGCCGCGGCTGCGGTCAAAGTCGGTGGCGTGGACATGGATAACCAGAGGCTTGCCGGTCACCTGCTTGGCGTGAATGCCGGCAGGGTAGGTGAGCCAGTCATGGGAGTGAATGATGTCGCAGTCCACCGTGCGGGCAATAACGCCTGCCACGATCGAGTAGTTGTTGATTTCCTCCAACAGGTTCTCAGGGTAGCGGCCCGAGAACTCGATGCATCCCAGGTCGTTGGTACTCATGTAGTTGAAGTCGCCGTAGATGTGGTCACGCAGGTTGTAGTAGAGCTGCGGGTCCATCACGTTACCGATGCGGCCCTCTACATAGTCCCAGTTCACATCGCGCCATGCCACCGGCGTGCTGTTGGCGCCGATGATTCTGGCAAAATCCTTGGGCTCGTCACCCCAGGGCTTGGGGATGACAAAGGTGATATCCATGTCACCATTTTCCCACATGCCCTTAGTGAGCCCGTAACTCGCTGTTCCCAATCCTCCCAGGATGTGAGGCGGAAATTCCCAGCCGAACATTAATGCTTTCATATCTCTTGTCGTTTTATTCGTCGATGATGTGCAGGTTCTTGAAAGTGCGCAACACGCGCAGGATGCCGCCCACGTTGGGAGCGAAGCTCACGGCACCACGTCCGATGAATGGCGGGTTGCCGTCATACAGCTCGCTCAAAGAGCCGATGCAACCCTCCTTCATCTCGTCCTCGAAGCCAATCATCATGCGTTCAATGAACGAGATGCTGTTCAGCCCGAATACGCGGATGTAGGCCTTGCTGTAGAAGTCCATCAGCCAGGGACGGGCGCTACCTGCATAGTAGGCCGTCTGGCGTTCCTCGGGCGTACCCAGGTACCAGGGTATGTAACCGTAGCTGTTGGGACTCAATGTGCGCAGACCCTTAGGCGTGAGCAACTCGCGTGTTGCAATATCGAGCACGCGTTTGCGTTGACGACGGTCCAGTGGACTGTAGTCGGTACCCACGGCGATAATCATGTTGGGACGTACACTCAGGTCGGTGTAGTCGCCGTTCACATAGTCATACAGGTAGCCGTAATCATTGAGGAAGGTCTCGATGAATGCGGGTTTGCATTTATTGATGATCTCGGTGCAACGCTCAACAAAGGCTTTCTCTTCCTCCACCTCGCCGAACAATTCATCGACAGCAAAACGCAGGGCATTATACCACAAAGCGTTGAATTCTACCAGGAAGCCTGTGCGGGGAATGAGCGGTGTGCCGTTGGGGTGCGTGCTGTTCATCCACGAGACAGGACGCAGGGTGCCTTCGGTGCTCACCAGACCATTGGCCTCAAGTTTGAGGTTGGGGTGATTGCCGTCGGCTATGAAGTTGATGAGGTCCTTGACAAGTTTGCCATAACGCTCACGTGCCGCTTCGGCATTCAGATCATGGGCATAGCGCTGAACAGCCCAGATGGCCCAGAGCGGGATGTCAGGCAGGTCAAGTCCGTCGAGGTGCTTGTCGAGTGTGCCGTCACGCATGAAGTCATTCAACGCGCGCATGGCGGTGTCCATGATGAGCTCGAAGTCCTGGCGGTGGTGTACCGACAAGGTGCAACCGGGCAGCGCGATGAACTCGTCGCGGGCACGTATCTTGAACCAGGGATAACCGGCCAGCAGATAGTGGCCTTCCTTATTGGTGATGTAGAACTGCTTGGCACTGTTCTTCATGCAGTTGTAGAAACTCGTGCGCGGCGTGCGGGGCTTGATTTCGTCCTCATACATCTTGGTCAGTGTCCTAGTGTTCACTTCCTCAACGCCTGCCGAGAAGATGAGCGGCTCGCCCTTCTTGATTTCCACCTCGAAGTAGCCGGGCACATACAAGTCCTCGCTGTAGGGGATGCCACGCTCCTGGTCCTTGATGTACTCGATGTTCTTGTACCAGTGCGGGTCAAACACGAACTTGGGCTTGTGGTTCATCTGCATGAACAGGGTGGGGTAGCCGTCATACATGCAGGTGGCGATACCGTTGCTCACCTCCTGATAGTCGCGGTTGGCGACGGCATTCTCAACACACAGGTCATTGGCATTGCGGAACGCAAGGAACGGCCTGAACTGCAATGTCGTTGCCGAGTGGGCATCGACCAGCGTGTAGCGGATGAGGATGCGGTTTTCGTGGGTGATGAAGATTTTCTCTTTTTTCAGAATCACGCCACCCACACGGTAGGTAGTAGTGGGGACGCGCTCGCAGTCATACTCACGGATGTACTTGTGGCCGTTGGGGCTGTAGGTGTCTCCCTTGTAGCGATGCAGACCCAGGTTGAAGGGTGCGCCGTGTTGGATAACGGTCTCGTCGAGCGTGGACAACAGCACATGATTGTTGTTGTCGAGCTCGGGCACCGGGATGACCAGCAGGCCGTGCTGCTTGCGGGTATTGCAGCCCACAATGGTGGTGCAGTGATAGGCCCCTGACTGGTTGGTGCGCAGCATCTCCTTGGGCAGCGATTGCTGCAGGTTGATCATCAGGTTTTTATCAAATTTCAGATAACTCATTGCATTATATGTTTGTTGATATTTTGATATTTCATACGTTGTCGGGTAGAGAGGGCGGTACCAGGATGTTGATGCCCTTGCTCACGTTCTCGATGACGAGCTTTGCCGGCATCATGACAGGGTCACCGTCGATGTGGATGACATCATCGTGTCGACGCTCGATGACCACATGCTTACCGCGATAGATGCTCACGTGGTTGTCAACATTGAGTTGACGCAGGAATAACCGTGCTCCAATCAGCGGGCTGACTACAGGGTTGAAGGGATGCATAACGGTCACATCGATGAGCCCGTCCTGCATGGTGGCACGCGGGGCGATATAGGCGTTGTTGCCATATTGGGCCGCATTACAGCACGCGATGACAAAGGCTTTGTCGGTCATGCCCTTGTCATCAATATCAATCTTGTAGGCCTGAGGCTTGTAATTGAGGTACTCGGTGAGTGCCGTCTTGATATAGGTAATGAAACCACGCGTGCCCTCGTTGGCGAACTTATTGCTGACGGCAGCGTCAAATCCCATGCCACAAACACAAAAGAATGGCTTGCCGTTGACGGTGCAGTAGTCAAACTTGGCTTTCACGCCGTTGTTGAGCACCTGCAGGGCACGACTGGCATTCATGGAGATGCGCAGATGGCGAGCCAGTCCATTGCCCGAGCCGCTGGGTACGATGGCAAGAGCGGTGTCGGTGCCACATAGGGCACTGCCAACCTCGTTGACGGTGCCGTCGCCTCCGATGGCGACAACCACGTCGAATCTGTCTTGGACTGCTTGAGCTGCAATTTCACGTGCGTGACCGGCATACTCGCTCATGACGATGCTTACGTCGTTGCGTTCATTGTCCACCACTGTGTCGATAAGCCGTGGTATCTTGTCCTTGCTGCCGATGCCCGACACAGGATTGATGATGGCAAGTATGTTCTTGCGGTTTGTCATGTTTCGTCTCTAATTTGGCAAAGATACACATTTTTTGTGTATTATTTTTTTGAAAGTTGATTAAATTGCAATATTTTTGTGGAAAAAATATTAACAACTCGATTTTTTGATATAAAACTAATGAAAAAGGTTAGTATAAACCTCCTGACAAATGTGATTTTGTTGCTTGCCGGCATCATCCTCATCATCTTTCACGGGGTGCCCACTGTTCTGCTGTGGGGCTGTCGTGTGATGGGGGCCATGTTCATGTTGCCCGCTCTGGTTTTTCTGATCATGGTGGCCGTGCGCCATGCCGATGCCCGCACCAGTACCGACTACCTGGGCGTGCTGCCCGCCGTGGGCGGCTTGTGCTTTGGCATCGTGATGATCGTTAAGCCCGGCAAGTTTGACGAAATCCTGCAACTGCTCATGGGCGTGTTGCTGGTCGTGTTGGGCCTGTTCCACATCATTTATCTGCTGTTGTCCCGCAATAGCTTGAATATCAAGGGCTGGTACTTCCTGTGTCCCGTGATTGTGGTCTTGTGCGGTCTCCTGTCGCTCATGGTGCCTGCCCTGCGCGAGAGTGTGTCCACTGTGGTGCTCATTACCGGCATCAGCCTGCTGCTGTTCAACTTCACCAGCCTGCAGGAATACCTCGCCGAGCGCCGTGTGCGCAATGCTGCCACCCAACCTGTTGAGACGATGCCTGTTCCTGAGGACGATACCATCCCTCAGGTGGTTGATGCGTCTTCTGAAGAACCCACCCTGTGATGAGTTTGAAACAGTTATATCAGCGGTTCCGCAACTGGCAGCGTAATCCTCGTCAATACCCGGAATTAGGCAGTGAAATGCACTACTGCAACAACTGCGGCCAGGAGTATGACGGCACCTTTTGTCCCCGTTGTGGACAAAAGGCGAGAGCAGGGCGCATCACGTGGGATGTGGTCCGTCGGGGTGTGATGGATGTGTGGGGTCTGGGAGGTCGCTCACTGCCGTATTCGTTGTGGCAGCTGTTGTGGCGTCCCGGCTACTTTATCAGTGACTACATCAATGGCAAGTGGCAGTCTTCTTTTCCGCCCGTCAAGATGCTGGTGCTTGTGGCCGTAGTACTCTATTTTGTCGGTAAGGCAATCTTCCCGGAATATTGGGATACTCTTATCGATACAGATTCTAGGTCTATCATGTCAACAGGATGGCAATATTATGTTGACTATGTGAGCCAATGGGTTGAGAATCATCCCGATTGGATGTTCTTGTTGCTTTTCTCACTGCTCATACTTCCCACATGGCTGGTGTTCCGGCACTCACCACGCAATTCAAGGCACACATTGCCACAAGGCTTTTTTATCCAGGTGTTCTTGACAATCGAGTACATCATGTGGGTGTTCATCATATCCTCTTTAGTGAAGCTGTCTGGAATAGATTTGGGCTACGCTGAAGGTAGTTCAGGCTTCGAGGATATGGTAATAGTGAGTTCGTTATTTCTGATACCTGTCTTGGTGTTGGTGAATTACAAGCAGTTGTTTGGCTACGGCTGGTGGGGCAATGTGTGGCGTGTGTTCTTTACAATGATCACTCCTGCTTGCGTTTTCTTTGGACTCTTATTGCTTTATGAAATAGCCACGCGGTCATACAGTTCTAGTTCGAGCTTTCATGGACGCAATTTCAAAATTTTCTTGTTTGCCACGCTTTTGGTCTCTGTCGCTGGACTGCTGCTCTCGTTAGTTGACATCATTAACCGCAAGCTGTGGCGTGAACGGGGTTGGTTGCGTGTGATAGCCCTGCCGTTGTTGTTGGTTTTGATAACGATTGGACTTTGCATTTCTATAGAAGTGCTTCAGCCTGGAATGCTTCTGGAAATGTTGTCAGTATTTGTATCCTGAGTCTGGAAATAGGATGAGTTACATTAAAGATAAATATCAGCGTTTTCGCCAGTGGCAGCAGCAACCGTTTGATTATCAAGATGGCCATGAGCATCACCGGTGTTGCAACTGCGGGAATAATTCTGATAACAACTACTGTCCGCGCTGTGGCCAAAAGGCTATTTACGGGCCTATCACGTGGCACAGTGTGGGGACGGGCATTTTGGACGTTTGGGGAGTGGGCACCCGTTCGTTGCCCTACTCGTTGTGGCAACTCATCTGGCGGCCGGGTTATCTCATCCGTGACTACATCAGCGGCAAGCGACAGGCCAGTTTCCCGCCCGTCAAGATGTTGGTGATTGTTGCGATTGCTCTTGCGCTGCTCAATAATCTTTTCGGCATGAACTACTCGGACAACCTCAGTGGAGTTGCGGCAACAGATTATGAGAGCTTAATTGACGGTGTCTATGAATGGATGGGAGATCACCTTGCGTGGGCTGCGTTGATAGGATTCTCATTCTTTATTGTGCCGGTGTGGTTCCTATTCCGACAGGCTCCACGTTTGCCTCGACACACCTTGCCTCAGGGTTTCTATATTCAGGTTTTTATAGGTGTGCAGTTTCTCATGTTCATGTTGCTTTTGATATTACTTTTCTTTTCAACCCTGAACAAGTCAAATAATGGCAGTGAAGCGACCGCTATCATGGTCGTCATTATTCTGCCAATCATGTTGATGTGTGATTATAAGCAACTGTTCGGCTATGGATGGTGGGGTACCATCTGGCGAGTGCTGGTTTCTTTGCTGCTCATGTTGTTTGTAGGTAAAGTGGTCAACAGCATAGGAGGTATTATTTATTATCTCTATGAGCAGCAGTGGGCTGCATCGGCAAAGTATTTGGCGAAGGGTGTTGACCGTCTGGTTTTGATGTGGGTGATACTGGAAATAGTCAATATCATTAATACCAAGTCATGGCGCAACGGCATCTGGGGTAAGCCGTTCATGCGGTTGCTGCTGGCAATCGCGGTTTTATTGATAACAACCCTTGTATGTAATAGGTTGGGCGTAGACAACTCGATTGACAGTATAATTGGATCGATGGGAGCCATTTACATGAATGATTGAAAAACATGAAAATAACAAGCGGCGCGCCCTCGATGTGAAGGCGCGTCGCCTGTTTTGTGTTGTACTTGCCGTGAGCGCTCACGGCAGTAGTAATGTCTCTTATTTCTTCTTGCGGTTGCCGTAACGCTGCATGAACTTGTCCACGCGACCTGCGGTGTCGACGAGCTTCTGCTTGCCGGTGAAGAAGGGGTGCGAGGTATTGGTGATCTCGAGCTTCACCAGGGGATAGGTGGTGCCGTCAATCTCAATGGTGTCCTTGGTGTTCACCGTGCTGCGGGTGATGAAGACCTCCTCGTTTGACATGTCCTTGAAAGCAACCTCGCGATAGTTGTCGGGATGGATATCTTTCTTCATTTCAGTATATTTTAATAGTTTAACTTACGTTTTATTTGTGGCGCTGGTAAACGCCGTTTTAACATAAAATTTGGTTGTGTCTTGACCATTGAAACTGAACTTTCGACAGTGTTCGACATGCCCAAATTTTGTAATGGCCTGCAAAGGTACAAAGAGTTTTTGAACTGGAAAAAGATTTTTCCGGTTTTTTCTGTAAATCAGTTAAATTTCATCATTTTTTATCAGTTTAGACGCATTTTTCCTGTCAATAAGGTGTTTACAGCGGTTTGCGACCCCGCCTTTTTGCCCTATTTATCTATGAATTGATTGAAAAAATCGCTTGAGGTTTGGCTACATGCTGAAAATTGATTATTTTTGCAGTTCAATTTGAATTTTGAAAAAGAACGAAAAGAATATGTTTGGCAAACTCTTCGGACATAAAAAAGAGCAGGTTAAACTCTTCTATAATACTGATATTCATTGCCACATCCTGCCGGGTGTTGATCATGGCTCACCCTCGATGGAGAAGTCACTTGAAATGCTGCAGGCCGAGGCCGAGATGGGTATCTCCCGTGTCATCCTCACCTCACATGTAACCGCGGTGACTTTTGAGAATACGCGCGAGAAGCTGATGGACGCATTCCTTAAACTCCAGGATGCCGTCACCGATGCAGGTCTGGACATGGAATTGGCATTGAGCGCCGAGTACCGCATGGATGAGTATTTTGATAAAGAGTATGCTGCCGACCACCTGTTACCCATGCCGGGCAATCACATCCTTCTCGAGAACTCCTTCCAGCAGGAGCTGATGAATCTTGATGAATTGCTGTTCGACATGCAGATCAAGGGTTATAAGACCATCCTTGCCCATCCCGAGCGTTATACCTATTACTCCCGCCGCCGCAAGCGTTATGAGCAGTTGCATAATGCAGGCGCCAGGTTCCAGGTCAATATCCTGTCATTCACGGGTTACTTTGGTGAGGAGGCACGCGACAGCGCTTTATGGTTTGCCAAGAATGGCATGATCGATTATCTGGGTAGTGACATGCACAATATCAAGCACGCTCATATCATCATGGAATACCTCAATTCCAAGGAATGGAAACGGATGGCACCGGAACTTGAGGAAACTGTCAAGAATGACATGATTATCGCATAGTAATTAGATATTAAGAATACAGTAGTGAGCCCCAAAAGTTATTGGCTTTTGGGGCTCACTATATGCAATGACCTCATCGATCAGCAATCACAATCACCACTCGGGAATCTGCGGATAGGTGCCGGGCACGAAGATGTAGTTGCCTGTGATGTCGTTGAACATGATTTGGTATTCACCGGCAGGTACCGGTATATTATCGCCGGTGGCGTAACCAGTGCCGTAGGGGAACGTTTCGGAACCCCAGAAGGCATACCAGCTGTCATACACGAACTTCATAATTGAGTTTGACGTCACGTTGAGTGTCAGATACCAGTCATGGTTTTGAACCGAACGCGGGTTGACAGGCTGCATGAATAAGGTATTGGCCACCCAGTCGGTCACGTCACCGGCAATGCACATCGTCGGATAAGTGGCTGGAGCCAACCCCGTTGAGGGCGTAAAGGGCGTAATGCTCACCTCATGTGTGGCCGTATTGAGACTTACGGTGTAGTAGCCGTCTTCTTCAACATAGAAGGCACCGCCATCATTTTGGATGCTTTCACTACGGTCGGGTTTCGTTATAAGAAAGAAACTGGGGGCGCTGAAATAACCGGTATATTCAAGGATGCCGTGACCATTATCATCATAGCTGTAGCCTTGAATGGGATATAAGGGTTGCAAATCAACACCGATACTGCCGCCACCTATTCCCCATTGGGTGTTGCCAAAATCAATTCCACTCAATCCCCATAGTTCGATGCACTTTTTGTCGCCCCAGCTGTTTTGAAGCAGGTAATCGATGAGTGCTGTCACGTCGGCGATACTGATGCTTCCGTCAAGGTTGCAGTCGGCTCCGGTCGCGACTGACGAGGATGAATCCAGGAGGTAATCGATAAGTGCTGTTACGTCGGCGATGCTGATATTGCCATCGCCATTGACATCACCGCGGACACTTTCGATTGGGAAGCTCTCCTCTTCGATAATCATAAACTTCTTCCACGTACTTGCGGTCTGATAGGCTGCCGTGCAACCCGTGGGAACTGTCAGCGTGACATTATTGTAATGGTCATCCATGAAGGCTTCATAGACCTCGCCTGTTCTGGGGTTGTAGTAAATGGCACACGTGGGTGGCGTTTGTGCTTTCACGATGAGCTCAGTCAAGTCGGGTACATTGTTAAATGCCAAATAGCCCAGCGATGTGAGTGTAGACGGCAGTTCGGCTCTTGTCATCGATGAACAACCAGAAAAGGCGCTGTTTCCAATGGTTGTCACACCGTTAGGAACAACAATTTCTTCAAGACTGATGTTTTCGAAGAATGCTGAGTGCTGAATCTCGCGAAGCGATGTCGGCAAGGTCACATGAGACAATGTCTCGCCACCACGGAAAGCGCTGGCCATGATGACTTCGGTGCCATTGGGTACTGTATAGTTAGCTGCATGAGCGCCAGGATAGGCGACAAGCGTTTTTCCGTCTTTGCTGAACAACACACGATCAATGCTGCAATACTTCTGGTTATGGAGATTGACCGTGATGCCGGTAAGCGAGTTGCAGTAGTTGAATGCTGTGTAACTGATGCTGTCAACACTGCTTGGAATAGAAATCGAATTGATTGCGGTGTGTGACAATGAGAATTGCGAGATTGTTTTCAGTTGATCACACAGGTCTATCGAGCTGAGGGAAGTGCAGCTATAGAAAGCATAATCCCCAATGACCGTCAGGTAATACGGAAGTGATATAGATGTCAATGCTGTACACTTGTCGAACGAGTGTTTGCCGATGCTGAGTATACAAGAGGGCATCGAGACAGAAAGGAGTGATTGGCAATTGTAGAAGGCGCGTTCTCCAATAGCGTTCACTTTGTAGTTGAAGCCATTGTAATAGACATATTCCGGTACTACAACGTTGCCGCTGTAGCTGTTGTAATTGGTGTCCTTGTAAGTGACAGAGGCGGTTTGGCCGTCATCGTTGATGTAATAGTAGATACCATTATACTCAAAGGTGGTGCCGGTTGTTTCGAAATTGGTGAAGTTGGACCAATAGGTCGCTTCTTGATAGGCACTGAGTGATGCCTTGGGCACTATCAGGGTTGCGTTGTTGTATTGATAGGATGTAAAAGTGCTTGACGTAATTGAGGGCGGTGTAGTAGCCATACTTGTGATATGAATCAATGAAGAACAATTGGCAAATGTACTGGGGCCAATATCAGTGATACCGGTACCCAATACAACCGATTCCAGCCCTGCACACATTTCGAATGTCCCCTGTTCAATCGTGGTAACAGAGTTGGGAATTACAATACTGTTCAGTCCGGAATTGTAGAAGGCGTATTCTCCGATTGTGGTAAGTGTTTCAGGGAGCGTGATGGATGTCAAACTATGGCAGATGCACACTGCATATCGGCCAATTTCGGTCAATCCCTCATTAAGAGACAATACCTGCAGGTTCTCGCATCCGTAGAATGCGCGTTCACCGATGGTTGTTACTGTAGGCGGGAGATATACCCGTTCAAGCTGTTTGTTGTAATAGAAAGCATAATTGTCAATAGTCGTTACCGTATAGGTGTTTCCGGCATAGGTGACTGTCGGGGGGATGCTGACAACGCCCATATAGTCATAGCTATCAAACGATTGTTCATCTATTGAACGGACAACAGCGACTGTCTTGTTGGTTGAACTGGTAATCTTATAGAAGACACCATTATACACGAAGTCGAAGTTTGCGCTTTTGATGGCAGTGAATCTCTTCCACTCAGATGCATTTCTGTAGGCTGTGAGCGATGATGGGGGAACGACCAAAGTGGCAATATTGAAACAGCTAAAAGCCTCGTCGTCGATGGTGGGTGGCGTCGAGATAAGGCAGATGACCGTTTCCATGTTATAGGCATACCGGAAAGCACAGGTCCCAATTGTCGTGACACTTTCAGGAATGATAACACGTTTCAGTCCTGTGCAGCCGTCAAACGCCCATCCTCCAATTTGTGTCACCGAGCCAGGTATTTCAAGCCCTGTCAGTTGATGGCAGTCGCCGAATGCTCCATTTCCAATAGTGGTGAGAGTCGATGGGAAAAAGCTGCTGGTGAGTACGGTCAGTGTAGAACCGGATGGGAAACTGATCAGTTTGGTTTTGTTCTTATTATACAGTACACCGTTGTGGCAGGAGAAATATTCGTTGTTCGGGTCCACTTCAAATTGGATGATGGCGTTGCCGCCACCAAACGCATATTCGCGAATCAAAGCGATGTTCTCCGGCAAGAAGAAATAATAGTTCCCATTTGATCCAAACAGGTTTGTACAACCATAGAAGGCATATTCTCCAATCCATGTGACTGAGTTAGGAATTGTGATAGTGGTCAAATCGGTGCAACCCTCAAAGGCATTATCACCAATGCCAGTGACGTTATAGGTAGTGCCATTGTAAGTGAAAGAAGAAGGAATGACCACGTTGCCGCTGTAGGAAGCTACACCTTGCTCGCTTTCATAGGTCACGGTGGCTTGGTTGCTCCATACATTGTAATAAATTCCATCCACTTGCAGGTCATAGGACCATGCACTGAATGCTGTGGCGATGCAAACCAACGCCATCAATAATTGACGAGTAATAGTTTTTGTCTTCATATCGCTGATGTTTTTAGTGTGATGTTATGTTATGTTTATTTTCCCACAAATGTAGTAAAAAGATTAGTGATTACAAAAACAATATGAAAAAAACTGCCACGTTTTCACATGGCAGTTCTCTCATATCTATTCTTGTAATATGTTTTCAGTCGCGCATATCCTCGGGCAAATCCTGTTGGATGACGGTGCGACATTCGTGGCTCACCTGTGCGATGTCATTGCCTCCCGTGTGCTGGATAGGCTCATGGAAGGTAAGGGTGATGGTCCCAGGCGTGACGTTAAAGGTGCTGCGTGGCATGACCTTGTAGCTGCCGTCGATGGTGATGGGCACTACAGGAAGGCCGAACTCCAGGGCAAGCTTGAAGGCACCGTTTTTGAAGGGCGCCATCTTTCCCGTGTCGGTGCGCCTTCCCTCAGGAAAGACAACGATTGACATGCCGCCATGCAGTTTCTTTTTGGCGGCGGCCATGGTGTTGCGAAGGCCCTGGGTCGAGTGGGTATCCACAAGGATGTGGCCCGCCATGCGGCAAGCAGTCCCGACGAGGGGAATGTTGGTGATGCCCTTGCGCATCATCCATTTGAAGTTGTGTCCCAGGAAACCGTAAATGGAAAAGATATCATAGGCCCCTTGGTGATTGGCGACAAACACATAGCTCGTCTCGTGGTCAATGAGTTCCCTGCCTTTGGTATTCACGCGCACCAAGTGCAGCCAGCACCATACGCGGGCCCACCACTTTGCCGGGTAGTACCCCCAATAGTCCTGATTGAACAGGGTGCCGACGATGGTGACCAGTGCTGTGAGGATACTCAGCACCAGCATGATGGGCGAAACGATGCACCATTGGTATAGACGATAAATGTATATCATGGGCCAATCAATTTGCTGTTAGTGGTGCAAAGGTAGCAATTATGGAATGAAAATGCAACAAATGAAGGCTTAATGAATGTATTTGAACACATTTAACGAAATTGGGAACACCAAACGGTGCCTCAATAAAGACGTTGCCGCCATTCCACTCCATGTGTGGAACAGTGGCAACATCATTAGTCGTTGATGGCGATCGTTACATTAATTGTCCTCGGTCTCTAGTTCCGGAGCGATGAGCTTGTAGCCCTTGCCGTGGATGTTGATGATCTCGATAGAGGGATCCTCTTTAAGTTTCTTGCGCAGCTTGGTGATGTAAACGTCCATCGACCTGGCGTTGAAATAGTTGTCATCAATCCAGATGGTCTTCAACGCGAAGTTGCGCTCAAGAATCTCGTTCAAGTGGGCACACAGCAGGCTCAGCAGCTCGCTCTCCTTGGTGGTGAGGTTCTCGCTGCGGTCTTCGGTGAACAGCACCTGACGTTGCGTGTCGAAGGTGAACTTACCGATTTTGTAAACAGTGACCTCCTTACCCTTCTTGCCCTTGACGCGGCGCAAGATGGCCTCGATGCGCATCACGAGCTCCTCCATCGAGAAGGGCTTGGTGATATAGTCGTCGGCACCGATTTTGAAACCCTCAAGAATGTCTTCTTTCAAGGTCTTGGCGGTAAGGAAAATGATGGGAACATCGCTGTTGACAGCACGGATTTCCTGGGCGAGCTGATAGCCGTCTTTCTTGGGCATCATCACGTCAAGCAGGCAAATATCATATTTGCCTTTCAGGAATGCCTTGTAGCCGGCTTCGCCATCGGCAAACAACTCGGCCTTGAAGCCCTTGTCCTCCAGATACTCTCTAGTGAGGGTGCCAAGATTCTCATCGTCTTCGCACAATAAAATTTTCAATTTGTCTTCCATAATGGTCATTTTTTATTTGTATAATGGTAATGTGATAATAAATTTTGATCCTCGGTTGACCTCGCTCTCGGCGCGAATGCTGCCGCCAAAGAGGTCAATCATTTTTTGAACATAGGCCAATCCCAACCCGAAGCCTTTGACATCATGGCGGTTGCCGGTTGAAACACGGTAGAATTTCTCGAAGATTTTCTTCAGGTCTTCGCGCTTCATGCCGATGCCATTATCGGCGACGGTAATCTGGATGTGGTCATCGTCGGGGTTGATTGTACTCACCACCAGTTCCAGAGGAACGTCTTCGCGGCGGTACTTGATGGCGTTGTCCAGGAGGTTGAATATCACGTTGGTGAAATGCATCCTGTCAACATTGACGATGGGATCCTCTGCATCAAGGTTAGCAGTAATGTGTCCGCCATACTTTTCAACTTTCAGGTTGAAAGTGTTGATGACACTGTAGATGTTAGCGTTGGCATCTTCCTCTTCAAGTCGCACTGTGCCGCTCTTGCGGTCAAACAGCGACAGCTGCAGCACCTTCTCGACCTGGAATCTCAACCGCTTGGTCTCGTCGTTGATGACCGTTGACACATGCTTGAGCATTTCGGGGCTCTTGCGGACGCTGTCGTCATTCAGCATCTGGGCCGCAATAGAAATCGATGAAATGGGCGTCTTGAACTCATGTGTCATGTTGTTGATGAAGTCATTCTTGATCTCAACCAGTTTCTTTTGCTTGAAGGCAACCGAGATGGTGTACAGGAAAACGCCAAGCAACAGGAATGTAAATATCAGCGAGGGCACCAGAAACTTCACCGACGAAAAGATATAGTCGCTCTTGTTGGGAAAGGTGACGCACAAGGTGTTCTGCTTGTTCTTAGGATCATTGGGGAACAAGGTTTGCCTGTATATGTCTTCTTGGGACATGGGGGAGTAGCCGTTTGTCTTATAGACGATGCCATTGGCCCGGCTCTCGATAGCGAACTCAAACGGCAACGTCAGCCCATTGAACTCCAGTTCTGAACGCAAGTAACTTTCTACGGTGGCACTATCGGCGCGCTCCTGAATAGGACGGTCGCTTGAATGATTCAGGATCGTCAATATCACCTCGTTCAAGAGACTCTTCTGGTACAGATACTGACCTTTTAGAATTTCCTGTTTCTGCTGGTAACTGTCGTTCAGGTCCTTGAGCGTGTTGCGGTTTGCCGGACGCAGCTTGGCCGGGTCCTCGGTATTGAGCGTTGTATCGATTGGCGCATCATAGGGGTCGTTGAAACTGAAGCTGTTTTGGACAATACCCGAATAACTCTGCTCGGCCTCGGCAAGGTCCTTATCAAGAAAATATTTTGTCTCATTCTGTTCCAGCATGGTGGACACGTTGTACATGCTGCGCATTACAATTTCGCTGAATTGACTGTTGCGCATGTTTACCATCTTTTCGAGATAGACAATCTGCATGGCGAGCAGTCCCAGCAGGGCTATCGCCATCACTACAGTCAATATCCATATAGTCGATCTCTTCATGAGAGTGTTCCTTTCTGTTTTAACATCTTGATTTTAACAATCAACGGCAAAATTAACACAAAATTGTGAAAACCACAAATTTTCTATCACTTTTTTGCTCAAAATCCACCCCTAAATGTTAAAACCGCCACTTTTTATACCAAATCCACCACTTCCTCAACCATCCATTTTGAAAGAAAAAGCATCCGTCTCCTTGATAATTGGAAGCGGATGCTTAATTAGTTCGATTTGTGTAATCAATAAATGCTGTTGTTCTGAAGTGAATATGCCTCAGCCAACTATTAACTATTCTCTATTAACTGTTAACTGATTAGTCCCATGTCTTTGAGAGCAGGTAGTCAATCAGGGCCGTCACGTCCGCGATGCTCACGCGGTTGTCACCGTTCACGTCGGCCACTGGAGTCGTTTCTCCGCTCAACAGCATATCGATCAGTGCCGTCACGTCGGCAATGCTCACATTGTTGTCGCCGTTCACGTCACCAGGCATATAGCTGCTCGGGGCAGCGGTGAAGTAGCCAGGGTTGCTCTCTCCGCCATCGATGTGGGCGTAAGTCTTGTCCATGGGATTTAAATCCGCATAGGTCGTGCCCATACCACCCACAAGACTGGTGCAGCCGGAGAACATATCCTTTGATTTAGTGACAGCCGCAGTGCTCCAACCGTCACCGGCATAGATTGTGATCAAGTTGGTGCAGTCCTTGAACATATTTTCCATGTATTCCACTTTTCCTGTGTTGAGATTGCTCAAGTCAATGCTTGTCAACCCGCTGCAACCCTTGAACATGTTGCTCATGCCCCACACATTTGATGTATTAAAGCTATTCACATCAATACTGGTCAACCCGCTACACCCTTCAAACATTCCCCTAATATCTGTCGTCTTTCCTGTGCTGAAGTTGCTCACATCAATACTGGTCAACCCGCTGCATCCCATGAACATTTGGTTCATAAGTGTCACATTCTGTGTATTGAAATTACTTACGTCAAGGCTCGTCAGCTCACTGCAGTTTTTGAACATATTGTATATGTTTTTCACTTTTTCGGTATTGAAATGACTCACATCAATGCTTGTCAGCCCACTGCAGTCCTCGAACATGCAGCCCATGTATTGAACATTCTGAGTGTTGAAGTTGCTCACATCAAGGCTTGTTAGCCCACTGCAGTCCTCGAACATGCTGGCCATGTCCCCTACAATTGACGTGTTGAAGTTACTCACATCAAGGCTTGTCAACCCGCTACAGCCTTTGAACATGTAACCCATGTCTGCCGCCTTGGCGGTATTGAAATGACTCACATCAAGGCTTGTCAATCCGCTGCAGTCCCAGAACATGTCGCTCATGCTTGTCACATTAGTTGTGTTGAAGTTGCTTACATCAAGACTTGTCAAAGAACTACATTTCTTGAACATGCCATACATGCTTGTCACGTTGGCGGTGTTGAAATGACTCACGTCAAGGCTCGTCAATGCACTACATTCGGCAAACATGTGACTCATGTTTGTCACATATCTTGTGTTGAAGTGGCTTACGTCAAGGCTCGTCAGGGCTTCACACCCCTCGAACATGAAGTGCATATCGGTTACGTTAGATGTGTTGAAGCTACTAACGTCAAGAGATGTCAAAGCACTACAGTCCATGAACATCATTGCCATTGTTGATACATTGGTTGTGTTGAAACTGCTCAGATCAAGATTCGTTAAACTAATACAGTACCTGAACATGTCACTCATGTCACTCACATAATGTGTGTCGAAATGGCTCAAGTCGAGGCTCTGCAAACTAACGCAGTAATAGAACATACCGTTCATATCCCCGACATATGACGTGTTGAGGTATTCCATGCCAGTAATGGTTGTAAGGTTGTCCATATCGCCAAACCAGTATCGTGTAGTTAAGGGACTGAAGTTGGCAAATGAGGGGTCAAAAACCACCTGTTTGGTCCATACGCGAATGTCATTGTCGTACCAAGATGGATAATCATCATCTGTGATCACATAAGATATGCCCAAGCGGGAACTGCGCAGATTGTCATAGTAAAATGTCAACGTAGAGTCCATTGGCGTGTAATTGACATATGCCTCCTGGGCCACAACGTTGATTGAGCACAGCATGCACGCTAGCAAAATGAGCACTTTGATTGGAATTAATCTATTCATGATAAACAGTTTTAATAGGTTAATATTTAGATTTACATATTGATTGTGCAAATATAGTAAATAAATTCTACATATTGTGAAGACCTGCGGGAAAACAAAAATAATGGGAACCCGTGTGGGCTCCCATTATAATAATGTGTATGAAACAGTCGGGGATTAATCCTCGTCCTGCTTGCTCTCCTCGTATTCCTTGAGCAGCTGGCTCTGTACGTCGGCGGGCACGAGCTCGTAGCTCGAGAACTTCATGTTGAACGAAGCACGACCACCAGAGATAGAGCTCAGAGCGGTGGAGTAGTTCGACATCTCCTTCAAGGGGATGCGAGCCTTCACGCGCTCCATGCCGTTGGCGCTCGACATATCCATCATGATGCCGCGGCGGCCCTGCAGGTCGCTCTGAACACCACCCATGCAGTCGCCGGGCAGCAAGATCTCAACATCATAGACAGGCTCGAGAACCTTGGGGTTAGCATCGCGGAAAGCAGCCGAGAAGGCGTTGCGCGCTGCCAGACGGAACGAGATTTCGTTACTGTCAACCGGGTGCATCTTACCATCGTAGATGCAAACGCGCACGTCGCGGGCGTAGCTACCGGTCAACGGGCCCTGTTCCATGCGGTCCATGATACCCTTTACGATAGCGGGGATGAAGCGTGCATCGATGGCACCACCAACGATACAGTTATAGACAACCAGCATACCGCCCCATTCCATGGGGATTTCCTGCTTGTCCTTGATGTTCATCTTGTACTCCTGGTTGCCGAACTTATAGGTGTCGGGCTCAGGCATGCCTTCGCGATAAGGCTCGATGATCAGGTGAACCTCACCGAACTGGCCGCTACCACCTGACTGCTTCTTGTGACGATAGTCGGCACGGGCAGCCTTGGTAATAGTCTCGCGGTAGGGGATGCGGGGCTCCTGATACTCGATCTGGATCTTATCGTTGTTCTCGATGTTCCACTTGAGGGTGCGCAGGTGGAATTCGCCCTGACCTGAAACGATGGTCTGACGCAACTCCTTGCTCTGCTCGATCAACAGCGTGGGATCCTCCTCGTGCATACGGTTGAGGACGGCACCCAGCTTCTCGGTCTCGCTCTCGTTGAGGGCGCGGATGGCGCGCTGATACTTGGGAGCGGGATAAGCCACGAAGTCGTACATGTGCTCGCAACCCTTCTCGTTGAGGGTGTTGCCGCAGCGAACGTCTTTCAGCTTAACAGCTGCACCGATGTCACCGGCGTGAATCTCTTCAACCGGAGTCTTGGTCTGGCCACAAACCACGTTGATCTGAGCAAGACGCTCCTTGCTGCCGCGGTTCATGTTGGTCAGGTCGGCACCAGCCTTGAGCACACCGCTCATTACCTTGAAGTAAGAAACCTCACCGATGTGGGTCTCAACCGAGGTCTTGAAGAAGAATACGCTAACGGGGCCGTTCTCGTCGTAGGGAACCTCGTCGCCGTTGGTGTTCTTGGGAGCGGGCATCTCGGTAACATCAGGAACGATGATGCTCATGATCTCGAGCATGCGGTCAGTACCAATGTTCTGCTCAGCGCTCACGCAGACAACGGGGAAGATGCTGCGGTCAACCATACCCAGTCGGATACCCTTGATGGTCTCTTCCTCATCGAGAGTCATCTCGTCGAGGAACTTCATCATCAGCTCCTCATCGTTCTCGGCAGCCATCTCGAGCAGTGCCATGCGATACTCCTCAGCCTTGTCGGCCAGCGAGCCGTCGATGTCAGCAACAGCAGCTTTGCCACCTTCCTTGGGCCAGGTGTACTGCTTCATGGCCAGCACGTCAACAACGCTGTTGAAGCCGGGGCCTGCGTTTACGGGGAACTGCAGAGCGACAACCTTGTTGCCGTAGGTCTCACGCAGCTGGTTATATACGTTGTCAAAGTCACACTTCTCGTCCTCGACACGGTTGATGACGAACATGAGGGGCTTGCCAATGCGTTCCACGGTGCGGAAGTTGTTCTGGGTACCTACCTCGACGCCATTGCGACCGTCAACGACCAGAGCAGCAGTGTCGGTCACGCTCAGCGCGGTCACGGCGTTGCCAACGAAGTCGTCACTACCGGGGCAGTCAAAGAAGTTGAGCTTCTTGCCGTTCTTCTCAGCATAGAAAACGGTTGAAGAAACAGAGTAACCGTACTCCTTCTCAACGGGGGAATTGTCGCTCACGGTATTGCCACCATCAACGGTGCCCCTGCGGCTGATTGCGCCGCCTTCAAGGAGGATAGACTCGGTAAGAGTGGTCTTACCAGCGCCCTTGCCACCGACGAGAGCGATGTTTTTGATCTCGTTTGTTTTGTAAACCTTCATTAGTTTTGTTGTTAAATTGTTGTTATATAGTGAATTGGTTTTTTCGTTCGCTAAACAGCCTGCAAAATTACTAATTTTTGCCGTTTATCACAACATTATTAAAAAGAAATTTTTTACACCTTTAGTTTTTCGGGAAAATGGTTTAACTTTGTGAACTGATTTTTATGCATTTCTCATGGCTGGAATCTATGTCCATATACCGTTTTGTGCGAGTCGTTGTTCCTACTGCGATTTCTACTCTACATTGCGCTTGAATGAGGTGGGAGAGGCCTATGTCGAGGCGCTGATCACCGAGGCTCAGTTGCGAAAAGATGAGTTGCAGGGCGAGAAGGTGAAAACGCTTTATCTTGGTGGTGGCACTCCGTCGCAATTGCCTGTATCATTGTTGTCCCGCCTGTTGAACGGCCTGAGTAAGATTTTTGACCTGAATGGGGTAGAGGAGTGTACCGTCGAGGCCAACCCCGATGATGTCTCACCTGAATGGTGCGCTGCTTTGCCGTCATTGGGCGTGAACCGTGTGAGCATGGGTGTGCAGTCATTTGAAGATGACATCCTGCGAAATATCGGGCGACGACACACGGCATCGCAGGTCATGGAATCGGTGTCGCATTTGCGCCAGTCTGGAATCACCAATATCAGTATCGACCTCATTTATGGCTTGCCTGGACAGACGTTGGCGTCTTGGACCGACTCCGTCAACAGGGCCATCAGCCTTGAGCCAAGCCATATCTCGGCCTACGGATTGACTTACGAGCCGGGTACTCGTATGTGGCATCAGCGTGAAAGGGGAGAGATAACCGAAGTCCCCGAGGAACAATGCCTTGAAATGTGCATGATTCTTGTCGAGCGTTTAAAGGACGCGGGATTTGAGCATTATGAAATTTCCAATTTTGCCCTGCCGGGGTTCCGTTCCCGTCACAATTCATCGTATTGGAACGACACGCCTTACTTGGGCCTTGGTGCGGCGGCTCACAGCTTTGATGGGCAGGTGCGGCGCGTTAATCCTCCCGACCTCGCAGGATATATTGCTGCTTTGCAGATTGGCAAGACCTGTTTTGAAGAGGAATGCATGATGCGTTGGGAACGGTATGACGAGCGGGTGATGCTTGGCCTCAGGACGTCTGACGGAGTGGATGCTGAACGCTTGCGAAAGGACTTTGGCGAGGATGCTTGGCGCCATTTTGTGCGGGAGGCACAACCGCATATTGACAATGGTCATCTGCGCCTTGTAGATAACAGCCGTTATGTGCTGACCGATAAAGGCATCATGCTAAGCGATGCCGTGATTCGTGATTTGATGTGGGACATGTAGCCTGAGCGATGTGCCAGACTGAATAATCGGTTCACAAACTTGTTTTTAGGACTGTTTGTGCTCCTTTTCAAGATCAAGGAGTGCTTGCTTTTTGTCGGGGCCTGAAGCATAGCCACCCAAAGTGCCGTCGCCATTGATGACGCGATGGCAGGGAATCACTATGCTTACGGGGTTGTTATGGTTGGCCTGAGCCACAGCACGTGATGCCTTGTCGTTACCCAGGCGCTTTGCCTGTTCTCCGTAGGAGATGGTCTCACCATAGGGGATGCGCTGCAGTTCTTCCCATGCCTTCATCTGGAAGTCGGTGCCGGTAACCTGAAGAGGTAAAGAGAATTTTTGCCTCGTGCCTTCAAAGTACTCACCCAGTTGCTTGATGCATTGAGTCAACAGGGGCGTGACGGTCTCTACGGGATTCAGCTCCATTTCTTTAGCCATCGCTGCAATAGCATCATGCTCATAACCGATGAATGTGATGCCATTCACGGTGGCTGCAATGGTGAGGTCGCCGATGGGCGTAGGTATTGTTGTGTAGCACAAATCATCTTTGTGAATCGGTTCGATACCCAGTTCTGCCGCCTTGTCAAGCATCAGTCGGTGGGCGGCGGCATAGTCATTGGTGATGATACCATCGAGAATGGCGTCCTTGATGGCGTCCTTGATAAAGCCTACGGGCCGAGACGGGGAGAGGTTGAATGTTTGCATGATTTCCTCTCCGTCAACCGGCGGCTGGAAGTTGCGCACGCGGTCTTTCTCCTCAATGTCCACCAACTTTTGCTTCACCAGGTCAAAGTTCTCGCGGAATCGTTGCACCTTGTTCTGGTTCTTGCTGGTGATATCGGCTTTGCACAGCATCATCAGGTCATCGATGTCGTCACCGGCGTCGAACAGCAGGCGGCGCACGGCACTGTCGGTCACCTCGTCCTCAACGAGGGCGATGGGACGCATGTGTAGGCCCACGAGCTTTTTCACATATTTCATGTGGTCGTTAAGGGGCAGACGCATCTTAGCGAAAATCTTGGGCACCATCTTCTCGCCAATGAAGTTGTGGTTATGGAAAGTCCAGCCCTGCTGCGGGTCCCAACGCTTGGTGCGTGCCTTACCCACATCGTGGAGCACTGCCGCCCAGCGCAGCCACACGTTGTCTGAAACGGCAGCCACGTTGTCGAGCACCTGTAACGTGTGCATGAAGTTGTCCTTGTGGCCTCGACCGTTAACGGTCTCCACGCCTTTGAGAACAGCAAGTTCTGGGAAAATGAGGGGCAGCAGTCCGCACTGGTCAAGCAACAGCCATCCGCGAGAAGGGTGGGGGCTGCGCATGATTTTCATCAGTTCCTCGGCAATACGTTCGCGGGTGATGATTTTGATGCGTCCTGCATTGCGCCGAATGGCTTCAAACGTCTCAGGGAAAATGTCGAACTCCAATTGTGTGGCAAACCTTACAGCTCGCATCATCCTCAACGGGTCGTCGCTGAAGGTGATATCGGAGTCAAGCGGGGTGCGGATGATGCGACGTTCCAGGTCGCCGATGCCGTCAAACGGGTCGAGCAATTCGCCGTAGCGCTCCTGGTTCAGGCAGATGGCCATCGCATTGATGGTGAAGTCGCGCCGTTGCTGGTCGTCATTGAGCGTGCCGTCTTCGACAATGGGGTTGCGACTCTCGCGGCGGTAGGACTCACGGCGGGCACCGACAAATTCCAGTTCCCACTGGCGCGTCTTGACCTGTGCTGTGCCATAGGTGCGAAATACCGACAGATGCGCCCGTTTGCCCAAGCGTTTCGCCACAGCTTTAGCGACTTCGATACCGCTGCCCACAGTCACAAAGTCCATGTCGTCGCAGGGGCGTTCCAGGAAAATATCCCTGACGTACCCTCCCACGACGTAGCACTCGCGATGCAGCTCATCGGCAACGCTGCCAACCATCTTCATTACAGGCAGGTTGACGTGCTGGGCGATTTTTTGACGATTAATCTCCATTATTTTGCGCTTGAGACCGCAAAATTAGTGTTTTTTTCGTGCTTTTTTTGTTCATGTTTTCAAAATTATTTAATTTTGCAACGCAAAACAGTCCTGGAATGGATGTTTTAAGGCAATAATCAACAATTCCACATCTACCAAATTTCCCGATTATATTTATCGAATGGAGTGAGTTTTTCAAATCTCTGTTTTTACCTGTACTATGTTAAGGGTTGGCTGGAACTGGGGATTAACGCATAAAAAGATCAATTACAACTTTAGGATAAAACATGCGCGAGAGCGCATAGGTTGGCGCAATGCAACAAAAAGATGAAATGTGCTTGAAGCGCCATCATAAATAAACTACATTTAGATATATGTATAACATCAATCAATTGAATGCAATGTCTGACGAACAGCTTCGTGAGCTTGCTAAGTCTATGGGAATTAAACACGTTGATTCGACCGATCATGACGCACTCGTCTTCCAGGTTCTGGATCATCAGGCCGAGACCGAAGCCGCTAACGCTCCCGAACCCACTCGTCGCCGCCGTGAACGCATTCGTCAGCCGGCCGCCAAAGCCAATGGCAACGAAGTTGTGAAAGACGATGCCGTTCCCGTCAAGAACAACAAGAAAGAAGAGAAAAAGCCCGAGGAGAAGCCTATAGAGATGGTTGAGGATAAACCACAGCCTGTGCTTGCGTTGGAAGTCAGCGAGGAGCCTGTCGTGGAACAGCCCAAGCGCAAACGCGGACGTCCCTCTGCAGCCGAGAAGGCCGCAAAGGAAGCCGACAAGCCAAAGGAAGAAATGCCCGTTGAGGAGGCTGCTCTTGTGAAAGAAGAGCTTGTAAATAATAATGAAGATAAAGCAAAAGCCGAATCGGTAAATAAGGAACAACCTGCCCGCCGTCGCGGCCGCAAGCCCAAACAGAGCGCCCAGTCTCCCGTGTTGCCGTTCGACAGCATGGACGGCCAGCCCGAACTTCAGGATACTGACGCTATGCAGCCTGTTGACATGGATATGGAGGAGCCCATGATGGAGGAGCCTCAGCCCAGTCAGATGGAAAATGATTACGTTCAGCCCGAACCTGAAATCCGCGAGCGTGAAGATGTTTCGCTGAATTCCTTCTTCAACACCGGCAGCGGTTTCACCTTCAAACCCCGTACACAGCAGGAGCGTGAAGAAGCCATGAGGCGCGCCGAGGAGGAACGTCGCCGTCAAGCCGAGGAGGCTGCTGTAGCTCCCATTGTAATCCAAGAACCCAAGGTGGTAAAGGATAGCAAGAACAAGAAACGCAAGATGAAACAGCAGCAACAGCAGCAAACGGCAGAGTCCAATCCTTATCTTGACCAGCCTTACAATTTTGACGGCATCCTTGAAGCACAGGGTGTACTCGATATCGCTCCCGAGGGATACGGATTCCTGCGCTCCAGTGATTATAACTACTTGACGTCGCCCGACGATATCTATGTACAGCAGTCACAAATTAAGGCTTATGGTCTGAAGACCGGTGATGTGATTGAGGGTACGATTCGTCCGCCCATGGAGGGTGAGAAATATTTCCCTATGAGCGAGATTCACCTCATTAACGGCCGCACACCCGCTTATGTGCGCGACCGCGTGCCGTTTGAGCATCTGGTGCCCCTGTTCCCCGACGAGAAGTTTGACCTGGTGAGCAAGACACATCCCACCGTTTCACAGCGCGTGGTGGATATGTTCTCACCCATCGGTAAAGGACAGCGTGGCCTTATCGTTGCTCAGCCCAAGACCGGTAAGACGATGCTCTTGAAGGAAATCGCCAATGCCATCTCCGAGAATCACCCTGAGACTTATATGATTATCCTGCTCATCGATGAGCGCCCCGAGGAGGTGACCGACATGGCCCGCAGCGTAAATGCCGAGGTCATTGCATCGACCTTTGATGAGCCCGCCGACCGTCATGTAAAGATTGCCGACCTCGTGCTGAGTAAGGCAAAACGCCTGGTGGAATGTGGTCACGATGTGGTTATCTTGCTTGACTCTATCACGCGCCTTGCAAGGGCCTATAACACTATTGCTCCGGCATCGGGCAAGATTCTGACCGGCGGTGTTGACGCCAACGCCCTGCAGCGTCCCAAACGCTTCTTTGGTGCTGCTCGTAACATCGAGGGCGGCGGCAGCTTGACCATCATCGCTACTGCACTTACCGAGACCGGCTCCAAGATGGACGAGGTTATCTTTGAGGAATTCAAGGGTACCGGTAACATGGAGTTGCAGCTCGACCGCAAATTGTCTAACAAGCGCATCTTCCCTGCTGTCGATGTGATGGCGTCGAGTACGCGCCGTGATGACCTGCTCTTGCCGCAGGATACCCTGAACAAGATGTGGATCATCCGACGTTTCTTGAGCGACCGCACCTCGGTCGAGGCCATGGAGTTCGTCAAGGAACGCATGGACCGCACCCGTGACAACGAGGAGTTCCTGCTCACAATGCAGCAAGGCTAATCAATTGAATCGTCGAGAAAGATGGGACGCATTCTGGGCATCGACTACGGACGCAAGCGCACGGGTATCGCGGTAACCGACCCGCTCAAGATTGTGGCGGGCAATCTGGATACCGTTCCCACTCACACGCTCATGCAATACATCAAGGATTATGTGGCGCGTGAGCAAGTGGAGCGCATCGTCATCGGCAAGCCCACGCAGCTCAATGGTGAACCCAGCGAGAGCATGAAGTATATAGAGCCCTTCGTCAACCGTCTGCACAAGGAATTGCCTGACATGCCTGTGGTGATGTATGACGAGCGTTTTACAAGCACGCTGGCCCACATGGCGATGATTGACGGAGGCATGAAAAAGTCTGACCGTCGTGACAAGGCTCGTGTCGATGCCATTGCCGCTACTATCATTCTCAACGATTATCTGCAAAGTAAATACAATCAACCTGATAATACTTAATCATGATTTTACCTATTTATATTTATGGACACCCTGTGTTGCGGACTGAGAATGCTACCGTGACACCTGAGTACCCTGGCTTGCAGGAACTCATTACCAACATGAAAGAAACCATGTATCACACCGAGGGTATCGGCATCGCCGCTCCCCAGGTGGGTGTGAATGCAAGGATCGTCTATATTGATGTGGATGTGCTTGCCGAGGATTTTCCCGAGCTCAAGGACTGCCGCATGTTATTGATCAACCCCGAAATCACTGTTGACGAGGATGCTCCCTTCATCACCCGTGAGGAGGGTTGCCTGAGTGTGCCGGGCATTCATGAGAATGTGCAGCGTCAAGAGAAGATTCACCTGCACTGGCAGGATGAGAATTTCGAGGAACATGACATGGATATTGAGGGATATCTGGCAAGAGTGGTGCAGCACGAGTGTGACCATCTGGATAAGAAACTCTTTGTTGACCGCATTTCGCCCATCCGCAAACAGCTTATCCGCAGCAAGTTAAATAATATGGCTAAGGGTAATGTGTCTTGCAAATACCGTTGCAAAGTCGCTCCTCACAACCGCAAGAAATAAAAAAAGTGGAAGATGTCTCACGACAGCCTCCACAAACCTTAAATCTAATACCATGAAAAACACACGTACAAATATACAACAGATTTTTTGAATCGTACAAATATTTTAAGATATTTTTATATTTTTATATATAAATTTAGAATTTTATTTATGGGAAATAACCAAAAGTATATCATCACCGATGATGACCGTAGATTCATGAAAATGGCATGTGACCTTGCCTGTGAGAATATTGATCGCGGTGGAGGCCCCTTTGGCGCAGTCATTGTTAAGGACGGTGAGGTGATTGCCGCTGCCGGCAACTCGGTGACGCTTGATAATGACCCGACTGCCCATGCCGAGGTAAACGCCATCCGCAAGGCTTGTGGCTTAACCCGCAATTTCAAACTCGACGGCTGTGTGGTCTATAGCAGTTGTGAGCCATGCCCCATGTGCCTGAGCGCTTTGTATTGGGCTGGGGTGAGCCGCATTTACTACGGCAATACCGCTGCTGATGCCGACAACATCAATTTTGGCGACGATTTCATCTACAAGGAGATTGAGAAGCCCCATTTGGAGCGCGCCATCCCCTGCATCCACATGGAGGGGACCGATGCTATCGAATCGTTTAACAAGTGGGCAAGCAAGGAGGATAAGATCGAGTATTGACGTGCCGATAATGAACAAATTCAAGTTAAGTAAATAATGAAGAAGAATCTTTTTAAACATTTGGCGATAGCCTTTACATTGGCCGCCAACCTGACTCTTAGTGCACAGGATGGAGTGCAGCCGTATTTAACCACCGAGCAGTTGCCCGACATCATCAAGTGTCTGCCGGCACCGCCCGACACCATCGGTGAGCAGTTTGCTCATGACATTATGCGTTACATGTGGGGTAAGCAGCAGCGTCTTGACCCAGAGCGTGCCGCTATTGCCCGCCGTGACGCGGTGTGGAGCTACGAAGCGTTGTTTGCCGAGTTCAATGTGCCATTTGGTTTGACCATATCTAAAGAGGATACGCCCGAAATCTGGAAATTATTGGAAACCAGTCTCGTCACTACCGACCAGATGCGTGTAGCCCCCAAGGCCTACTACCATCGCATGCGACCTTATATTCGTTTCCATGAGCATATCCTCACCTACGAGGCCGA
This sequence comes from Muribaculaceae bacterium, assembly GCA_017427945.1. Classification (GTDB taxonomy): domain Bacteria; phylum Bacteroidota; class Bacteroidia; order Bacteroidales; family Muribaculaceae; genus Sodaliphilus. Next base: position 110,655 of record JAFRRT010000012.1, on the reverse strand, counting down.
GGAAGACGAGGTCGAACTGGGTAAAGAGGGCAGCTATCCGTCAGGTCACACGATGCGTGGCTGGACTATCGCCCTGTTGCTTGCTGAGATAAATCCGGCCAATGCCGACACCATCTTTGCCCGTGGCTGGATGTATGGTGAGAGCCGTGTCATTGTGGGCGCACACTGGCAGAGTGATATTGATGTTACCCGTTTGGCGGCCAGCATAGGATACAGTGCCTTGCAAACCAGTCCCGCCTTCCGTGAGCAGATGCACAAAGCGCAGTATGAGTTTGCAGTTAAAACTGGTTTGATTAAGCCTGATGAGAGAAAAGGCAAGAAGCCTCACAAGGACAAACGCCGCCGTTGGGATGGCAATGCAGGAAGAATTGGTGCAACCAATTAATCTGCTGCTCCCCGTACAATAACAGTGGCTGCCCGACATCACGCCGGGCAGCCACCTTTTCAATTATTACTCTCTCTTCTCTTATATACAGTTAGGCAATCAGAACTTCATTCCGAAGGCAAGCTGGATGTTGCCGTTCTTTTCCTTGTTAAGATCTCCCTCAAACACTTTGGTCAAGCCCATGGTGTAGCGAGCCTGAACAAATGCGTTGTCAGTCAGGTTATAGGTGCCACCCAGGCCAAGACCGAAGTCAACACTCTTGGTGTTATCCTTGAGATCATAGGCCTTGTCAACGTCCTCAACTGAGACTTTGCTATACACGTTGAAACCAACCTGAGGACCGAAGTCGATGCTGAAAGTGGGGCTGGTGTAATACTTGAACATCACAGGAACGTTGATGTAATTGGTGTTGAAGGTGACCTTCTTGTCTACGTCAATACCGAACATGCTGACTTCTACTGCCTTGAATTTTCCGCCTTGCGAGGCAAATACAACTTCGGGAGCAATTGCAAAGTGAGGATTGAACTTGTACTCCATCACGAGACCTGCCTGATAACTCGGCTTCATGCCATGCTCGGCGTTCTCACCCCAGAAGTTGGTCATGTCAACACCGACCTTTGCACCGAATTGTACTTGAGCCATTGCGCTCATGCTAACGATTGCAGCAGCAATCAAAACTAACACTTTCTTCATAAAAATTTCTCTTTAAAAAACGTTTTGTTCTAGTCTAGTAAGTTTTGCTTTTTGGAAAAGCGCATCTTTGACACACAAATAATCGCCAGGTTTAAGCAACATAACGAAAAAAATGTCTTTTTGTGTATTTTGGAACACTTTGTGGCCAATATAGGACAATTTCTATATTGCACTGCTTGCTTAAGATACCATCCCCATAAAGCGGCTGCCCCGATCATGTCGAGGCAGCCGCCGTTTGCAATCATTAAAAACCCTTATTATACTTACTATCAGAACTTCATTCCGAAGGCCAGCTGAATGTTGCTGTTCTTGCAGTCGTCATTATCATACTTGAACACGTTGGTCATGCCCAAGGTGTAGCGGGCTTGAACAAAAGCCTTGTCGGTTAGGTTGTAAGTACCACCAAGGCCGACTCCGAAGTCTACAGTTTTGGTGGAGCCCTTGACATCAACACCATTTCCTTTGCTATAAACATTGAAACCCACTTGAGGTCCCAAGTCGATGCTGAAAGCGGGAGAAAGATAATACTTCAACATCACAGGCACGTTGATGTAGTTAGTGGTGTACTTGGCCGTGCGTTGTGAAACCGGTAACGCAGGATTGTCTAATGTACGCTTGCCTCCCTGGGCTGCAAACACAACCTCTGGTGAAATAGCGAACTTGTCGGTAAACGTGTATTCCATCACAAGGCCGGCCTGATAGTTGAACTTCATGTCATGGTTCACGCGAAATGGGTACTCTGATGCTTGGGGACTGGGAACAATCCCTTTGCCCCAGAAGTTGGTAGCGTCAACACCCACCTTGACTCCAAATTGCATTTGGGCGCTGGCACTCATCCACACGATGGCAGCTGTAATCAGCATTAATACTTTCTTCATAATCTTGTTTGTTAAATATAACGTTCTGTTCAGGTCTTGTTAATCGTTATTTATATTGTATAACTATTTATTTGACGCATAAAAAATCGCCAGGTTTAAGGAACCTGGCGAAAATAATATGTTTAGAACACTATGTGGTCGAAGGGGGACGATTTATTTACTGTACTGCTTGCAGTAATGCTGGATACCGCAATTCAGGCAGTCAGGGCGCAGGGCCTTGCAGATGTACCGTCCGTGCAACAGAATCCAGTGGTGTGCCTTGAAACGCAGTTCGGCGGGAATGTGACGCGACAAATCGCGCTCCACATCATCGGGTGTCTTGCCTTGTGAAAGTCCCAGGCGATGTGATACACGATAGACGTGAGTGTCCACTGGTATGGTCGCTTGATGGAAGACGATGCCCAAGATGACGTTGGCGGTCTTGCGGCCCACGCCTGGAAGCGAAGTCAAGTCCTTCATGTTGTCAGGTACTTTGCCACCGAAGTCCTCGACGAGCATCTGTGCCATGGCTTGCAGGTGGGCAGCCTTGCTGTTGGGATATGAAACACTCTTTACATATTCCAGAATATCCTCGACACTGGCTGCTGCCATCGCCTCAGCATTGGGATAGGCGGCGAACAACGCCGGCGTGACCACATTTATTCGTTTGTCGGTGCATTGGGCACTCAGCATCACGGCCACCAATAACTCAAACGGGTCATTGTACTGCAACTCGGTCTCGGGGTTGGGCTGCTCCTGCTGAAAATACTCCAAGATGCCCTGATATCGTTCCTTGATAGTCATATTGGTATAAATAAAAAAGGAATTAAGCGATGTGAAACAACTCCTAATTCCTCATTTCTAATTCCTGATTATAAATCAATGGGCGCTCTTGAACTCATCAAGGAAACGCACATCGTTCTCGCTGAACATACGCAGGTCTTTCACCATGTACTTCAGGTTGGTGATGCGCTCGATACCCAGTCCAAAAGCATAACCGCTGTAAACAGTGCTGTCGATGCCGCTGGCCTCAAGCACGGCAGGATCCACCATACCGCAACCCAGGATCTCGACCCAACCGGTGTGCTTGCAGAAGCCGCAACCCTCGCCACCGCACAGCATGCAGGTGACATCCATCTCGGCACTGGGCTCGGTAAAGGGGAAGTAGCTGGGACGCAGACGGATTTCGGTATTGGTGCCGAACATCTCCTTGGCAAAGTGCAGCAACACCTGCTTCAGGTCAACGAAGGTCACGTTCTTGTCGATGTACAAGCCCTCAATCTGGTGGAAGAAGCAGTGGGCACGTGCAGTGATGGCCTCATTGCGGTAAACGCGGCCCGGGCAGATGATGCGGATGGGCGGCTGATTGCGCTCCATGGTGCGAACCTGTACCGAACTGGTATGGCTCCTGAGCACGATGTTGCGGGTCACGTCCTGCTCGTTCTTCTCGATAAAGAAGGTGTCCTGCATATCACGGGCAGGGTGGTCGGCGGCAAAGTTCAGCGCACTGAACACGTGCCAGTCGTCCTCGACCTCGGGACCATCTGCGATGGTAAAGCCCAAGCGTGAGAAGATGTCGATGATCTGCTTGCGGACTACCGAGATGGGATGCCTTGTTCCCAACTCCGCGGGGAATGCGGGACGGGTAATGTCAATCTTGTTCTGCTCCTTGGCTTGCTGCTTGGTGGCTTCGCGCAAAGAGTTGATCTTCTCAGTGGCAAGATTTTTCAATTCGTTGAGCCTTTGGCCCAACTCGCGCTTCTCCTCAACGGGCACGTCACGGAACTCGTTGAACAATGCTGTCACTTCACCTTTCTTGCTCAGGTATTTGATACGCAATGCTTCGAGTTCATCCTCGGTATTGGCCTTGAGTTCGGCAATTTGCGCCTTCAGCGCCTCTATTTTGTCTTTTAACATAGTCTTATCAGTTTTTTTGAACGTGCAAAGTTACAAAAACACCCTCAAACCAGCACAATAATTCATGTATTTTTCTTTCCTCCTTCCATCAAAAGATGTTTTTTCATCTCTTGCTGCCATACATCAATGTCTTTTCGGCAGAAATCAAACAGCCCAGCCAAATTGCATGGCCGGGCTGTTTGTAAATCGATGAGCTTGACCTGTGCCGCTATGGCTTATTTGATTGCAGCAGCACGTCAATGAGTGCAGTCACATCGGCAATGCTTACACCTCCGTCGCGGTTGACGTCGGCAGCATCCAAGTCAATCGAAGCGGCGTTTCCAGTCAGCAGATAGTCGATGAGTGCGGTCACGTCAGCGATTGAAACATAGTCATCGCAGTTGACATCACCGATGAGGGTGTCACTGCCATCGCCAACCAGCGTCACGTGCTGGATGTTGGACCAGACGCTCTCGGTGCCGTCGGTGTAAATGGCCTTGACATAATACTCATAAATACCGCTGGTAAGAGCCTGCACAGTATAGCAAGTGTCGGTGATGCCGCTGACGTTGCGCCAGGTGGAGTCACCCTCTTCAACAATAGCACGCAGGGTGGGCGGATTCTGAATCAGGTCTCCGTTATAAACATCGACATGATAAACATAGAAACGCTTTTTGTTTGCTGTCATCGACAGTTTGACGTTCTTCTCGGTGCAGCCTGTCAACACAACGGTGTAGTCTGCGGGTTCGTCAGTCAAGGTGATGGTCTCGCTCACGTCACCACAAGATACGATGACCGAACTGCCGTCGCTGCCAGCGCTGCCAATCCAGTTCTTGGCATTAAACACCACAGAGATGGTACTTTCGAGTTCCAGTTCAGGACTTACCAGATAGCCCACAGCATTGGCAGTGCCTATTTTCAGGCCATGGTTTGCGGCAACATATACTTTGTAACCTGTCCAGCCGGGGTTATCGGTATAATTATCGAGCGATGAATTGATGTCGTTTCCGCCATCAGAGGTGGCCTCAACTTTGGAGAAACCCTCTGAGATCACCAAGTTAACGATATCTTCGCCAACGTCAGCGATACGGTTCACCTTGAGGTTATAGCTCGAGACGTCGCCGCTGGGGGTCCAATCGGCACGGAAGGAAGTGCCCGTCACGGCAGTCGTGTCCACAGCATACATCACGGGTACCAGTTTATCAAGCGGGCTGGGAGTGTCTTGTCCTGTCCAAGGGGTATGCTGCTTGGTACCCCAGATGTATTCGGCCAACTCGGGATGGTCGACAAAGGGATTGCGGTTTCCCTGGCCAAAATCTTTGTTGCCTACTTTGCTGCTGTAAACAGCCTCGTTGCGGGCAATCTCTTTGGCGCTGACAGGGTCGGCACGATGCCATTCCATAAGCATCTGAATCGACCAATCCGAGAATGCTTTGTAACCATTGGATGAATAGTCAAGCTGTCCGCAGCCAGGCCAAGTGCTTACAGCACTTTTGTAGCACGTCACCATATAGAAGTAGATGCGGGCAAAGTCTCCCTTGTACTCATCGTCGGGCTCGAATACAGTAGCGGTGTAGCCGTTGTAGGTACTTGTGCCCAACTTGCCTCTCATGCTTACTCCCAGTTCCTCGTTGACGTAGGTGACACCGCCCGCACACACGCCATAAGGATTGTTGTTGCGGCGCTGATTCACATAGCCGTCGGTCGGGATAATCATCATCAAGTCGGTGTACATTGGGGCCACCTCACCGCCGAACCAGCTCTTGGGAAATGAGTGCTCGCGGTTAAGGCCTTGACCCACATAGGAAGCAGAACCCACATGATAGGAGTCGTGGTTGTATTTGCAGGTGGAGTACATGTCGATATAGTATCCATCACTTCCTGCGTCGGTATAAGGATAGCAGTCCCAAAGGAAGTTATAACTCAATTGGCTGTGAGTATAAATGATGCCCTCGAGGGCTGTCATCAGAGCCTCATCACGCTTGCCGATGGCGTTGCTGTAGTAGCCGTCAGGAATATCTGCCCACGATGTGAAGCCGATGATAACGGTCAATAATGCGGTAATTGTTTTTTTCATAACTCAGTGTATGATAGTTAATTCTTTATCGAATCATAAATGCGGTCAAACAGTTCCCTGAAAGCCTTTTCATCGGCAAGCGTCTGACGGAACTCTTTCAGGCGCCGTGCGTTGTCGCCGTAGGGAATCCATAACTTCAGGTATCCTCCTTCGGCATATTTCTCAAGCATGTGGTCCATCAGGCGGCAGTATTGGCCCTCTCGGTCCAAGTCCGGCTCATGGGCCAAGCCATATTGTAATGCTCGGCGCACGATGGTCTCGCTGTCGATGATGCGGTCGGCCTCGGCAATGATACGGCCATAGATGGTGCGTGGCTCACTGGCATTTGAGGCGCGGTGGTCTTCGGCGGCATCGGCTATCGTGTTGATTTCGTCATCGTTGAACCAACGCTTAAGCCGCTCGTCTTCACGCACGATACGTGCGCTGTGGATGTGGTGCTCGTCACGGCCGAATGCCAATCCCAGGTCATGGTAGGCTGCGGCAGTGAGCACGATGCGCTTGTCGGTCTCGGGATAATACTGAGCTAAAGAGAGGGCCTGTGAGATGACCGTCTGGACGTGGTCACGACCGTGTCCGGCATCAAAGCCATCGTAGCGGGGCACAATCTCTCGCTCCACAAACTCTCTTATCTCTTCAAACTCACCCATAGCCTAACGCCTAATCCACCTTATGCAAATCATGGCCCATGCGGGTCTTCTTGGTGTGCATGTAGAACTCGTTGTAGCGGTTCGGTGCCACCTCAATAGGCACGTTCTCGACCACCTCAATGCCGTAGCTCTCGAGTCCAACGCGCTTGACGGGGTTGTTGGTCATCAGTCGCATCTTGGTGATGCCCAGGATGCGCAGGATGTTGGCACCCACGCCATAGTCACGCTCGTCGGGTTTGAAGCCCAGATGCACGTTGGCGTCAACAGTGTCATAGCCGTGTTCCTGCAGCTTGTAGGCCTTGATTTTGTTCATCAGGCCGATGCCGCGTCCCTCCTGGTTCATGTAAACGACTACGCCCTTGCCTTCTTTTTCAATCATCTGCATCGCCATGTGCAGCTGCTCGCCGCATTCACAACGCATCGACCCGAAAATGTCACCCGTGGCGCACGATGAGTGTACGCGCACCAGGATAGGCTCATCGGGTTTCCATTCGCCCTTGATGAGGGCTATGTGCTCCAAGCCGTTGTTGATTTGCCTGAAGGGGATGAGCTTGAAATGACCGTATTGTGTGGGCAGGTCAACCTCATCACCCACCTCGACAACCTTCTCGGTGCGCAGGCGGTAGGCAATCAAATCCTTGATGGTGATGATGGGCATATCGAATTTCTTGGCCACCTCCATGAGTTGAGGCAGGCGGGCCATTGTGCCGTCGGGATTGATGATCTCGATGAGGGCGGCTGCAGGATAGAGGCCTGCAATCTTCATCAGGTCGATGGAGGCCTCGGTGTGACCGGCACGCTTGAGAACACCCTTGTCAACGGCGCGCAGCGGGTTGATGTGTCCGGGGCGTCCGAAGTCCTGGGGTTTGCTGTGCGGGTTGGCCAGTGCACGGATGGTCATGGCGCGGTCATGCATCGAAACGCCGGTTGTGCAGCCGTCAAGCAGGTCAATAGTCACGGTGAAGGGAGTTCCCAGCATCGATGTATTGTCATCGACTTGCATATTCAACTCCAGTTCATGGCAGCGCTCAGAGGTCACAGGCGCACACAGCACGCCGCGTCCTTCACGCAGCATGAAGTTGACTTTCTCTTCAGTGATTTTTTCGGCAGCGATGATAAAGTCGCCCTCGTTCTCACGGTCTTCATCGTCAACGACGATGACAAATTCGCCGCGTTTCAATTGCTCCACGGCCTCGTCAATGGTATTCAGTTTAATGTCGTCCATATATAATTATTTAACTGTCAATTTATTATCTCTAATGAATTAAAGTATTACTCCTAACTATTAACTATTAACTGTTAACCGCCCTCGTATTCCATTTCACGGTTGTATTCGCCGTTAATGATGGCTGCCATCTGGTCACAGGTTTTTACCGTTTGCTTGATGTCGCGTTTCAGGTTCTTTTGGTGCCTCAGGCCCACAAGCCACATGGGCACTCCGATGGGGAACAAGGCAGCAACGGCAGCGCCCACGTTCTTGTTGCCGATAGGATTGTAGGTCAGCAACTGACGGATGATGGGGAAGTCCATCGCTTTGTTGAGCACCATCTGGTCACGGGAGTTGGACAGATAGTCCACTACTTGGTCCACTTGCTCGGCAAGCGACTTGATGGCGGCTTTGTCATAGCCCTGTTGCCAGTAATCGATATAACGTTGACGACCCGGATAACGGTCAAGGAACTGTTGACATGAAGTCTTGAGGGCATCGATTTGTTGCAAGGCTTCGGCAGGTATGGTCTCGTGGATGATGACCTCCTTAGCAGTGAGTTTGCGTGTCTGGTGAAGGCCCGATACGCGTCGCAGCACATTGAGCCATGCATCGGGGTTGAACACCGCCGAGTCGTTGACGGCCTTCTTGGTCAGGAAGATGCCCAGCGGCAGCAATACAGCCGAACTGAGCCAGATGCCTTGCCACACGGGCCAACGGCCGTCACGTGCCAACTTATAGCCCATGTTGTCAATAATGTAATAGATGATGAACAGGATGACAGACACCACGATGGGCATGCCCAAGCCACCCTTGCGGATAATGGCACCCAAGGGCGCACCGATGAAGAAGAAGATCAGGCACGCTAACGATAAGGTGAATTTCTTAATCAGCTCAATCTGGTGGCGGCGTATGACATAGTTGTCGTCATTGATGCTGTAGCCCTGGAACTGAAGGTCCTGCATAGCCGAGGTAGTGCGTACCAGCGCTTGATTAACGAGCATCTGTTGGTCGCTTGGGGGCATCTTTTTCAGCAGTTCATTGATGTCAACCGGCTTGTCGAGGCTCACCTCTTTCACATCTTCGGTAACTACTTTGCCGTCTTTGTGAACTGTGCGTTGGGCGGGTACGCCGCACACGGGCTGTGTCCTCATTCTGGTAACAATGTACGTTGCCGCCGAGTCAACCCTCAGGCGCACCGAGTCGATGGTCTGTTGCAGCTCGGCGATGTCTTTGCCGACATACTGCGACCTCATCGCCTCGTCATCCATGCGGGTGAAGTTTGCGTCATAGGGTATCAGGATTTCTTTGTCATGAAACGTTTCGCGTCGGTACAAGTCTCCGCTCATGCCGTTCACACCACCGCCGCTTTTCATCTCTTCATACCAGGATCCCTTGAAAAGCGTCAGCACCAGGTGCCGCTTGTCCTCGGTCATACTCAACCGGCCAGAGTCAGCAGCAACGATGCGTGGATACATCGCTCCGTTTGACACGTCATAGATGAGCATGTCATAGAGCATGTCGCGCTCTTTGTCCTTGCGCTTGACATAGATGTTGTAGCCGGGTATCTGGCTATATACGGCACCTTCAGGAATGTCGAGGGTGGGGGATGTCTGCCGCATTGAGAACAGCAGTGTCCACATCTTAACCTGCGACTTGGGCAATGCGTTGTTCATGAAAAAGAAGGCTCCGATGGCGACAAACACCATCAGGATGGCTATGGGCTTCATGATGGTCGTCAGCGAGATGCCCGACGATTTGAGCGCCGTCAGTTCCACATGTTCGCCCAGGTCACCAAAGGTCATCAGCGCCGCCAACAGAATACTCAACGGCAATGCCAGGGGCAGCAGCGATAAGGCGGCGTGGAAGAACAGTTCGGCAATGAGGTCAATGCTCAACCCTTTGCCCACCAGCTCGTCGATGTAGCGCCATAAGAACTGCATGATGACAATAAACAGGCAGATACAAAAAGTCATCAGGAACCTGGGCAGGAACCTTGACAACATGAATGTATAAAGCCTTTTTATCTTCAGCATGGCGCTCTGTCGCGTTTAACGGCTGCAAATTTATAAAAAAAATGTGCAAGGCGAACGCAAAACTGAATTTATTCGAGTTTTGTGAAGCTGTCGCTCATTTTATTCATAAAAAACGGCGCACCCACGTGCGCCATTTGATGTTTTACAAAAGAGTGTGAGGTCAACTATTGCGCTACACCTAATTGAGAGTTGTAGTAGCGCTTGTCGCCGGTGACTTCAGTGCCGACAAACGGCGGCAACGTGAATCGGTAATCCTCGCTCGGCACTTCCAGCTCGGCAATCACAAGACCGTGTAAGTCGCCATGGAACTCATCTATTTCCCAGCGATTGCCGTCGTGCATGACGATATAACGCGTTTTCCTGATAACCGGTGGCTCGCACAACGACAGCATTTGCATAGCGTCATCAAGCGGCACCTCGTATTCAAACTCGGGGTGTGCCGCTCCGTCACCTTTGCCTTTGATTGTGATGAAACCTTGACGGTCCTTTATCCTTACGCGCACGGTACGCTCAGGGTCCCTTGACAAGAAACCCTGCTGAATCTCACTCACGCTGCTGGCAATCGCTCTGTAGGAGTCGTCCTTGACCAGATACTTGTGTTCAATCTCAATTCCCATATAATTGATAACGCAATCAGCATGCTTTTTATTTTGCCTGATTAAGACCATGACGGCAGAAATCTCAGCACGCATTTTTCATGACAACCGAAAAATGCCTAATTTTGTAGCCTCGATGAGGAACTTCATGCGACATATCCTTTGCTGGGTACTGCTGGTGGCGTCGTTGACAGCTGCGGGCCAGCAGGCTGCTGTCACTCAGATTACCGGTCTGGTACGCGATTCGCTGTCGCGTGAGGGAGTGCCTTACGCCTCCATCACGCTGGTGGGCACCAGCGAGGGAACGCTGGCCAACGATAAGGGCGGTTTTACGGTGAATTCCCGAGCCAGCTTCTCGCGTTTGCGTGCTACTGCCATGGGTTACCGCCCCAAAGAGGTGGAGGTGAGAGCGGGGCAGGGCAGTGTCGTGTTGATTGACATGGTGCGATCCGGTGTGGAACTGGACGAGGTGGTTGTTCGCAAGGGCAAGGAGAAGTACAGCAAGAAGAACAACCCTGCTGTTGACATGATCAAGAAACTGCGGGCACGGCGTGATGACAATGACCCCATGCGCTTCCCTCATTATGATTACACGCAGTATGAGCGCATGTTGCTGGGCTTTGGTGACATCGACGGCATGATCAAGAAGCCCGAGGAGCAGCAATGGGTGGAGCAATATGCCGACACGTCGCTGCTGACAGGCAAACGAGTACTGCCATTCTCCATCAAGGAGACCGTGGCGCGTGACCACTTCACCAGCAACCCCGATTCCCACAAGCAGGTCATTATGGGGACAAAGACTGCTGGCATTGACGAACGCATCGACCAGGAAAACATCAAGAAGGTGCTTGACGACTTTATGGGCGAGGTTGACATCTTCCAGAACGATGTCACATTGCTCACCAACCGCTTTGTCAGCCCCTTGTCGCGCATTGCGGTGGACTTCTACAAGTTCTATCTCAACGATACGGTCATGCTCGACGGTGAGCGCTGTGCGGTGTTGAGTTTTGTGCCGTTCACTCCGCAAACCTTCGGCTTCCTCGGCCGCTTGTATGTCTCACTCGAGGACACAACCATGTTCATCAAGCGGGTGTCGATGGGTGTGCCCCATGACATCAATCTGAACTATGTGGAGCTCATGAGCATTGAGCAGGATTTTGAACGCGCCCCCAACGGCTCGCGTCTCAAGGTGCGTGACCATGTGGAAGTGAGCCTCAAACTGTTGTCGTCGTTGCCCGAATTGTTTGCACGCCGTGAGACCTCTTACCGCAATCACAATTTTGAACGACCTGAGGGTGGCGCCTTCAACTTTGATGGCGACCGACATGTCGCGGGCAATGCGACGTTCATGCCTGATGAATTTTGGCAGGAGTACCGTCCCGCCGAGGTCAGGGCCACCTCGGCCACGGTGCAGGGCTTGATGCAGCGCCTGCGCAAGTCAAAACTGTTCTACTGGGCAGAGCGCGTCATCGTGGTCATGGTAAATGGCTACCTCCCGACCGCGAAAGAGAGCAAGTTTGATATCGGGCCGTTGAACACCATCATTAGCGGTAATTCTCTGGAAGGACTGCGTCTGCGATTGGGTGGCATGACCACCGTCAACCTTAGTCGCCACTGGTTTGCACGAGGTTATGTCGCCTACGGCTGCCGTGACGAGAAGTTCAAGTACATGGGCTCACTGGAATACTCTTTCACGCCTAAGAAAGCACTGGATCAGGAATTTCCCATCCACAGCCTGCGATTGACACACCGCTACGATGTGGACAAACTGGCGCAACATTACCTCTACACCAATCAGGACAACGTTTTTCTGACCCTCAGACGCCACAAGGATGTGATGATGCAGTACTTGCGCACAACCCGCTTGGAGTATCGCCGTGAGTGGTACAACCATTTCTCCATTGAGTTGGGATTGGAGCACAACATCCATAAGGCCTCACCGTATGTCATGTTCAATTATGGCGACGGAACTGATCGCAGACGCTACACACAGGCCGGCTTCACCGCTGAACTGCGGTTTGCACCGGGCGAGACGTTCTATCAGACGCGCTCTTACCGCATCCCCATCAACATGGATGCGCCCATCGTCACTCTCAAGCAGACATATATGCCCAAGGGCTTTATGGGCAGTCTGCATGAGCTGAACAAGACAGAATTGGGCTTGCAGAAGCGCTTCTGGTTCTCGGCCTTCGGCTATGCCGACGTTATCGTCAAGGGCGAGAAAGTGTGGAGCAAAGTTGCCTATCCTGACCTGTTGCTGCCCAATGTCAACCTCAGTTACACCATCCAGCCCGAGAGCTATGCCTTGATGAAGCCCATGGAGTTCATCAACGACCAGGCCCTTTCATGGGATTTGACCTATTGGGGCAATGGCGTGCTGATGAACCGCCTGCCGCTCATCAAGCGGCTGCGGCTGCGTGAAGTGCTGACTTTCCGCGGCATTTGGGGCAGTCTGAGTGACAAGAATGATCCGTACAAGAACGATGACCTCTTCATGTTTCCCGCCGATGTTCCCTGCCTGCCCATGGGCGACAAACCCTATATGGAAGCCGGTGTCGGCCTGGACAACATCTTGACCATATTGCGCATCGACTACGTGTGGCGCCTTACTTATCGTGAACACGCCGGCACCGACCGCCACGGCATCCGCATCCAGCTCCACTTCAACTTCTAAAAAATGTAATTACCCCTTTGCGTGAGCACCAACTGATGTCTAAAATCTGAGGTCTTAACGTAGTTGATACGATTGTTAATAACTTAATTTTGGCAGTTGGGAAATTGGTTGTAATTTTACAAACTGCAATCTATAAAATATCAATGGAGGAAAATTTGATACCTTTTGTGCATTTGCATGTGCACTCACAATATTCGATTCTTGATGGCGAGGCGCCTGTCAAGTCATTGGTCGATAAGGCTATAGCCGACGGAATGCGCGGCATGGCGATTACCGATCATGGCAACATGTACGGCATCAAGGAGTTTCATGACTATGTGTCGAAACTCAACGAAAATAAGGTCGAAGGTGAGAAATTCAAACCCATCTTTGGCTGCGAGGTCTATGTGGCGCGCAAGGACCGTCACGAGCATCTTGACAAGCGAGACATCGGCTACCACCTGATACTACTTGCCAAGAACCTGCAGGGTTACAAAAACCTGATTAAGATTGTCTCCCATGCCTGGACCGAGGGCTTCTATTCTCACCCTCGTACCGACCACAGCGAGCTGGAGAAGTACCATGAAGGCATCATCTGCTGCTCGGCATGTCTGGGTGGCGAAGTGCCACAACTCATCATGGGCGGCCAGATGAACCAGGCCCGTGAGACCATCCAATGGTTCAAGAGCATCTTTGGTGACGACTACTACTTGGAGCTGCAACGTCACAAGGCGACCGTGCCTCGTGCCAACCACGAGACCTATGAGAAGCAGTGTCTGGTAAACGACGCTTTGATACAGTTCGCCCACGAACTCGACATCAAACTAGTGTGCACTAACGACTCCCACTTCGTCAATGAGGAGGATGCCGATGCCCATGAGCGTCTCATCTGCCTCTCGACAGGCAAGAAGCTGACCGACGAGAACGTGATGCTCTACAGCAAGCAGGAATGGTTCAAGACCACCGCCGAGATGAACCAGGTGTTTGCCGATGTCCCCGAGGCTCTGCAAAACACCAACGAGATTCTTGACAAGGTGGAGTTCTACAGCATCAACCATGCACCTATCTTGCCAGATTTCCCCTTGCCCGACGGCTTTGACAACGAGGATGACTACCTGCGCTATCTGGTCTATGAAGGCGCCAAGGAACGCTGGCCCGAACTCGATGACGAGCACCGCGAGCGCCTTGACTTTGAATTGGAGACCATCAAAAATATGGGATTCCCGGGCTACTTCCTTATTGTGCAGGACTACATCAGGATGGCGCCCAAACTGGGGTGCTCGGTAGGTCCCGGACGTGGCTCGGCAGCCGGCTCGGCAGTAGCCTACTGCTTGGGTATCACCAAGATTGACCCGATGAAGTATGACCTGCTGTTTGAGCGTTTCCTGAATCCTGACCGCATCTCGCTGCCTGATATCGACACAGACTTTGACGATGACGGCCGTGCGGCGGTGCTGAACTATGTGACCGAGAAATATGGTGCCGAGAAAGTGGCGCATATCGTCACCTATGGCACGATGGCAGCCAAGAGCGCCATCAAGGATGTTGCGCGTGTCGAGGACCTGTCGGTGGCCGAGAGCAACCGACTCGCCAAATTCATCCCGTCCACGCCCAATGAAATGCCCGAAAAAGAGCCTGGAAAGAAGTACAAAATCACCGTTAAGAACTGTCTGGAGTGTTTCCCTGAGTTCCGTCATGAGTTGGACAACGTGGATCCCAGGGTGGGCGAGACCATCCGCTATGCCGAGAAGTTGGAAGGCAGTGTGCGCAGCACAGGTGTACACGCCTGTGGCGTTATCATCGGCCGTGACGATATCACCGACTGGGTGCCTGTGAGCACTGCTACCGACAGCGATGGCGAGAAAATCATCGTCACTCAGTATGAGGGCGGTGTCATCGAGGATACGGGTTTGATCAAGATGGACTTCCTGGGGTTGAAAAACCTCTCCATCATCAAGGAGGCCATAGCCAACATCAAGCTCAATCATGGCGTGGAAATCGACATCGAGAAGATTCCCATTGATGACCCCAAGACCTATGAGCTGTACTGCAAGGGAAGAACCGCGGGCACGTTCCAGTTCGAGTCGGCGGGTATGCAGAAGTATCTCATTGAGCTGCATCCCACCTGCTTTGAGGACCTGATTGCCATGAATGCCCTCTACCGACCGGGCCCCATGAGCTATATTCCCCAGTTTATCAACCGCAAGCATGGCGTCGAGCCCATCGAGTATGATATCCCCTGCATGGAGAAATACTTGAAAGAGACCTACGGCATCACCGTCTATCAGGAGCAGGTCATGCTGCTCTCAAGGCAGCTGGCAGGCTTTACCCGTGGCCAGAGCGACACACTGCGCAAGGCGATGGGTAAGAAGCAGATCAAGAAGATGGAAGAGCTCGAGGCCTTGTTCTATGAAGGCGGCGAGAAAAACGGCTATGACAAAAAGACGCTCGGAAAAATCTGGGAGGACTGGAAGAGATTTGCCGAATATGCCTTCAACAAGTCACATGCTACTTGCTACAGCTGGGTGGCCTATCAGACGGCTTATCTCAAGGCGAACTATCCCAGCGAGTACATGGCAGCGGTTCTGAGCAGCAACCTCAACGATGTGGACAAGCTCTCCAAGTATATGGATGAGTGCCGTGCCATGGGCATCGAGGTGCTGGGACCCAATATCAATGAGAGTTACCGCAACTTTAGCGCTACCAAGGACGGCCGCATCCGCTTTGGACTGGCTGGCATCAAGGGCGTGGGCGTGAGCTGTGTGGACTCTATCGTCGAGGAACGCGACAAGAACGGCACCTATAAGGACATTTTCGACTTCGTGCAACGTATTAACACAGGCGCCTGCAACCGCAAGGCCCTGGAGTCGATGGCACTGGCAGGTGCGTTCGACGATTTCAAGGAGATTAAACGCGAAGATTTCTTTGAGGTAAATCCCCGTAACGAGACCTTCAGCGAGATTTTGATGCGCTTTGGCCAGCGTTATCAGGCAAGTCAGCAGGAAATGCAGAACTCGTTATTTGGTGCAATGGGCGGCGTGGAGGTAGCCACTCCCGTCATTCCCCAAGCCGAGCCATGGTCACAGCTGGAGCGACTGAATCGTGAGCGCGAGTTGGTAGGCATGTACCTCTCAGCCCATCCGCTTGACCCCTATTACATGGAGGTGACCTATGGCTGCAATACCCCGTTGGCCGAGGTAAAGAGCCATGCAGACGATCTCAACCAGGAACTCGTCATGGGCGGCCTGGTGGTAGATTTCCAGATTCGCACGGGTAAAAAGGGCGGACAATTTGGCATCTTGAAGATTGAGGACTATTCGGGCTCGTTTGAGTGTATGCTCTTCGGCAACAAGTTCGTCGATTACCAGAAGTTTGGCATCCCAGGTTTTGCCATCGTGTTGCGAGGCGCCTATGAAAAAGGCTACCGCGACACCGACCCGCCTCGTTTCAACGTGCGCACAATAGACCTGCTTGAGAATCTCAAGGGCAAAATGGTGAATAACCTTGTCATCTCTTTGAACGACAGAGACCTGTCCAACGTTGACTTCTTGAAACAGAATCTTGGAGCCAATGGAGATAATTGCTGTGACCTCTACTTCCGCATGAAGGATCAGATGAGCGGCAATTATGTCATGCTGCGTTCCAAGAAGCACATCGCCGTCGATAAGCGCTTGCTGGAGTCGCTGAGAGAGGCGGGCGTCAAGTTCAAGGTGAATGCCCGTGTGTGACATGGCATTGTATTTGCAATTGACAAATAGTTAAATATCAATATTATTACATTAAACAAGAAAAAAGAAATGGCTACTGTAATTAACGACGCTAACTACAAAGAGTTATTGGAATCGGGAAAACCCGTTGTGATTGACTTTTGGGCTCCTTGGTGCGGTCCCTGCCGCAGCATCGCTCCCATCGTAGAGGAACTGGCAACCGCCTATGAGGGCCGTGCCATCATTGGCAAGTACGATGTTGACGATGGTGACGAGTTGAGTGTGGAATATGGCATCCGCAACATTCCCACTCTGCTGTTCTTCAAGGACGGACAGATGGTGGACAAGCACGTGGGTACCATTACCCGCGACGCTCTTGCCGCCAAGGTTGACGCCCTTCTCTAAACACTGAACTCTTAACTTTAAATTTCAAGTGGTGAAGCAATCAGCTTCACCACTTGATTTATTTATCATATTCGATATTATTTGTTTACTGATAATCATTGCGTCAGCAACTCCCACTCTTAGATAAGAGGGGGTGCCCTTCAGGGCGGGGGCGTTGATGCTACATGATGCGAGTTTATGTTGGCGTTATCATACTCCTCCGGCGCTTCGCGCCACCTCCCCTAATATAGGGGAGGAGTTGAAAAACACCACTTGATTTATTTATCGAGGTTGTTGATAACCTTAGTGAGTTGCTCTCCCAGGCCTATGGTGTAACCTTGTGAGCAGAATACCACGCGGTTGAATGTGTCGGCAATGATGAAAATGGGCAGTTGCGTCTCATTCTGCAGTTTCATCTGCTGCACAATCTGCTGGCGTATGCTGCCGTCATTGTCGATGCCATAGATGATGTTGCGTGGCAGTGTGCCGAAGTTCTCCTGGCGGTATTTCTGTGCGTCGTCTGGACTTTCAAACAGCAGCATCATAGGACGGCCCCACTTGTCGAGCGCTGCGCTCATCTTGGCGATATCGCGCATGGCATGGTTGGTAGGCTCCTGGCCCACGCCAAGCACGCCCACGATGAAGTAGCCACGTCCCGTTTGAGACAGGATGGTCACAGCATCGCCATTAACAGGTTTCAACTCGCTGTCAAGCAGTGTGAACTTGCTTTCGGAATTGAAGTTGCCGATAACTGCCACAATGTCATCGCTCTGACGCATGGTCAGGTTGATGGTCGTGGTCTGGCCCGGCAGCACTTTGAAGATGCGGTTGGCGGCAAGGACTTTGCCGCTGGCAGCACGCGTGCCCGTGGTGAGCATGTAGGTGCCTGCATCCAGCGTGGTGCCGTTCTGGAACGTGTTACTCCACGATGAGCGGTCTTCCAGACCCGAGTCGCCCTCGTCATAAGTCAGGAGCTGCGTCGTTCCGTCGTCTAAGATGCGCGACAGCGTAAAGTGGTTGTAGTATTTGGGATCATCAAGATTCGGGGTGGGGGTGTAGCGCAACTTTAGCGTGCCGGTTTGGGCATTCTGCTGTTGTGCAGCGCCAAAGTCCACGTCTTTCCACTCGCTCTCGAGGCGGTACTGCACCTTGCCGGTGACCGGATCCTTGCGCGACTCGATGTCAAGTGAGCGTGCCAAATCGACAAAGAAGATGTCACGGCCCCGCTCATCCGAGACGCGGGAATTCCATACGCCCATCGGGGTCTGTGCAATATGGAGCGCGTTCTCCTCGGGCTTCAACGTGATGTTTTCTTTCACCCAAGCCACAAGCAGGGTGGGGTCCTTACGGTAGCTTTCGACTGTGGCAGCGTCGAAGGCGTCCTGCAACTTGCATTTGAAAGGTGATGTAATCATCTCGTATTCCACACGTTGCGACAGTTGGTTGCAGCGGGCATTGAAGGCATCCTCGAGAATGGGCATAGTGACATCGCGCATGTCTTTGTCGTTCAGCCCATGGAGGATTCCCCAAACACGGTCCAAATCTTCACCGTGATTCTTGATAAATTCGAGTACAGTTTCCCAGTTACTACGGGCCTTGATCAACACATCGGCTGCTCTGGGATTGAGTGTGGATTGGATTTTCTCGGCAGGAAGAAAAGCATCAGCCTCATAAGCCTTGCGAATGGAATCTTCTCTGGCAAAACGCGCTTTGTTGGCGGCTGCCATTTCGGGCGTTACCTTGGGCACATAGGCTTTTTCAGGGGGTGGAACAATGTCAAATGTCTCATAGGTAGGACCGTTCTTGAGGCTGTTGCTCTTGTTGAGCATAACATCTACTTTGCTGTCCTTGCCGAAGGACACCTTGCGATACCCATACCAGCCGTCCTTACTGGCCCACACGAGCATGTCACCCTTGCCAGCAGTGAGTGAAGCCATGCCTTTGCTGTCGGTAAATTTGGTGGCGGCAGGGTAGAACTCAGCATAGTTATAGATGCGGAACTCCACTTTGGCACCCTTAACGGGATTGCCGGCTTTGTCAAGCACCTGCACCTGGGCCTTTGCGGTAGCGGCATAGTTGCCGATGAGGTTGATTTCAGTGAAGTTGCGGGTCCGCGTCATCACCTCTTCAGGGCCGTAATAGTCGCCAAAGGCGCGGGTGTGGGTGAGCAATGCCCGCGATGCCGGCGCATTGAACCACGCGAGGTCAAGCACAGCCTCGGGCTCGCAGGCTCCCAGGAAGTGCCATTTGCCGTCGGCCCAGGCCTCGACCCAGGCATGGTTGTCATCGGTGTGCGCCCATCGCGGCGTATAGACTTGGCGGGCAGGGATGCCAACCGCCCTTAAAGCGGCAACGGTGAACGTCGATTCCTCGCCGCAGCGGCCGATAGCGGTTTTCATGCACGCCATAGGCGACAAGGTGCGTGCATCGCTGGGTTGATAGGTCACATGCTCGTGGCACCAGTGGTTGACTTCCAGGATAGCCTCTTCCATGCTCATGCCTTCCACACGTGCTTTCAGTTCATTAAAGTACGTGGGGCGGAACATATCAAGCGCCTCGTTGTTGACACGCAGCGGCAACACGAAGTGTTTGAACAGCAGTTCAGGCACCTTCTTGCCCCACGGCATCTGCTCTCGGGCGGCAAACGTGGCGCGCACGTTCTCCAGGTGGAACTGAACCGTATAGTCGGTTACATCTGCCAGCGGCATGTAGGCATACAGGAACTGCAATGCTTCAAGTTCCTGCTGGTTTACATTCAGACCAGCCACATCAGGCGTCCTTAACTCCTCAATCGTAGCCGCTTTAATCATTCCGACAAAAGCAACCACCATCATTACTATTATTATCTTCTTCATTTTGTCATTTGTCACTATAATGGCCATAACTTGAAAAAACGAGCACTACTATTTCTGTATCATAAATGCCATAGAAGAGACGATGCTTTTTAGAAATTCGACGGCTCCATCGGTTATCTGAAAACCCTTTCAGTGGTTCTGGGTGACCAGTTCCGGTTTTTGGATGCTTTTTTAATTCATTAAGTAAATTTTGGACTTTCAAGAATGTTTTTGGCTCCGTCTTTGCCAATTTCAGTATGTCTCTTTCGGCTTCAGGCGTAATGATAACCTTATACATCATAGCCACGACGTTTGAGGTATTCTGTAAGGTCTTCATTTACCATCATTTCACCGCATAACCCTAATTTATAAGCTTGTTCACCTCGTTTGATTTTTTCTTCAAGTTCATCTCTTGTCATCAAAGCGTCATCTTGCGTGGTTACGTTTCGGTGGGTTTCTGCTGATTCGTCGAACGATGGCAAAGTACTTCCCTCTTGCTCCAGCTTTAATTCAAATGGTATGCTGCGAGTTCTCACTACGGCCTTGGCAAAGATATTCATAGCCGTATTGGCGCTCATGCCAAACTGAGCGCATAACTCATCAAACATTGCTTTGAGTTTGGAGTCCATACGGACTGTCATTGATACTTGTGGCATAATTACAACAATAATTAAATTATTATGACTGCAAAATTAATACAAGATGACGTAATAAGCAAGAAATTTGCAAATAATCTGCTGTGTTTATGTAATAGTCTTATAAAGTGACGAGGGCTCCCAATACAATGGGAACCCTCGTCAGGTATTGTCTTTCTCTCAGCCTAAACTTGATTCATTGAGCGGTTGCTCGGTTGAATCAGTGGGTGAGGGGAGAGTAGTCTTGACCGTAGCGGAGCATCTGGTCGATGTAGCCCTCGGTGTAAGAAATCTTTACGTCGGTGAGTTTGCCGTTCTTGTCATAGACCGGGGTGTAGATGGGATTGACAAAGCCCTTGTAGGGAGCAATGTTCAGGCCCTCGTAACGCTTAAGCACTTCCTGATGGATGGTGGGATCAACCTTCACACCGTAGGTCTCGACGAGTTGGCGTCCTGCCTCATAGTCACCCTCGCTCTTGATGCGCTGAATCTCGGCGAGCAGTTCGCCAAACAGGTCACGAAGCTTCAGGTAATCGTTCACGCGGATGTAGGTCTTGCCGTTGCGCTTAACATACTCGATGACGTTGTCTTTGAGTCCCTTTTGGTAGCACCATTCGCTGATGAGTTTGCGGTTGCGCATGTGTGCCTCCTCTATGTCCTTGCCCGGCTCGATGCGCGTGAGCTGGGTCATCAGGCCGTTCATGATGTACTTGTAGTATTCGGCCTTGTAGGTATCCTTGTCGGTGAAGATGCCCAGCTCAATCAGCTTGGGATCGGCAAGGTAATACAGGGCAAACAGGTCGGCGCGGGCCTCCTCGAGCGTGGAGCCGTGGGCCTTGAGGGCATCCTGGTCAACACCGGGCAGCAATTGTCCCGAAGCGTGTCCCAGACACTCGTGCAGGTCGGTGTGCAAAGCATCGGCAAGATCCAGATACTTTTTCATCAGTTCGACCTCAACGTTGCTGTAGGCAAACTCCTCGTTGAAACCGGTTCCGGCAGCCACCTTGTTGTAGGCATCGGTGATATTGTCGATGCTGACCGACTTGGAACCGTGCTGGGCGCGAATCCAGTTGCTGTTGGGCAGGTTAATACCAATGGGCGTCGAGGGATAGCTGTCACCTGCCAAGATGGCAGCGGTGATGACCTTGGCGCTCACGCCCTTCACGTTTTTCTTCTTGAAGCGGTTGTCTACAGGCGAATTGCTCTCGAAGTACTGTGCATTCTCGCTGATGAGTTTGGAGCGGCGGGAAGCGGCCATATCCTTGAAGTTGACCATTCCCTCCCAAGAGCCGGTCATGCCCAGGGGGTCACCGTAACTCTCAATGAAGCCGTTGATGAAGTCCACCTGGCTCTTTGTCTCCTCGGCCCACAGGATGCTATAGTCGTCAAAGGTCTTGAGGCTACCGGTCTGGTAGAACTTGATAAGTTCATTGATGTAGGCACGCTGGCCGTCGTTCTCGGCAACAGTGGCAGCCTTTTGCAGCCAATAGACAATCTTCTCAATGGCCTTGCTGTACAGTCCTCCCACCTTGTAAGGCTCCTCAACAATCCTGCCGTTCTTCTTTACCACCTTGCAGTTAAGTCCCCACGAGATGGGTGTCAGGTCAGTGGTGTCCTTGAGGTTGTTGTAGAAGTCCTCGACTTCCTGCTGCGTCACGCCCTCATACATGTTGCAGGCCGAGGTGAGGATGAGGTCCTCGCCGTCTGCTTGATTGACGCGCTTTGCCATGAACGTGGGGTCAAAGATGACACGGTCCAGGATTTTTTTGTCGTCGGCACGCTTCTTGGCATCGGGCAGAGCGTTGAACTGCTTGTCAAAGAAGTCCTTGGAGAACTCAGGTGTGAACTTGTCCATCGAATAGTGGTGATGGATACCATTGCCGAACCATACCTGCTTCAGATACTTAAGGAAAGCCTGATAGTCCTTGCTGTTCTTGTCGCCCTTGAAGTTACGATAGATGTCCTCAAGTGTTTGGCGTACCATCAGGTTGTATTTGCCGTTCTGGTCAAAGAGGATGTCACGGCCGTTGAGGGCTGCCTCGGTGAGGTAATAGACAAGCTCTTTTTGCTTGAGGGACAAGTCCTCAAAGCCGGGCACTTGGTAACGTAGCACCTCAATGTCGGCAAAACGGTCAACACTATAGTTGAAGTCGTTGTTTTGTGCCATTGCTGTTGTAGCTAACACCGTCGTGATGACGGCAAAAATCATTTTCTTCATAAAACTGTGTTAAGATGTTTTGTTAAGGTGTTGGAATCATTCTTGGGCAATCTTCTTGAACTGGGTATTGTCGAGCTGATAGACCTCGTACTTGCCCGGGATGATGCGGGCGCTGTCGTCGGTCAAATAGGAATACAGCTTCTTCTCCTTGGCGTCCCATTTGATCAGGTCGGCCTTATTCACCTTGCCGTCATCTTTGTACTCGCGGTTGCCGGCTGTCTCGATGCCGTTGAAGAAGAACGGCAGGATGGACAACGTCAAGCCTTTGTTAACGACTGCCGACACATAGTAGAAGCTCATGCCCGACTCATTGATGTAAGACTCCACAATCATGTAGATGGGCTGCTTTGCATCTTTTATCTCAAAAATCGAGTCGATGCTGTGGGCCAACGACCACTGATGATTGATTTGGGGCTTACGTCCCGTGAGCAGCGCGTCGATGGGGCCATTGTAGGCCACCAGGTTCTCACCAGCGAGCCATTGAACGATGTTGGCATAGGTGCGGGTGGTATCGCCGCGTCCAGTTTCCCAGCTGTAGCAACGCACCTGCCCGTCATCGCTGGTCTGCACATTCAGGCCGATGGCTTCACGCATCAACTTGAAGTCATGCGTCATGGTCGCCTTGTCGTTTTGCAGCCACTGACAGAATTCTTCAAACGCCTGGTTTGATACTTCAAAATCCTCGCTCTGCATTCCCTTGAGGAATTTCTTTTCCTTCATCTCGGCTTGATTGCAGGATGCCATCAACACGATGAGCAGAGTCAGGAGAAATCCGATCTTTTTCATGATGCGGTAGTTTATTTTTCAGGATAGATGATTTTCTCTTTGTTCATGATGGTGATTTGCTCAGCACCCTTTTGTGTCTTGATGATGTAAATCGTGCCATCATCAGTTTTCATCAGGTAGTTGCCGTCTTTCATCACGCAATTCTTGGTCTCGGCAACGCGATCGGGCTTGCCTGACATGTCCTGGCCGACTTTCCACATCAACACGCGGTAAGTGCCGTCAGCAAGATTCTCGAGGCGCACGTGATAGTCCTTGTTACTGAACTCGGCAGCTACATGGTCCTTGCCATCCTCGGTGGGTTGTGCCTTTTCGACATCGACCTTGGGTGCATCAGCCTTGGAGGCTTTGCTGGTGTCCACTTGCTCGGTGCCAGGAGCGGCATCGTTACCTTCGTTGTTCTTTGCGGGTTTCTCGTTACATGCGGTCATGGCCATCAAAGCCACAGCGGCAAAAAGAATAAAAAATTTCTTCATTGTAATTGATTAAAGTTATAATTGTTGTTGATAATTGATTATTCCACATAAAGTACCAGCCCCTTCAGGTACTCGCCCTCAGGGTGGTAGATGCTGATGGGGTGGTCGGCAGGCTGTGTGAGCTGGTGTAGAATGCGCACCTTGCGCTTGGTCTGTGCTGCGGCACTAAATACCGCCAGACGGAACTGTTCCTTATTCACTGCCTGAGAGCAGGAAAACGTGAACAGGATGCTGCCGGGGGCAATCTTCTCCAGCGCCTTGGCGTTCAGGCGACGGTAGCCTACCAGTGCGTTGCGAAGGGCACTCTTGTGCTTGGCAAAGGCAGGAGGGTCGAGGATAATGAGGTCATAGGTACCTTTCTCCATGTTGTCCAGGAACTTGAACGCGTCCTCGGCAAATGACTTGTGGCGACCGTCCTCGGGTGGAAAGTTGAGGGCGACGTTGTCGTCGGTCAGGCGCACCGCCTTGGCGGAGCTGTCCACCGAGTGCACCAGCTGGGCACCACCCCGTAGGGCATAGACCGAGAAACCGCCCGTGTAGCAGAACATGTTGAGCACACGTTTGCCTTTGCTGTATTTTTCGAGCAGGCTGCGGTTCTCGCGCTGGTCCACAAAGAAACCCGTCTTTTGGCCCTTGAGCCAATCGACGTGGAAACGCAGACCGTTCTCCAAGGCCTCGTCAGTCTCCATGCTGCCGATGATATAGTCATTCATCGGGTCAAGGTGGGCCTTGTAGGGCAGGGTGGTCTCGCTCTTGTAATAGACGTTGCGCACGACGCCTCCGGGCAGCTTGGTCAAAGCCTGTGCAATGATGTCGCGGGCAAAATGCATTCCGGGTGAGTGAGCCTGCATCACGGCTGTCGGGCCATAGATGTCCACTACCAGTCCAGGCAAGAAGTCACCCTCGCCGTGCACCAGTCTAAAGGCGTTGTTGTCCTCACGTTGCAGCCCCAGTGCCTGACGCATCTTGAACGCGTCGTTAAGGCGTCGCTCATAAAACGCTTCATCGATGGCGGTGTCGTCAAAGGTGAGCATCCTCACAGCTATGCTGCCGATTTGGGAATGTCCGTTGCCGATGAGCTTGCCATCATGAGAATAAACCGTCACCAGGTCGCCTTCCTCGATGGTGTGGTCGGCTGCCGCAATGGCACCTGAGAACACCCATGGATGAAAGCGCTCGAGTGATTCTTCCTTGCCTCGTTTAAGTGTTACGGTTTTATAGGTCATCGTTCTTTCTCGTTTACAATTGTTTGTTAACAGCTAATGCCTAAAGCCTATAACCTAAAGTCTTATTTGAAAAGGAATCTGTATATGTCATTACCGTTAGCAAATACCAGTAGGGCAATCAACAGGAACATGCCCACATATTGTGCCCGCTCCAGGAACTTAACGCTGGGTTGGCGACGGGTGATGATCTCATACAGCAAGAAGAGTACGTGGCCACCGTCGAGGGCGGGAATGGGCAGTACGTTCATCACGGCAAGAATAACCGAGATAAAGGCAGTGATATTCCAGAAGTCCAGCCAGTTCCATGTGGCAGGGAAGATGCTGCCGATGGTGCCGAAGCCGCCAATGCTCTGCGCTCCCTCGGGAGTGAAGATAAGCTTAAGCTGCTTGACATAGTTCACCATCTTGGTCCAGCCCATTTCTATACCACGGGGGATGGACTGGAAGAGGTTGTAATGTATGACGGTGGTGTTATATATCTTGGTGGGGTCGGTGAGCAAGATGCCCAGTTTGCCGTTGCCGTCAATGGGTACGTTGGCAGCGGTGAACCTCTTGCCGTCACGCTCATACTCCAGTGTGATGTTTTTGTCCTTGTTCTTCTCCAGCTCGGTGGTGAACTCGGTGAAGCTGGGGGTGGCGACGCCGTTCACGGCAACCATGCGGTCGCCTTCTTGCAGCCCTGCTTTTTCACCGCCCATGCGCGGCTGTGTCTGGGAAATGACGACAGGCAGGCGATAGGCCATGAAGGTCTGCCCATTCTTTGCGTCTTCGTTAGCCTGGAAGATGAAATCCTTGGGAATGTCGATGGTAACAGTGTCCTTGTGGTTACGCAAGACAGTCACCTGATGGGCGGTGAGCATCGTCTGCAGGTCCTCAGCGTTCATGTATTCCAGCGGTTTGCCATCGGCGGCCAACGGGATATCACCATTCTCAAAGCCTACTTTGTGAGCGCTCTCGCAGTATTCCATACCCTCGGTGGCGTCGGTGAACTTGATGAACTGCTCACCAACGGCATAGACGATACCTGCATAGATAATCATCGCCAGCAACAGGTTGAACAGCACACCACCCAGCATAATGAGTAACCGTTGCCAAGCGGGCTTGCTGCGGAACTCGTAGGACTTAGCGGGCTGTTTCATGGCCTCGACATTCATCGACTCGTCAATCATACCCGAGATGGCGCAATAGCCTCCAAGGGGAATCCAGCCAATGCCGTACTCGGTGGCACGCCACGAAGCCTTGTTCTCTTCTTCTCCCTCGGTGTTAGCTTCGCCCTCCATGGCACCCATCTCGTTGCCCGTGGAGAACCACTTGAGGTATTTGCCGGGTTTCCACTTGACGATACTGAACTTGTAGTTAAAGAACATATAGAATTTCTCTACCCACACCCCAAAGATACGTGAAAAGAAATAGTGTCCAAACTCATGAAAAACAATCAGGATGCTTAATGCTAACAGCAATTCAAATGTCTTGATCCAAAATGTCGATGCAAGTAATATCATTTTTGTATTCTTTAGTTTCTGGTTTATTGTCCCAGTTTATACTAACTGGTCTTTAGTTTTTAGACTTGGTGATTAATTCTTCGGCTATTGCTCGGGCAGCGTTGTTGCTTTCTACATAGTCCTCATAGCCCGGATTGTCGATGTGAGGAACCTTTTCCATCGTCTTCTCGATGATTTGATGGATATCGGTGAACTTGATTTTGTCCTGCAGGAAGGCTGCCACGGCAATCTCGTTGGCAGCATTCATTACACAGGGGGCGGTGCCACCCGTGCGGGCCGCTTCGTATGCAGTGCCCAACAGTGGGAACTTGTCGAAGTCGGGACGCTCAAACGTCAGCGACGCCATGTCTTCGATAGTCATTTTGCGGCAATCGCTCGCCAGGCGGCGGTCAGGCAACCCCAGCGCATAACGGATGGGCAGGTGCATGTCGGGCAAACCCAACTGTGCTTTTACCGAGCCGTCCTTAAAGGCAACCATCGAGTGGATAATGCTTTGTGGATGCACCACAATTTCGATGTCGTCGGGCATCACGCCGAAGAGCCACCGGGCTTCAATCATCTCAAAGCCCTTGTTCATCATCGTTGCCGAGTCGATGGTGATTTTGGCACCCATCGACCAGTTGGGATGCTTCAAGGCGTCGGCGGCAGTGACATTCGACAGTTGCTCTTTGGGCATGGTGCGGAACGGGCCGCCCGAGGCCGTCAACCACAGCTTGTCGACGTCCTCCATGCGCTCTCCCACCAGACACTGGTAGAAAGCGCCGTGCTCGCTGTCAACAGGGTAGAGCACACTCTTGGAATCTTGCAGCAGGCGGTCAATCAATTCGCCGGCTACCACCAGCGTCTCTTTGTTGGCAAGGGCAATGCGTTTGTTGGTTCTAATGGCGGCAATGGTCGATTCCAGTCCGCTGTAGCCCACCATGGCGGTGACAACGGTGTCAATCTCGGGCATGGTGACTGCTTGGGCAATGGCGGCACTGCCTGTCGCCACCTCGATGCCTGTGTCCTCAAGGGCATCACGCACATAGTCATAGTATTGTTCATCGGCTATGATGACCATGTGGGGGCGTAACTGCCGTGCCTGCTGAATGAGCAGGTCGGCGCTGCTGCGTGCCACCAGCAGCCAGGCGTTGAACAGCTGCGGGTACTCGGCAATGATGTCAAGCGTCTGCCGCCCGATTGACCCTGTGCTGCCCAGCACCGCAATATTCCGTTTCTGTGTCATTGTTTCCATAAAACTTGCAAATTTACAAAAAATCCCTCAACCGTCAACCCATTTCACGAACATTAATAATTTTGTTATAATAGATGATAGCAGTTGGCGCATCATTAGGCGTTAGGTTTTAGGCATTAGGCTTTAGGGGACTGACGCATTGATACGGGCTGACGCCCGCAGTTTAGAGCTTAGAGTTTAGGCTATAGAGTGGCATGCACACACCTAGCTCTCACGCTAAGGCGCTAAGCCGCAAAGAACCATTAATAGCATCCGCACTCCTTGTTTTGGAGCGCGTATGACACTTTCGCTTATCATAAATTACCGTGCTAACGCACGGGAAATTTATCAAATTTTTATATAATTTGTTTAATTTCCCGCCCGCAGGGCGGTTCAATATTCCAGGCGATCCAAATAGAATCTTAGCGGCTTAGCGTCTTTGCGTGAGGCCTGTGTGCGCCAGCCCCTAAAGCCGAATATATTAAATTCGCGTAATTAGCATTAGCCCCGCAGGGTTTTCCAGGCGCCGGGTGTGGATGCACCCTAAAGCCCAACACCTAAAGCCTAAAAAATCTACGTTTTTTTTGTCTTTTTCTTTCGTTTTTCAATGTTATTTTGTATATTTGCAAAAAATAATAACCATTAATAACTGTTCTAATATGGAAAAGAGATCACTTATTATTCGACTGTTCGCCCTAGTGGCGGCGATGATGTGCGCCCTGGGCGCCAGTGCCTACGACTTCACGTACGGAGGCTATTACTACAACATTTTGACTGACAGTACTGTCGCAATCACCTATCGAGATGGTAATTTCAACAGTTACAGCGGCGATGTGACCATCCCTGAACATGTTTACAATGGTAGCAAGTACTATACCGTTACGCAAGTTGGTGTTTTTGCATTTTTGAACAGCACGCGCGTGACCAGTGTGACGATCCCAAACACGGTTACCTATATTGAATCTCGTGCTTTTGAGAATTGCGTAGAACTGGAATCGGTTGTGATGGGTAAGAATTGCAGTTTCTATAATCCAGAAGAGTATAGCTACAGTTCCCAAGTCTTCAAGAATTGCCCCAATCTGCTGTCCGTCACTTGTTGGAGGTTTCAGCCCGATGAGTGGCCTGAAAGTGGTAACTTGAATTTTGACCAATTGGTGCTCGACTATGCTGTTTTGCGTGTGCCCCGTGGTGCCATCCCCAATTATCAGACCACTGAGGGTTGGAGGCTCTTCGAATGGTACCAGGAAATCTCCGCCTACTTCAACTATGACTTCTATTATGAAGGTGTCTTCTATAAGATCAAGAACGGTAACGCATGGGTTACCTATATGGATGAGGATTATAACTCCTACAGCGGCACGGTTACTATCCCTGCGAGTGTGACTTACAACAATACTACCTACACTGTAAAAGGCATCGATGACTATGCCTTCAGGAGCTGTGGTGACCTGACGAAAGTGGAAATGCCTCTCACAATAGATTCCATTGGCAAGTATGCCTTTTATTACTGTACCAAACTCACCGAGATTGACATTCCTAACGGTGTGACCTATATCGGCGATGGTGCTTTCTCTTGGTGCAGCAAATTGAAATCCCTCATGTTCCCGGCAGGCGTGACTGTTATCAACGGCACCACGTGTCGTGGTTGCTCAGCGCTTGAAACTGTTTGGCTCCCCGTTAATCTCACTGACATCTATGCCGGAGCATTCTATAACTGTAATGCGATAACAAAGATTATCAGCCTGAGTGAGGCGCCACCCTGGATGTATAACAAGAATGTTTTCCCCAGCACCGTCTATGACAACGCTACACTCTATATCCCCGAGGATGCCATCAGCAACGGCTATACCTCGGCCTACGGCAACTGGCAGTACTTCACCACGCAGAAGCCTTACAACCAGTATCTGTCCAGTGAAATCAACGCTACTGGCGGCAACATCACGTTCTCCACGCTATCGACCAACAATTACCCCTGGCTGGTCAAGACCAACAGTTATCGCTTCTGTGCCCAGTCGGGCAACACTGGCATCCACGAAAGCACATCAGTGTTGACGGCCACGGTCACCGTGCCCTATGGCGGCACCCTGTCCTTCCTTTACAAGGCATGGGGTGAGGGCACATCGAACGCTTGGGACGCGTGTAGCTTCTTTGTCGATGGTGAGGAAAAGCTCAAATTAGGAGCCTATGATAATGTCGATTGGGAGACCTTCACTGTGGAAATCCCTGCAGGTACCCACACGTTGAAGTGGCGCTACAGTAAGGACGGCAGCATCAATCCCGAGGGCGACTATTTCGCCATCGACAATGTCCTCCTTGAGGCCAATGTCCCTGAGGCCTATGGCTGCTACACCGAGTCTAACACGACGCTGACGTTCTATTACGACACCCAGCGCAGCTCCCGCACTGGCACGACCTACGACCTGAACACGGGCGACTACTCACCCGATTGGGACTTCGACGACACCTATACCAACGTGACCAAGGTGGTGTTTGACCCCTCGTTCGCTGATGCCCGCCCGACGACCACCAAATGTTGGTTCGCTGACATGACCAATCTTCAATCTATCACGGGCATGAGCTACCTCAACACCAGCGAGGTCACCAATATGGGTTGGATGTTCGGTAACTGCACAGAATTGACGAGCATTGATTTAAGCCACTTCAATACGTCCAAGGTGACCACTATGGGCCATATGTTCTATAGATGCTTTGGTTTGACGAGCCTTGACTTAAGCACTTTCAACACGTCCCAAGTGTTCGGTATGACTCAAATGTTCCGTGGATGCGGCGATCTGCGAACCATCTATGTGGGCAATGGCTGGAGCATAGCGGCAGTGACATACGATGACTGGATTTTCTATAACTGCACCAGTCTGGTGGGCGGCCAAGGTACGACCTATGACCGCAACCACACCGGCAAGGAGTACGCCCACATCGACGGCGGCCCGAGCAACCCGGGCTACCTCACCGAGAAGCCTGCCTTCCTGCGTGGCGACGTGAACGGTGACACTCATGTGAGCATCGCCGACGTGACGGCTCTGATTGACTATCTGCTTAGTCACGATGCGTCGTTAATCAATGTTGACGCTGCTGACTGCAACCAGGACACCAACGTGAGCATCAGCGACGTCACCGCATTGATTGATTACCTCTTAAGCGGTGCGTGGTGACAACGTCACCAGCGCCCCGCTGTTTAGGGTTTAGAGTTTAGTGTTTAAAGAGTCATCCGCGCTCCAACGTCTGGAGTGCGGATGACTTCTTTCGCTTGGTATATGTTACCGCCCTGGCGGGCGGGAAATTAAACAAATTATATATAATATTTATATAAAAATTTGAACAATTTCCCGTGCGTTAGCACGGTCAAAAAGTTCCAGGCAATAAAATGCGCATGTTACCAGAACCATCAGATGAATCGGTTGTTGATTCTTAGTTGACGCCCAGGTCCTTGAGGGTGCGGGGTGCGGGAGTCTTGGGCATGGGCTGACGGTCCTTGAGCTGCTCGAGGATTACCTCGATGGCCTTGTCGAGCTGCTGGTCGATGCCGTTGAACTCCATCACGGGGTCGTTGTCGATGACAATATCGGGGTCAACGCCGTGGTTCTCGACAATCCAGTTGCCACGGGTGTCATAATTGGTAAAGAAGGGCACGCGGATGTCGGTACCGTCCATATAGGGCAGAGAGCCGCTGATACCCACGATGCCGCCCCACGAGCGTGTTCCGATGACTGGACCAATCTTGTTCTCCTTGAAGCTCCAGGGGAAGAGGTCGCCGTCGCTGGCGCTGTACTTGTTCACCAACAGCACCTTGGGACCAACGAGCGTGCGCTCGGGCGTGGTGCCGTTGTAGTTGCTGCCACGGAACATGGTCAGGCGATAGGGCTGACGCAGCAGGCGCTCGATGACCATGGGCGAGATGTTGCCACCGCCATTGCCGCGGTCATCGACGATGAGGGCTTCCTTATCGGTCTGGGCGAAGAAGTAGCGCGAGAACTCACGCAGTCCCTCGGGACCCATGTCGGGAATATAGACGTAGCCCACGCGGCCGCCGGTCTTCTCGCTCACGTAGTCGATGTTGTGCTGTACCCACTCATAGTGGTACAGGGGGTACTCGTCCTGGATGGGCTTGACAACGACCTTGCGGTTGCCGTTAATGGTCAGTTCGGTCATCACGCCGGCCTTGTCACGCAACAGACTGTAGATGTTGTTCACACCTTGGGCCGTCACTCCGTCAACGGCGGTGATGATGTCGCCCTCCTTGATGTTCATACCGGGCTCCAGCAGGGGTGAGCGCAGCTCTTCGCGGTCGGGAGCGCCACGCAGAATCTTGGTAATCTTGTAGCCGTTGGCCACTTGCTCCAACTCGGCGCCGAGCATGCCGATGTGGTGCTCGTCGATGGCGATGTGGTCACCACCGTTGACATAGGCATGGCCTACCGCCAACTCGCTGATCATTCCGCCGATGACGTAGGTCAGGTCCAGACGGTTCTTGACGTAGGGCAACAGGGCGGCATATTTGTCATGCATCGCCTGCCAGTCCACGCCGTGCATGTTCTCGAGATAGAAGCCGTCGCGGTAAGCGCGCCATGCCTCGTTGAAGATCTGGTTCCACTCCTGCTCATAGTTGACCGTGGCAATCATGTCATCGGTATTGACTTCCTGACTCAGGTCGGCCTTGCGGGGTGCCAGGGGAGCGATATAGATTTTGTCGCCTTTCAGGAAAGCGGCAGTCTTCATGTCGGCCGAGGGCACCATGAAGGCACGTTCGGCAACGACTTCGTCTTTCTGCTCCTCGAAGTCAAACACGCGCACGCCGCCTCGGTTGCTGTACCACAGGTGGGCACCATCGCAAACAAAGCCGCCATAGCTGCCGGCTCCGATGGGCAGTTTCACGATGCGGTCGCCAATGCCGTCGATGTCGATGCGTGTGGTCTTGGTGTCAGCCTGAGGAGCGCTTTTGCCTTTACCCTTCTTGTCCTTGGGCGCATCGGCAGGAGCATCCTCGGGCTTGTCGCCACCAGCCATCACCTGGTCATCTTTGGGGAGGAAAGGCGAGGGCGTGTCGGCAGCGAGCATCACAAGGTAGATGCCCTCCATCTCACGGTAGGCAAAGTTCCACTCAATGCTGCTGTAGATGGGATTAAAATCGCGTGAAGAGGCAAATATCAGGTACTTACCGTCGCTGCTGAACTCAGGCGAGTTGCTGTCATACCAGCGGTCGGTAACTGGGTATTCCTTGCCCTGAGCAATGTTGTAGAGATAAACAACGCCATACTCGTTGGGGCCTTGACGGTAATAGGTCAGCCACTTGCCGTCGGGCGAGAAGCTGGGGGTGGGGATTTCGCCCATTTCGTCGGTCATCAAGGTCTGCTTTGCCAGCGTCTTGACGTTGAGCAGTATCATGCGGTTCTTGCGGTCGGTATAGACAATCTGGCTGCCGTCGGGACTCCACTCAAAGTCGCGGATATAGGTATCATTGCCCTTGGTCAGCTGGATGGCCTTGTCACTGCCCACGGGACGCATCCACAGCTCGGTCTCACCGGTCTGGTCGCTGATGTAGGCGATGTTCTTGCCATCGGGGCTCCAGGACGCGTTGCGCTCGTGAACGCCGGGGGTGTGGGTGATGTTGCGGGTAACGCCATGCTTGGCGGGAACATCAAACACCTCGCCACGGGCACTCAAGGCAAGACGGCTGCCGTCGGGTGCCAGACTGCCGCCGGTGAGTTTGTCACCCACCTTGCGCTGCTCCTCACGGGCGAAGTTGTTCTCGCTGTTGAGATAGACGGTGATTTTCTCGCTGCGCTTGGTAGCGGGGTCGAGAACATAGAGGTAGCCGCCGTTCTCAAACACAATCTTGCCGCCACCGCAGTTGGCGAATTTCACGTCATATTCGGTGAAATCGGTCACCTTTTGTGTTGTGCCTGTGCGGGTGTTATAGACAAAGATGTTCATGCGGTTGTCGCGGTCGCTCATGAAGTAGATTTCGTCGCCAATCCACATGGGGTCGATGTCCTGGGCTATGTTGTTGGTGATGTTGGTCACCGTCTTGGCCTTGGTGTCATAAATCCAGATGTCGTCGGCCATACCACCTTTGTAATACTTCCAGGTGCGGAACTCGCGAAAGACGCGGTTATAGGCCATCTTTGTGCCATCTGCATTATAGCAGCAGAAGCCGCCCTCGGGCAACGGCAGCTGCTCGGCCATGCCGCCATCGATGGGCGCACGCCACAACTTGCCGTCAAAACTCTCGCTGATGCGGTTACGGTAGATGACGCCCTTGCCGTCAGGTGACCACGTCATGGTGATGTTGTTTGGACCCATGCGGTCGCCCCAGTCGTCACGGGGATTGCTTGACGTGAAGGTGATACGGCGGGGTTCGCCACCCTCAGCTGGCATTACATAAACCTCGGTGTTGCCGTCATACTGACCTGTGAATGCGATGGTGCGTCCGTCAGGTGAATAACGGGCAAAAGCCTCGTAGCCCTTGTGCGAGGTGAGTTTGCGTGCTGTGCCGCCATTGATTGAAACGGTATAGATGTCACCGGCATAGCTGAACGCCACATCCTGGCCGTTAGTGCCAGGGAATCGCAGCAGGCGTCCCTCATCGGCTTGAACCGATAACGTGACTGCGGCTATTGCAGCCAATAAAATGAGTTTTGTCTTCATTGTGATTTGAGTTTTTTAAGTTGTTATATGATTATCGTTTGATGATTCTAACATGGAAGGGCTTACATGGCGTGAAAGCCTTGGGTAGCCTGATTTGCCTGAATGCTATGATGTTCTCTCCCTTGAGCAATTTTACGTTGACCATATTGCTGTATGCCAGGCCGTTGATGCTCAGTTCATTGACACTCGTCATGACCAGCGTTCCCATCGGGTGGGTATTGACACTCACCTCTCGCACGTCGAGCGTCCCGGTCGGGTAATAGCCTACGTCAATCAGGTAGTCGCCGCCCTCGGCAACGCTTACGGTAATAGAGGTGTGGCCACTCACGCTGTCGGGGAAGAAGGCCGTTTGTGGTGTCAAGTGGAAATCAAGATAAGGCCGTGACATGTAGCCGTTGATGTATTTTCCGGCGATTTCGACGGAGTACTCGGTAAAGCTGTCATTCTTGGGCAACGCAAAGACCGAATCGGTCAAATTGGTGAGCTTACCATTGACCGACAAACGGTAAGCCTGACCGGGAACGAAGCCGACGATGTGGCCGCTGTCACCTCTCCATTCCACCGTGGGTGTAAGGGGCAGGATGGCCTCGTTGTGGTGGATGGTGACCTTGTTGTTTGACTTGACCCCTTGCTTGAGAGTAATGACGATGTGATGATCACCCTCGATATTGCCGGGCAAGAATGCGCTCTCCAGCGGTTTACCGTTATCTGTGATGGTGTTGATGTCGTTACCTTCACCCTTGACGGTGATGTCGAGCACGGCGCGGCGGTAATTCAAGCCTTTCAACTCTTTGGTGCCGGGCATTCCTGTGGGCACGTTGGGAGAAAACTCAATGCCATCGGGCGTAAATTTCATGCCCATGAGCACGCGGATGACCATTGCGGCGTTTGAGGCGCTGGTACCCAAGTCGTCGGTGTTAATGCCTTGCATGTGGATGCCGCGTGACTGATACAGAGCCTGGGCACGATACAAGGCGCCAAGACCTCGACGCAAGGCGTTTTCGTTCGAGGTATAGGCTGCAGCAATGTTCCACATGGCCTGCGTCGTTGCCCATGACGCGTTGACAAAGTAAGGCTCGATGGGTGCCGAGGCAGGGTAGGTGACGTTCACTCCATAGTTTGATACTGGTGTGTTGGCTATGAGATTTTCGGCACGGTCATCGTCAGCGATGCCCCACAAGACGCACATTGCCTGTGAGGTGTTATCGGTCAACGGCGCCTGACGCGGTACCGCCATGCCATAGAGGAAGGAACTGTAGAAGCCGTGGCTCTCGTTCCACAAGTGCTGGTTGATGGCGTCCTTGATGCGCTGGGCGTTCTTCATGTAGTCGTTCTCTATGCCCAGTTCATCGCCCATTTCACTAAGGATGGAATAGGCGTTGCCGGTAAGGATGTTGTTGCCCAACGCCATGCAGGCAAACAGGTCATTATAGCTCATCCAGGTCATGCGGGGTGTTCCGAGAGGGCGAGCTGACGTGTAGCCGGCACCATGTACCAGACCTGTGGCTTGGTCGAGCAGCACTTGGCGGTTGATGTTCAGGGTTTTCTCAATGGTGTGGTAGCAAAAAGCAAGCCATTCACGGTCGCCAGTGATTTTATAGACTTCCCATGCGGCGGTTGCCCAGCCGATGTGGTCACTCACCACGGGCCATTGGCCCTCACGCTGCATGATAATGCTGTCGCGGTCCACCATGGTCTTGAGGGTGGACATGGCTTGATGTGGCTTGAGACATGCCAGCGACAGATAGATGGCACAATACAGGCGGCTGTAGTTGTGTGAAGCCATGAAATTGCCGTTCTTGTCGATGCCGTCGGCAATGCCTTCGATTGACATGTTATAAAGCGTTTCAATCAACGGTTGGTTGCAGGAGTATTCAGGCATCATCGTGGGACGTGTCTTGCGTAGGCGCCACGATTTGCCCTGCACGAATTTCACATTCAGGGAATCAAGGTTGCTATAAAGGGAATCCAGGTTAGCCGTGGTGAGGTTGGACCCGATGCGGTCCATACTCTTGGGTACCCAGGCAATGATTGAATCCTCGATGATGCTGTCACCGGTGACAGTATAGGCTTCGTTTTGCACAATAACCTGGTTGCTCATTTCTTTCCCTTTGCCACAGGCACACAAAATCAAGCCCACGGCAAGTACCGCAAGCAGCCTGGTCATGCCAACCATTCGCTTCATTCTCATTTCTGTGGCAAAGATAGTGCAAGTCGAGCGGAGTGCCAAACAAAAAGCCATTTTTGTTTGCAATCCCGAGGCGCAGCCTATCTTGGGCAACGGCAACGATGTGCAAGTCGAGCGGAGTGCCAAACAAAAAATCATTTTTTAATTTCCCTGTCACCAACTGACAAAAACTGATCATTGCACGTTTGGCACGGTTATTGTCACGCTTGAGATGAAATGTGCAATTGAAGCCTATTGTTTCAGGCAAAAGTCATGGGGTCTCATTATAACCCCGTTGAGAATGTATTTATAAAAGTGTTTTAAAATGGAAAAGTCATATAACAATAAATATATCAACAAACCCAACGAACTCCCTCCCCACGCCAATCATCCCAACGCTTCACTGCTGCGTCCGCGCCGCGGTTATGTGGCACGTCCATGACAGTTGGCTCTTATGAATAAATCGATGGGATATGAAATCAAACTGACAGTTTTGACAATAAAAACTGCGGACAACGGCTGAATGAAACCGCTGCCCGCAGGATATCAGGTGATAGAATGATTATCCTTTCAACAAGGCATTTGCCATATTGAGAGCGGCACGGCGGCCGTCGCCCATGGCGAGGATCACGGTAGCACCGCCACGAACGATGTCACCACCGGCGTAGAGGTCGCCCACCGACGACTGCATGGTGTCCTCGTTGACCACGATGGTGTTGCGCTTGCTGATGTCCAGTCCGGGAATCGAACGAGGCACGAGTTGGTTGGGCGAAACGCCCACAGCTACAATCACCAAATCAACAGGAATTTCCTCGATGGCACCCTCGACGGGCACAGGGCTGCGGCGTCCCGAAGCGTCGGGCTCACCAAGCTCCATACGCTGAACACGCATA
Source organism: Muribaculaceae bacterium (assembly GCA_017427945.1). Classification (GTDB taxonomy): domain Bacteria; phylum Bacteroidota; class Bacteroidia; order Bacteroidales; family Muribaculaceae; genus Sodaliphilus. Next base: position 72,907 of record JAFRRT010000012.1, on the reverse strand, counting down.
GCAACCACGCGGCCGGATTCGTCACCGATGTACTCGATGGGGTTGTGCAAGGTCATGAACTCAACGCCTTCTTCCTTGGCGTGGCCAACCTCCTCGCGACGGGCGGGCATCTCCTCCTCGCTGCGGCGATAGATGAGGATGACGCGCTCGGTACCCATGCGCAATGCGGTGCGGGTTGAGTCCATAGCGGTGTTACCGCCACCAATGACAGCGATGGTCTTACCACGCAGCACGGGGGTGTCACCACCGCGTCCGGCTTCCATCAAATTGATACGGGTAAGGTACTCGTTACTTGACATGATACCGTTGAGGTTCTCGCCTGGGATATTCATGAAGCGGGGGAAACCGGCACCACTGCCGACAAACACACCCTTGAAGCCCATCTCGTGCAGGTCTTCATAGCTCACGGTCTTGCCGATTAGGCAGTCCTTAACGAACTCAACGCCCATCTTCCTGAGGCCGTCAATCTCATAATCCACAATGTGGTTGGGTAGACGGAACTCGGGGATACCATACTTCAGCACGCCACCAATCTCATGCAATGCCTCAAAGACGGTCACGCTGAAGCCTTTCTTTGCCATGTCACCGGCAAATGACAGTCCCGAGGGACCGCTGCCGATAACGGCGACTTTGATCCCGTTAGAGGGAGCCATCTCGGGCGTCTCCTGCGGCAGGTTGTCACGCTGCCAGTCAGCGGCAAAGCGCTCCAGGTAGCCAATGGCCACGGCGGGGTGGTTCATCTTGGTGTGGATGCAGCGTGCCTCGCACTGTTTCTCTTGCGGGCAAACACGACCGCAAACAGCGGGCAGTGAACTGGTCTCCTTGAGGGTGGCTGCGGCCTGACCGAACTCACCACGCTCGATGTTCTTGATGAATTTGGGGATATTAATATTCACGGGGCAACCGGTCACACACTGCGGGTTGGCGCAGTCCAGACAGCGGCTGGCCTCGATGACGGCCTGTTCGGCGCTGATGCCCTGGTTCACCTCCTCATTGCAGGTGATGCGGTACTTGGGGTCAAGCTGCGGCATCTCCACGCGGGGGATGGCGGTGCGCTCCTTGGGTGATTTGGAGTTTCGTAATTCAACGCGCCATTGTTCGTTACGCGAATCCATATTGTTCTGTTCCATTTCTATAGAATGTCAATTATTAGTCATTAATAGAATTATTGAGCACCCCTGAGGCGCATCATCAACTCGTCAAAATCAATCTCATGGGCATTGAACTCGGGACCCTCGACACACACAAAGCGCGTCTTACCGCCCACGGTCACACGGCAAGCGCCGCACATGCCGGTTCCGTCAACCATGATAGCATTGAGCGAGGCCTCGGTGGGCACCTCATACTTCTTGGTCAACAGGGCACAGAACTTCATCATGATGGCAGGACCGATGGTCACGCAGTAGTCCACATGCTCACGCTTGAGGACTTCTTCCATGCCCACGGTGACAACACCCTTGTTGCCATAACTGCCGTCATCGGTCATGATGATGGTCTCATCACTCGATGCGCGTACCTCGTCCTCAAGAATAATGAGGTCCTTGGTGCGGCCTGCCAGCACGCTGATCACGCGGTTACCGGCCTCTTTCATGGCACGGATGATGGGCAGCAGAGGAGCGGTACCTACACCGCCACCGGCGCACAGCACGGTGCCATACTTCTCAATGTGTGTTGCTTGACCCAGGGGACCTACCACGTCGTGGAGATATTCACCGGGATTCAGGGCGCAGATTTTGCGCGTGCTGTCGCCAACGCTTTGGATAACCAGTGTGATGGTACCGGCCTTGGGGTCGCTATCGGCGATAGTCAAGGGAATACGTTCGCCTTTTTCGCCAGCGCGTACAATCACAAAGTGACCAGCGCGGCGTGCCTTGGCGATGAGGGGAGCCTCAACGACAAGCTTCGTCACGTTAGCAGAAAACTGCTCTTTACTAACGACTTTGTTCATTGTTTCTTAGTGAATTAGTTAATTGTATTTTTGTATTAGTTGTTATCTTTTTATAATGCGGCAGCGAACTCTTTGCCGAACTCGTGGCATTGTGCCAAGACGTCCTGGTCGGGCACCCACAGGGTGCGGATGCCGTCGTTCACGGTCTCGAAGCCGGCGGCCTTGAGGTGTTCGGTGATGAGTTTGATGCCCTCACCGCTCCAGCCGTAGCTGCCAAAAGCGGCACCTTTTTTCTTCTTGAGCTTCTGACCTTTCATCATTTCCAGGATGCCGGCAATGGCATAGCTGTAGCCGTTATTGATGGTGGGAGAGCCCACGAGCACGGCGCGGGAGTGGAACACCTCGGTGAGGATGTCGTTCTTGTCGGTGTGTGCGGCATTGAACAATTTCACGGTCGTTGTGGGTGACTGCTCACGGATGCCGTCGGCAATGGCTTGTGCCATCAGGCGGGTGGACTGCCACATGGTGTCATAGACGATGGTCACCTGGTCTTCCTGATAGGCATCGCTCCATTGCAGGTATTTCTCGATAATCAGGTTGGGCTTGTTGCGCCAAATGATGCCATGGCTGGGGCAAATCATCTTCACTGGCAAATTCATTGCCAGGATTTCTTTTACCTTGCGGTTGACCAGCATGCTGAACGGCGCGAGGATGTTGGCATAGTATTTCTCGGCCTCCTGCATGACCTCGGCCTCGCATACCAAGTCGTCATAAAGCGATTCGGTGGCGAAGTGCTGACCGAAGCCGTCGTTGCTGAACAGGATTTCCTCGCCACTCAAGTAGCAGAACATCGTGTCGGGCCAGTGCAGCATCGTAGCCTCGATAAAGGTGAGGGTAGTGTCGCCCAGTTCCAGCTTGTCGCCGGTCTTGACATTCACAAAATTCCAATCCTGATGATAGTGGCCACGAATGATGGCTTCGCCTTTGGCAGTGCAATAGATGGGAGTGTCAGGGATTTCGCGCATCAGGTCCACAAGGGCACCGCTGTGGTCAATCTCGTTGTGACACATCACAATATAGTCGATTTTGCTGAGGTCAATTTCCTGTTTCAGGTTCTTGACAAACTCGCGGCTGTATGGCAGCCACACGGTGTCGATCAGTACGGTCTTCTTGTCACGGATCAAGTAGGAATTGTAGCTGGAGCCTCTAAAGGTCGACAATTCGTCGCCATGGAACGTCTTGAGTTCCCAATCTACTTTTCCCACCCAAGTCACTCGGTCGGTCAGTTTTTTAGTCATTGGTCTATTTTTGAATCAGTTAATAGTCTATAGACAGTTAATGTTTAAACAATCTGCAAAGTTAATGCAATTTTTATTCACTGTAGGCATATTTTCAAGGAATTTTTGGAATTGCTTATTTAGAAACAAGTATTGAGTCCAAAACACTTGATAAAACATGAAATCCGTTAAATCTACACACTTTATTTCTTGTGGATTGAGGAATATCGGCACATTTGATGTAATTTTGTGGAAAATAATCTAAAACAGCTCCAATTATGATGAAACGAGTGCTCCTTTTATTAGTTGCTGTGGTGACATTGTCACTTGCGGTACAAGGTGGCGTGGTTAAATTGGCCATCTTGAGTGATGTGCATGTCACACCGGGTAATGCCAACGAAGGCAAGCTGCGTGAAGCGGTTGCCGAAATCAATGCTGCCGAAGTAGATGCAGTGATCCTCTCTGGCGACTTGACCAACGAGGGCAGCGACGAGCAGCTGCGCAACATCAAGGGAATCCTTGATGACATCACTCATCCGTTTTATATCATACCTGGTAATCATGAGAACAACTGGAGCCAGAGTGCCTGCAAGACCTTTAATGACCTGTGGGGCAGTGACCGCTTTGTTTTCACCGTCGATGACCTGGTGGTTGTGGGCATGAATTGCGGCCCATTCATGAAGATGGGCGACGGCCACATCAAGCAGGAGGACCTCTTGTGGCTCGACAGCACCCTCACGGCGATGGTTAAACCTGGCATGAAGGTGTTGAGCGTCAACCACTATCCCATTTTAGCCGATTTGGACAACTACCGCGCCTATGTGGACATTCTCAAGAAATACCCGGTCATAACGCATCAGTGCGGCCATTACCACAGTTGGCGTCTTTATGAGACCGACGGCATCAACGGCGTGATGGTGCGTGCCCTTGACATGGGCGGCGGCAATTATGGTTATACGTTGATGAACATCGACCTTGACCGCCAATGGATTTATATATATAATAAAGTGATAGGCGCTAAACCAGAAGAAATGTATGCTTACCGCATCAACCTGGATTACGATACGCCTCAATTGCCTGAAAGCAGTTTTCTGCCCGAATATGAATATCATCAGCGTCTGAAGTTCATGGTGAAGAATGTGGTGACTGACAATGCATCTATTTTTACCCGCGTGGGCGTGGACGGCAAGAACCTGTATTTTGGCAACTCCCTGGGTTATTGCAAGGCGGTTGACAAGCTGACGGGTGAGTTGCGCTGGCTATATAAGACCGACGCCATGCTCTTCTCGCGACCTGCTGTGGGTGATAAGTACATCGTGTTGCCGACCAGTGACAGACGCCTCGTCTGGCTCGACAAGAAAAACGGCAAAGCCAAGTGGCAATACGATGCCGATGGGCCTTACGTTGCCGACGGCGTTGTGAAAGACGGCATCCTCTATCAAGGCGGTTACAAGACGTTCCAGGCATGGGACGTGAAGCGCCACCGCTTGTTGTGGCAGTACAATGACATCAATAACTACTGTCAGGCCGAGCCCGTGGTCGATGGCAATGATGTTATCTTCGGCGCTTGGGACACCTACCTGCGCAGTCTGGACCGTCGCTCTGGAGCCTTGCATTGGCAATGGAACAACGGCAAGAATGTCAACCTCTATAGCCCTGGTAACGTTGTGCCTGTGGTCACTCCCGAGCGTGTTGTCATCGTCGCTCCTGACCGTGTGACAACTGCCGTTGACCGAAAGAGTGGAAAGGAAATTTGGCGTGAGAAGAATGATAACAAGGTACGCGAGAGCCTTGGTCACAGTGCCGACGGCAAGGTAGCTTATGCCAAGACCATGGACGGAGTATTGGTTGCCATGAGCACTGGCGACAAATATGAGATGTTGTGGAAAGTCGATTTGGGCTTCGGCTACGAGCACGCTCCCTGCATTGTGCTGGAGCATGACGGCTTCATCTATTGCGGATCCCGTCGCGGCATGCTGGCTGTCGTCGATGCCGCAACACATAAACTGGTGTTCACCTCTCAGTTAGGCTCCAGCGAGTTTAATGGATTTGAGGTAGATGAAACAGGTACTGTCTATTGCTCACTCATTGAGGGTACAATTTGGCGTATCGAAAAATATAATGTTGCCTATTGAGAATAATCAGTAAAAGGACAGCTATTTTCAATAAAGAATTAATGCCGCTAAAGTTTTCTTTGGCGGCATTAATCATTTGCTTTTATCGTTATTGTCAGTCGAATTTCTTGCGGCGGAAGACGAAGTTGTGTCCTAAGTACTTGTCACGAACAATCGGGTTCTCGGCCAACTCCTCACTGGTACCTTGGAACAGGATTTTACCCTCGAACAGCAGGTAGGCCCTGTCGGTGATACTCAAAGTCTCGGGGGCGTTGTGGTCGGTGATGAGGATGCCGATGTTCTTGCTCTTGAGGCTATACACGATGCTCTGGATATCCTCCACAGCAATAGGGTCCACACCGGCGAACGGCTCATCAAGCATGATGAAACGGGGGTTGATGGCAAGGCCGCGGGCAATCTCGGTGCGGCGACGCTCGCCACCCGACAGGCGGTTACCCAGGTTCTTGCGTACCTTCTGCAAATGGAACTCGCTGATGAGCTGCTCCAAGCGGTCTTTTTGCTCGGCAGGGGTGAGATCTGTCATCTCAAGCACAGTACGGATGTTGTCCTCGACACTGAGGGTGCGGAATACCGATGCCTCCTGCGGCAGATAGCCGATGCCTAACTGAGCACGACGATAAACGGGTAGGGTGGTGATGTCCACATCATTGAGAAACACGCGACCCTCGTTAGGCGTTACCAGTCCTGTCGTCATGTAGAAAGTAGTGGTCTTTCCTGCGCCATTGGGACCAAGCAGACCAACAATCTCACCTTGATGAACGTCAATAGAAACGTGGTTAACAACAGTGCGTTGGCGGTACTTCTTCACCAGGTTGTCGGTGCTGAGCACGAGCGTGCCTGCCTCGCCCGAGGCATTCAATCGCGCAGCAGTGGCTTTATCACCCGGCTTTGTGGCCGCTGGCTTGTCGCCGTTATTGGCTGTGGTGTTGTGTTGCCAGGGCAGTTTCATTTTTTCTTATTGGTGGTGAGCCTTCCCTTGATATAGTCGGTAATCAGGTTGATGGCAACCTCGTTGTTGCCGCCCTCGGGGATGATGATGTTGGCAAACTTCTTCGTCGGCTCGATGTGCAGCTGGTGCATGGGCTTAAGCACGCGCTGGTAGCGCTCAATGACAGCCTCGGCCGTGCGGCCACGCTCGATGCAGTCACGAGAGATGACGCGTATCAGGCGGTCGTCACCGTCGGCATCCACAAACACCTTGATGTCCATCATTTTGCGCAGGCGAGCATCCACCAGGGCCATAATGCCCTCGATGAGCACCACGTCATGGGGACCCATGGGCACTGTCTCTTTCTGGCGAGAACAGGTCAGGTAGCTGTAGGTGGGCATCTCTATGGATTCACCGCGCTTGAGCATCTTGACATGCTCTAGCAACAGGTTCCAGTCAAATGCTGCGGGTTCGTCAAAGTTAATGTTCTGACGCTCTTCGGGTGGAACGTGGCTTGAGTCCTTGTAATAGGAGTCTTGGGAAATTACACCCACCTCGCCCTCGGGCAAGCGTTCCATGATTTTACGCACTACTGTAGTTTTGCCTGAGCCGGTACCGCCGGCTATACCGATGATAATCATAACATTAACTTGGTTTTAAAGGTCACACTATAAGCCGATTGAGCCGTAATGGCACAATTCAAACATGCAAAGATAATGAAAGCCGAGCGGAATGACAAGAAAAAAGAAATTTTTCTTGCATTCCCGAAGCGCATCTTATCTTGCCCAAGGCGCGCAGCACCGCAGGAAACGTTAATGAAAACCTGATAAAAAGCCTAATTATCCATGATTCATGTCAATTTAAGGCCTGTCAGTTTTGCTGACAATGTGTCACCCTGTCTGTTTTGGCACACCGTTTGCAAGCCTATAGAGGGTGACCTGTGTAAAAGCGTCACCAAATCAACAGAAAAAAACAACATTAAATAACAAAAGAAAGAGAGAAAAAATTATGGCAAAGATTATTGGTATTGATTTAGGAACGACTAACTCGTGTGTATCGGTTCTTGAAGGCTCAAAGCCTGTTGTAATTCCCAACAGTGAGGGTCGCAACACCACCCCTTCGGTGGTTGCATTCAAGGACGGTGGTGAGCGCATCGTGGGTGACCCCGCTAAGCGCCAGGCCATCATGAATCCTACGGGTACGGTATTTTCAATCAAGCGCTTTATGGGTGAGACCTATGACCACGTGCTGGGCGATGTGAACCGCATGCCTTACAAGGTGGTGAACAATGGCAGCAACCAACCCCGCGTTGAAATCGACGGCCGCCAATACACGCCGCAGGAGATTTCGGCCATGATTCTTCAGAAGATGAAGAAGACCGCCGAGGATTATCTAGGCACTACCGTTGACGAAGCTGTCATTACCGTGCCGGCTTACTTCAACGACTCACAGCGTAAGGCTACCAAGGAAGCTGGCGAAATCGCCGGTCTGAAGGTGCAGCGCATCGTCAATGAGCCTACTGCAGCCGCTCTGGCTTACGGTCTGGACAAGGACAACAGTGACAAGCGCATTGCAGTATTTGACTTGGGTGGCGGTACATTTGATATCTCTATCCTGGAGTTGGGTGACGGTGTGTTTGAGGTAAAGGCCACCAATGGTGACACCCACCTGGGTGGTGACGACTTTGACCAGCGCATCATTACTTGGCTCGCCGATGAGTTCCAGCAGGAGAACAATATGGACCTGCGCAAGGATCCTATGGCTCTGCAGCGCTTGAAAGAGGCTGCCGAGAAGGCCAAGATTGAGCTTTCCAGCTCTACTAGCACTGAAATCAACCTGCCGTACATTACTCAACTTGACGGCATGCCCAAGCACTTGGTAAAGAACCTGTCGCGTGCCAAATTTGAGCAGTTGTGCGACGACCTGATTCAAAAGACCATCGAGCCCTGCCGCAAGGCACTCGCCGATGCAGGTTTGAACACCAGCGATATCAACGAGGTGATCCTCGTGGGCGGTTCAACCCGTATCCCCGCCGTTCAGCAGGTAGTTGAGCAGTTCTTCGGTAAGGCTCCGTCCAAGGGTGTTAACCCCGACGAGGTTGTTGCTGTGGGTGCCGCTATCCAGGGCGGTGTGCTCACCGGTGATGTGAAGGACGTGCTGCTGCTTGATGTAGTGCCTCTGTCAGTAGGTATTGAGACTCTGGGCGGTGTAATGACCAAGCTCATCGACGCCAACACTACTATCCCTGCTCGTCGCAGCCAGATCTTCTCGACCGCTGCCGACAATCAGCCCGAGGTGGAAATCCACGTGCTGCAGGGTGAGCGTCCCATGGCTAAGGACTGCAAGACGCTGGGTCGCTTCCACTTGGATGGCATTGCTCCCGCTCCCCGTGGCATTCCTCAGATTGAGGTGACCTTTGAGGTCGATGCCAACGGTATCATGAACGTGAGCGCCAAGGACAAGGCTACCGGCAAGGAACAGAGTATCCGCATCGAGGCTTCGAGCGGCTTGAGCGACGCCGAAATCCAGCGCATGAAGGACGAGGCTACTGCCAACGCTGCTGCCGATGCCGCCGAGAAGGAGCGTATCGACAAGATCAATGGCGCTGATGCCCTCATCTTCCAAACCGAGAAGGTGCTCAAGGACAGCGGTGATAAGCTGCCCGCCGACATCAAGGGCCAGATCGAAGGTGCTCTTGGCAAGCTTAAAGAGGCCCACAAGAGCCAGGATATCGCAGCCATCGATACTGCTTCTGCCGAACTGAACTCACTCTTTGAGAAGATGTATCAGCAGGCAGGCGGTGCCCAGGGACAGCCCGGTGCTGGCTTCGACCCCAGTAACATGGGTGGTGCAGGCTTCCAGGGTAATCCCGGTGGCGGTGCTCCCAACCAGGGTGGCGACAATGTCGAGGATACCCCCTACGAGGAAGTGAAATAATCATAGTGGTAAATAATATCCCCAATGCATGGCGCGAGGCGACAATTGCCCCGCGCCATTCTTTTTTCATTTTTCTTATTCTATATACATACTTTGTTAGGGAAAACGATTGCACTGCTCTTATCTGCTTGATATTCAGCCCTAAAAGTTTCAATACCGAAATTAACTCAATGCGCGTTAAGGTATTGATTATTAGTGTGTTGCTTAGAACTAATGAAATGACAGTGCGTTAATTGCCTGAAATTGAATGGCTATTTGAGGATTTTTTTGTACCTTTGCGCCTTGATTTACAATGTTTAACTGCTGAGTAATGTTAGACTTACTGTTTGAAACCAGTTGGGAGGTCTGTAATAAGGTGGGCGGCATTTATGCCGTACTTTCAACTAAGGCAAAGACTCTCCAGAAACGATATAAAGATAACCTGATCTTCATCGGTCCCGACTTGTGGTCGGCCGAGAACCCGTCTCTCACGTTTATCGAGGGCAAGACGCCACTTGCTGCATGGCAGACGCATGCGCAGCTGCCCAGTGGCGTGAAAGTGAGGGTAGGGCGCTGGGATGTTCCTGGCAAGCCATTGGCTGTGCTGGTGACTTATGATGCGCTGTACCCCTACAAGAACGAACTTTATGCCGAGATGTGGAACCGTTATGGTGTGGACTCGCTGCATGCTTATGGTGATTATGACGAGTCGTGCATGTTTGCCTATGCCGCAGCCCTCGTTATCGAGAGCATCATCAGGTGGAAGGACGACCCTGAATTGAGGGTTGTTGCCCACTTTGATGAGTGGACCACGGGTATGGGATTGCTCCACGTCAAGGCCACGATGCCTGAGGTGGCTACCGTGTTTACCACACATGCCACAAGCATCGGGCGCAGCATCTGCGGCAACGGCAAGCCCTTGTATGACTACATGCCAGGCTACTTTGGTGACCAGATGGCAGGTGAACTCAATATGCAGTCGAAGCACTCGCTTGAAAAAGCTGCTGCACATGCTGCGGACGCCTTCACGACGGTGAGCGATGTGACTGCCCGCGAGTGTGCCCAACTGCTGGAGCGTCGCCCGCTGGTGACGCCTAACGCCTTTGAGCAAAACTACGTCCCCAAGGGCTCCAAATTCACACGACAACGTGCTGCGGCCCGCAAGCGCATGCTGCAAGTGGCAAGCGCGCTCACCGGCGAACATTATCCCGAGGACACAATGATTGTTGCTACTTCGGGCCGCCTTGAGATGCGCAACAAGGGTATCGACGTGTATCTGGATTCCCTCTCATCACTGCGTGATGCCTTGGGACGTGTCACCAGCCTGCAACGCAAGGTTGTCGCCTTTGTGCTTGTACCCGCATGGATGAAGTCACCACGTACCGACCTTGCCGAGCAGATGACGGCCCGCAAGCCGCGTCGCCTGTTCAATCCGGTTGTTACCCACAACCTGTATGACCCTGAGGGCGACCCTGTGATGCGCCGCATCAATGCTCTGGGCATCCACAACGAGCCGCAGGACCTTGTCACGGTCATCGATGTGCCTTCTTACCTGAATGGCAATGACGGCATCTTCGACATGACTTATTACGACTTGTTGGCAGGACTTGATGCCGCTGTGTTCCCCTCATACTATGAGCCGTGGGGATACACCCCGCTTGAGAGTGCGGCCTTTGGCGTGGCTACAGTTACCACCGACCTTGCCGGCTTTGGCCAGTGGGTATTGGACAACTTCGGCGACGATTCCGATGCAAGCGGCGTGAAGGTGATACACCGTTCCGACAGTAACTACGACGAGACGGTGCAGACGATTGTCTCGAGCCTCATCAATCTGTATATGATGGGCGAAAAAGAAGCCCAGAGCGTGAGCAAGGGTGCTCGTGCAACAAGCAAGGCTGCATCGTGGGAGAATTTCCTCCCATACTATGACAATGCTTACGAGATGGCGTTGCAAAAGGCTTCACGGCGCAAAGATCATTAAGAATATCAACAAAAATCATTATAACGACAATTATGAAAATTCAACCCAGTTACAGCAACGATCCTCAATGGAGGAATATAACTGTAAAGTCTGATTTACCAGGCAACCTCAACAAATTGAATGAACTGTCCCGCAACCTGTGGTGGGCATGGAATGTAGAGGGCAAGACCCTTTTCCATGACCTGGACCGCGACACCTGGCGCGCCACAAGCGAGAACCCCGTGAAGATGCTGCAGCGTCTCACGAACGAGAAGATTGCTGCCATTCGTGAAGATGCCGCTATGCTGGCACGTATCGACAGCACCTACAAAGCTTACAAGGATTACATGAAGAAGCCTTTGAGGACCGACAAGCCTTCAATCGCTTACTTCTGTATGGAGTATGGTCTGTGCAACGCCCTTAAGATTTATTCTGGTGGCTTGGGTATCCTTGCCGGTGATTATGTGAAAGAAGCCAGCGACCGTTGCGTCAATATGACTGCTGTGGGCTTCCTTTACCGTTATGGCTACTTCACCCAGACGCTCGCGATGGACGGTCAGCAGATCGCCAATTATGAGGCACAGAATTTCGAACAGCTTCCCATCGAGCCCGTCCTTGACGGGAACGGCAACCAGTTGGTACATGAGGTACCTTATCCCGGCCGCGTCATTTATGCCAATGTATGGCAAGCTAACGTGGGCCGCGTAAAGCTCTACCTGTTGGACACCGACATGGATCTCAACAGTGAGTATGACCGCGAAATCACCCACAAACTCTATGGTGGCGACTGGGAGAACCGCATCAAGCAGGAGTATATGTTAGGAATTGGTGGCGTGCTGCTGCTCAAGCGTCTTGGCATCAAAGCCGACATCTATCACTGCAACGAGGGTCATGCCGCATTGCTCAACCTGCAGCGCCTGGTTGACATGGTACAGGAAGATGGTCTGAACTTCAATGAGGCATTGGAAATCGTCCGCGCCACATCTCTTTATACTGTTCACACTCCTGTTCCCGCAGGCCATGACTACTTTGACGAAGAACTCTTTGGCAAATACATGGGCGAATATCCCGCTCGCCTGAACATCACTTGGCAGGAACTGATGGACATGGGACGTGAGAATCCCGGCAGTGACGAACGCTTCTGCATGAGTACTTTCGCTTTGAACACCACCCAGGAGAGCAACGGTGTGAGCTGGTTGCACGGTGAGGTATCCAAAAAGATGTTTGCCGGTATCTGGAAAGGTTATGCTCCTGAGGAGTCTCACGTGGGCTTCGTGACCAATGGTGTACACATGCCTACTTGGGCCGCCAGCGAGTGGAAGGTATTCTACAAGAATGTGCTTGGCGACAGTTTCATGGACAACCAGGAACTTGAATCGACCTGGGCTCCCTTGATGAATGTCCCCGATGAGAAGATTTGGGAAATGCGCAAGATGTTGAAGGAGAAGTTTATCCGCTTCGTGAAGCGTGACTTCAGGGAGAACTGGCTCAAGAACCAGGGCGATCCCAGCCGCATCACCAGCATTGTTGAGAAGATCAATCCCGATGCACTGCTCATTGGTTTTGCCCGCCGTTTTGCCACTTACAAGCGCGCCTATCTGTTGTTCAACGACCTGGAGCGTCTGAGCAAGATTGTCAACAACGACCGTTATCCTGTACAGTTCATCTTTGCAGGTAAGGCACATCCTGCCGACGGTGCCGGTCAGGGCCTCATCAAGCGTATCATTGAAATCAGCAAGATGCCGGAGTTCCTGGGTAAGGTCATCTTCCTTGAGAATTATGACATGACTCTCTCGAAACGACTCATTACCGGTGTTGACGTGTGGTTGAACACCCCGACTCGTCCTCTCGAGGCATCAGGTACTTCGGGTGAGAAGGCCGAGATGAACGGCTTGCTCAACTTCTCGGTGCTTGATGGTTGGTGGTATGAAGGCTATCGCGAAGGTGCCGGTTGGGCTTTGACCAGCAAACGCACCTACACCGAGCAGGCTCAGCAGGACAAACTCGACTCGGCAACGATTTATTCTATGCTCGAGAACGAGATCATTCCTCTGTACTTTGCCAAGAACAGCAAGGGTTATTCGCCTGAATGGATTCAGTACATTAAGAACTCCATCTGCCACATCGCTCCCAACTACACGATGTCACGCATGATGAAGGATTACTTTGACAAGTTCTACTGCCCGCAGCACGAGCGAGCACTGCGCCTCTCGGCCAACAAGTTCGCCCTTGCCAAGGAAATCGTGAAGTGGAAAGAGAAAGTTGCTGCCAACTGGAACAATGTTCAATTGGTAGGTGACATTATGGGTAATCGTGAGGCCATTGCCAACGGCTCGGCCGACATCGACATCTCCATGCGTCTTGACACTGCCGGACTGGGCACTGATGTGAAACTTGAGCTCGTTGTCTATAAGGAGGAAGACGGACAGACCAAGTTCTTCCGCAAAGCCGAGTTTGATGTTGTGGCACAGGAAGGAAACATTGTTTCCTATAACCTGAAAGTTCCCTTCCACGAGAACGGCATTTTCCGTTATGCTTACCGTGCATATCCTTGGAATGAGAACCTGCCTCATCGTCAGGACTTCGCCTATCTCAAGTGGTTCTAATCCGCTGAGGAATCGGGGATAGAACCCCGTAATAAAACGATGCCCGCATGACCTGTGAGTCTGCGGGCATTTGTTATTATTATAGTATGAATGAGCTAATGCTTCTTGACACGGGCGGCTGTGTGGAAGTGGGTGGCGTAATAGTTCTGGCGCAGGTCGTCGACCGCTACACCACGTGATGATGAGGCATGTACAAACTTATTGTCCTTGAGGTAAATGCCCACATGAGATACATGGCCGTCGCTGCTGGTGATAAAGAAAACGAGATCGCCTTCTCGCAGGTCGTCAAGGTCGATGGGGCTGCAATTCTCTTCAAGCATCTTGGCTGAATTGCGGTGGACCTTGATGCCATAGATTTTCTGGTACACTTCCATTACCATTCCCGAACAGTCGGTGCCTTCGCCACAGGTATGAGCCGCATAGACGTAGGGGGTTCCTAACCAGCGCTTCAACTCTTTATAGAGTTCCTTGTTCTCGTGGCGTTCCAGTTTGATGTCCAGGTTAGCCCACTCTTCACTGACAAAGGCATTGCTTTCAGCCTTTGGTTTTTTTCCCCCGACATTCTCGTTAGTTGAGCCCACATTGGCATCATGGCGGTCATCTCCGCCACGGTTGCGGCGCTCATGGTAAGGACGGTAGGTATGTGTGTTGCTACTTGTGCTGCGGCACGATACTATAGGCAGCGACATGGAGATAGCCGCTGCCAAATAGAGTATCGTTTTGCCGTAGCGTCGGAGCATTTAGTCTTTCTTTTCTTCTTCGGGAGCTTCTTCATTATTGGCCTCTTCCTCTTCTTCCTTGATGGAGAAATCGGTGATGCCTGCATTGATAAGAAGGTTGTACCACGAAATGATCTTCTTGATGTCGCTGTTGTGTACACGTTCCTCGTCCCAGTTCTCAAGAACTGATTTCATGAACTCATGAAGCTGGTCGGGGGTGCTGTAGGCCTTGACGTCAATGACCTTGTTCTCAAATTTCTTGCCCACGTTCTCCAGTACCTGTGACAAGGGCAGGTCTTCAGAAGTGGTGAAAATGGAGATGTCGCCCAGCGACATAACGCGCTCACGTGAGTGAACAGGGAAACGATGTCCGTCGGTAAGACCTTCTACCAGAAGCATGTTTTTACCGTACGAGATAAGTTTGTAAAGTCCGGGACGTCCCGAAATAGATAAAATTTTCTTCAGCATAATATCTTTAATAATGTAGTTAAGTTTTATAGTTCTTTAAACAGTTGAATGACCTGTGGCAGGACGGCCGCAATATCGTCGTTGATGATGACACTCTCGCCTTCATCCACTCGGTCTTCGTTTTGTTGTGCCGCAATGCGCTCCTGAACTTGTTGTGCCGTCAAGCCGCTGCGTGACATCACTCGCTTTACACGTACCTCGGCAGGAGCGGTCACGTGCCACACACCATCAACCAGGTTGTTCAGTCCAGAAGTGCGCAAGAGTGCCGTCTCGATAAATGCGACACTTGCACCGCCTTTTTCCAGTTCGCCTGCCCATCGTTTGATGTCATTGGCGGTGGCGGGATGAACGATGCTGTTGAGGCGAGTCAGGACACTCTTGTCGGTGAACGCGATTTTGCTCAGGTGCTCACGGTTGAGGCGTCCATCGGCCAGATAGGTTTCCGGTCCGAAGGCTTCAACCAGTTGCTTGCGCAGCGCATCGTCGTCAGTCATCAGGGCTTTGGCGCGTGAGTCACAGTCATAGACCTGATGGCCCATTACCTTGACAATGCTTGCGACAACGCTTTTTCCACTGCCGATACCACCTGTGATAGCAATCAACTTCATCGGCGGTTAATGCTTCTCGATGATGTATTCGACACTGTCTTGTGAGAATATCACGTCTTGATAAGCCGCAGGCACCTCACCGATGATTACCTTGACCTTGTTGCTGGGTGAATTGAAATTCACCGAGTTGTAGTCCACAACAGCCGTGATACCGGCATCCTCGGTGATGCGGCTTACGGGAGACATGTATTTGACTTCCACATCACCGGGGAAAAGCAGCATCTTCACCCCTTGAGGTGCATTACGTACAACGATCTTGACTGAGCGCGTTTGAGGCTTCAACTTCTCGATAGGCACCATGATTTCGATGGTGCGAGGCTCCACGACGGCACCGTTGATGGGTGCGATGGAAACTTTGCGCCTCAATGTGTCGGTTAGGTCGGTCTCCTCAACGTGATAAGTGTAAACCTCGTTAATCTCACTCAGGGTCTTGGCGTCACTGAATACAAGGACTGAATCCTGACTTTGAATGAGTGCGCCATACTGCGTATAGTCCTGACGGGGCTCGACAGTGATGTCGGTCTTGACAGGCACTTTCTTGCCTGGCAGGTCGGTGAACTTGACGTTGATGCTCTCAGGGAGCACGTTGACAATGGTGGAGTGCTTGTTCAAGATGGGCTGCAATGCCTTTTTCAAGTGGCTTTGGTCAACCTTGAACGAGCTGTTGCCGTCGCTGTAGTCGGTGAATCGAAGGTTCAGCTTAGGTGTCTTGTGGAACATGTAGGAAAAGAAGCGATAGCCACGGTCACGAATGGTGACAGTGAGCGTATCAGGAACCTTTGAGAGCAAGTGCACATTACTGGGCATGCTCATTTCTACCGGTATTTCCATATCGATTTGTATGTCAGAGTTAAAGGTCAGGAAACTCCAAAATACAGCCGATATAATGAGGAAAAACAGGTAAAGAAAGAAAGAGCGTGCTCGTGGCGATTCCTTTAGCTTTTCCCTTATTTTGTCCAAAAATTTCATTCAAGACATCCTTAAGCCGAAAAATCACTTCTTGACGTCGGCGCCAGCCTCGGCAACGTCCTGCATCGATTGATAGATGGAATTCTTGTCAATCTTGATGGTCACATTGTTGTCGATCTCCAGCAGAACGTAGTTGTCCTTGATTTCGCGAATGCGGCCATAGATACCGCCGGCGGTCATCACTTTGTCACCTTTCTGGAGGCTATCGCGGAAAGCATTGATCTTTTTTTGCTTCTTCTGCTGCGGAGCAATCATGAAGAAGTAGAAAATGGCGATGAGCGCAATAATCATGATCATGCTGCTCCAACCTGCGCCGGCGCTACCGGTGCCGCTTGCTGCTTGCAATAAAATCGTGTTAAGCATAATTCTAAGATATTGTTAAATTAATAATGTGTATTGGCGATTTGATAGGGTGGTAAGGTGTCAGCTCTTGAACATCTTGCCCTCTTTACGCAATTGTTTAACTGCATTGTTGAGGATGCCGTTGATGAACTTGCCGCTGGCAGCGGTGCTGAAGTTCTTGGCCAACTCGATATACTCATTGAGAGAAACGGCAACCGGAATCTTGTCAAAGGTGCGCATCTCAGCAATGGCAGTGCACATGATGATGCGGTCCATGAGCACGATACGGTCTTTATCCCAACGGCTGCTTTGCACCAGCTCGTCGATGAGGTCATTGCTCTCAGGCATCAGTTGAACTGTAGCAGTGAACAGTTCCTTACCAAAACCGCTGTCTTCCTCGTCCTTGAACATGGGCAGGACGGCATTTTCATCACCCTCGGCAATCTTCCTGAAGGTCTTGCAGACGAATTGTCCCAACAGGTCCATGTCGTCCTCGGTCCAGAACAACGAACGCTGCTCGATGGCATCGGCCATGTTCTCGTCGGGCAGGATGACCTGTTTCATCAACTGTTGCCACAGCAAGCTGTCGCTGATGGCATCGTCGGAATCATCGGCCATATAATCGTTATACAAGTCACTCTTGAGAATCTTGTCAAGGATAATACGCTCAAAGATGGGGTCATCGTTCCATGTAACGGCATGCTCCTCGGCAAATTCCTGCAACTGCTCATTGGCCGTCAGTGCTGCCACCAAGCGATTGTTGACAAACTTCATGTTAGGGTTCAACTCCTCCTCGGTGGGCATATACTTGTTGCGTGCTTCATCAAGGCGCATCTCCTGGATATGTGTCAGTTCAACCGGCAAACGCATCAGGTAGTGATACAGTTCGTATGTCTTGTTGAGACTGGCATCTAAATCCTTGAGCGCTTTGGCAAGCGTGCACTCGGGACGGGTGAGCATGTATGAGTACAGGTTCTGTACGACTTTTGTCCTTATTAAAACTCGATTTATCATAATGTCATCGTTTGAACTTACAAATTTAGTGAGAATTCTCGGTATTCAGGGTGTGTGAGGTTAAGAAAATAGAATTTTCTTAAAGAACTGGCTTATTCCACTTCCTGATTATCATTGAGTCGTTGTCTGACGACTTCATAAATGATAATGCCACCTGCCACCGAGACATTCAGCGAGTTGATATGCCCGAACTCGGGTATGGTCACCAGGGTGTCACACAATTTCTTGATTTCAGGAGATATTCCCTTATCTTCTGAACCCAGAACAATGGCGACAGGACCTGTGAAATCGGCTTTAGTGTAATTGGTGCGGGTTTTATCGTCGGTTCCCACAATCTTGATACCGCTGTCACGCATCAGCTTTACGGCTTTTGCCAGATTTGACTCACGGCACACAGGCAGATAGTTAAGTGCTCCTGCTGATGTCTTGACGGCATCGGCATTGACGCTGACGCTTTCACGGTCGGGAATTACAATGGCACTCACACTGGCACAGTCGCATGTGCGTGCCACTGCACCAAAGTTGCGCACATCGGTCACACCGTCAAGCACGACAAAGAAGGGGTTTTCACCCTTGTCAAACAACTGCGGCACCAAGTCCTCGACGTGGTAATAGGTGACCGCTGCCATCATGGCAAGCACACCCTGGTGGTTGCGGCGCGTGATGCGGTCAATCTTCTGTACCGGAACACGCTGCACGGGGACGCGCAACTGCCGTGCCATGTCGCTGATTTTTTGTGCAGTCTCGGCGTTGAGAGTCTTACTCAATAAGATTTTGTCGATGTCTTGACCGGCATCGAGCGCTTCCAAAACGGCATGAATGCCGTAGATATATTGTGACTTGTCTATCATAGTTTCTCTTTGTGATTATGCTTGATGAGTGATTTGGCGTTCTCGATGGCAGCCTGATCCAGGTTCTTGCCGCTGAGCATCCGCGCAATTTCCATAATATGCTCCTCGTCGTTGAGTTGCTCAATCTTTGTGAGCGTTTCCATATCGGTGTCGGTCTTGAAGACGCGCAAATGATGATTGCCGTTGGCTGCCACTTGAGGCAGGTGGGTGATGGCAATGACCTGAATGGAGCGGGCGATGTCGGCCATCATTTCACCAATCATGTTGGCAATATCGCCACTGATACCGGTGTCCACCTCGTCGAATATGATGCTTGGCAGACGCATGTGGCGTGCAATGATGGTTTTGATGCACAACATCACACGCGAAATCTCGCCGCCCGATGCGGTGTCCTTGACCGGCATGGGACGCTGGTTCTTGTTGAAGGCCATCAAAAACTCGACACTGTCGGTGCCTGTTGGCGTGAGGTCGGTTGATGTGAAATCCACATCAAAGGCGATATTCTTCATGCCCAGCGGTGTGGCCATCTCAATCAATGATTTGCCGAAACGTTTAGCAGCATCATGGCGCTTGCCTGATAACTGTGCTGCTATCTCAAGCGCAGTGGACTGCATGGTGCTGACACGTGACCTGAGCTCTTCAATGATGTCATCATTGTGTTCGATTTCGCCCAGTTGTTTCTCATAGTCATGCTGGATGTCAATGAGTTGGTTCACATTCTGGGCGTTATGCTTGCGTTGCAGCGTATAGATGGTGTTCAGCCTGTCGTCAACACGCGCGAGTTCGGCAGGGTCATCATTCAGGGTGTCGAGGATGGCACCCACGCTTTGCGCGATGTCTTTGAGGTCGATGAGTGACGTCCTTACCCGTTGTGGCATGCCTTCAACGTCGGTGAGGTTGCGCTCGGCATTTTCAAGGCGTTGTGCCACAGCATTCAGGCGTTCAAGTATGCTGTTTTCGTCACTGTTGAGATCATTTTCTACACTCCACAGGGCTTCCTTGAGTTCAGTGATGTTGCTCAGTTTGCTCTGTTGAGCCTCCAATAGTACATCTTCATCGGGTTGCAGGTTCATCGTCTGCAACTGGTCGAGCTGGAAGCGTATGTAGTCCTCGTTGCGACGCAACTGCTCCATCTCTGCCTCGGTTTTCTCGAGTTGCTTAACGGCATCACGATAAGCCTGATAAGCCTTGCCGTAATTGTCGAGTAGCTGGGCGTTGTCAGCGATGCTGTCAAGGATGGACAATTGGAAGGCAGGCTGTGACAACAGCATGTTGCTGTGTTGGGAGTGGATGTCGAGTAGCCTTGTCGAGAGTTCGCGCAGCAGGTTCAGTGATACCGGTGTATCATTGATGAATGCCCGGGAACGTCCGGTAGGGGAGAGCTCGCGCCTCACGATACACTCATGCTCGTCCCAATCGATGTCATTGTCCTTGTAAAAACTCTCCAGATTGTAGCCACCGACATCAAACACCGCTTCTACCACGGTCTTGTCACTTGTGTCGCGTATGGCTTTTGTATCGGCCCGCTCGCCAAGGATGAGGGACAAAGCCCCAAGAATGATGGATTTGCCTGCACCGGTCTCTCCAGTGATAATAGTCAGCCCATCGTTAAACCCGATATCGAGTTTATCAATGAGCGCATAGTTGGAGATGTGCAGTTCTTTTATCATTACACACCCGATACGAAATTCTGGACCTTCTTGATTTCATCAAGGCGGGTAGTCTCGCTGGGATACAACTGGTACAGCATTTCATAAACCGTTTCTTTCTCAGATACATTGGCCTTGCTGTAAACGTTGATGAGCTCATCGAGCTTCGCATCCTTGAACATTGTCAGACACACCGACAAAGGTGCTACATCATAAATTTTAGCCAGGTTTTCCAGCGAGTGGGTGATGGTAGAACGCCCCTTGTCCACAGTGACGGCCATCTGATCCAAGCCCATGCGGTGATAGTCATAGAGTATCTGGCGAATGGGTTCGGTATTCTTGTCGGTGTATGCACTGAGCACTGCGCTGCGGTTAGTGTTGTCCTCAAACGCCTTCCAGCCGGTCTCGGTAGTGTTCTGGGCAAATCTTACTATCTGCGCAGCTTCTTCATAATAGGGGTCTCCGCCATGGAGCTCGAATGAGTCGAAGTCTATGGCGATAATCATGTAAGCCCAGAAGTTAAGGATGGCTGTCAGGTTGTCTTTCATCTCCATCTGTGAGAAGTCGAGTTGCTGACCCGAATCAAAGGTGAAATCCACCTTCGCGTCCTTGAAGTTAATCAGAGTAGTGGTATAGGTACTGTTGAATACCGGGCGCTGTGACTGGATTTGCAGATCGCCCTTCATTTGTCCTGTATTGACATCCCACGAACTGATGGTAAACAGCAGTTTGCAATAAATCTTTTCGTTAGTGCTAAAGACTGCGTTAGTCCATTTAGTGGTATTCATGTAGTCAGTCACTTTCTCTTTCAGCTCATTGAAAATGTCCCTACTGACGTTGGAAATTTTATCACTGTTTACCTCAACCTCGCAATTCAGCTCTGTGGCCTCTTCATCGGCAAAGGCGGCGAAGGTGCATAGCAGCGCCATCGTCATCAACAAAAATATCTTTTTCATTTCTTGGATAAGTATTTTTGTAAAACATCAACTATGTCGTGCGCAACATCGCGTTTGGATTTGCATTCCCCTTCGATGACCTCACCCTTGTCGGTGAAGATGGTCACCTTGTTGGTATCGACCTGGAAGCCGGCATTCTTGTCACGCAACGAGTTCATAACGATGAAATTCAAGTTCTTGCGCTCCATTTTGGATTGTGCGTTGACATTCTCATTGTCGGTTTCCAAAGCAAATCCCACGCTCACTTGGTCGGCACGTTTGGCTTGGCCCACAGCACGGGCGATGTCGGGATTTGGCGTGAGGTGCAGCACTGGAGCGGTGTTCTTCTCACGCTTGATTTTCTTATCAGCAACGTTTTCGACGCGATAGTCGGCAACGGCTGCACAAAGGATGATGGCATCATTGTCGGGAAGCGACTTCATGACGGCATCATGCATTTCAACCGCAGTGGTCACATCGATGCGCTCGATGGAACTGTTCTGGGTTTTGAGCGTCACGGGACCAGCTACCAGAGTCACCAATGCACCACGGCTAGCACATTCCTCGGCCAGGGCAAATCCCATTTTCCCCGAAGAGAAATTACTGATGTATCGCACGGGGTCAATCTTTTCGACAGTGGGACCAGCTGTGATGAGCACGCGTTTACCCGTCATGGTCTCATCTGCCGAGAAGAACTCGTCAAGAACCTTGACGATGTTTTCAGGCTCTTCCATCCGGCCTTTGCCCACGAGGTGGCTTGCCAGTTCACCCTCGGCAGGCTCGATGATGTGATTGCCATAGCTGCGCAGCAACTCAATGTTGCGAACCGTGCTGGGATGGCGCATCATGTCAAGATCCATTGCCGGAGCCACAAATACAGGCGCTTTAGCCGAGAGATAGGTGGTCACCAGCATGTTGTCGGCAACACCGTGTGCCATCTTACCGATGGTCGAGGCTGTAGCAGGGGCAATGATAAGGGCATCAGCCCAAAGGCCCAAGTCAACATGGCTGTTCCATTGGCCGGTATTAGCGGTGAAGAACTCGCTGATGACAGGCTTGCCACTGAGTGTCGAGAGTGTCAACGGCTGGATGAATTGCTTGGCATTGGGAGTCATGATGACCTGCACCTCGGCACCAGCCTTGATGAGCAGGCGCGTGAGAGTGGCACACTTGTAGGCTGCAATGCCGCCAGTGATGCCAAGGATGATGTGTTTACCTTTAAGCATGATGCGGTAGCCGGTTAATGTGATTATTTTTTCTTGTACTGGATATACAACTTGGTGATGACCTGCTTGGTGTTTTCGGCAAAGTCGCTCTTCATCATCCAGTCATAGTATCCGAAATCGAGCTTTGTGAAGACGTCTTCAACCGTTTTGCCCTTGTGCTTGCCGAAGTTGAACACAGGCTGCATGTTCTCGTTGTAGATGATGCGACCTGCCAAGTCCACATTGCGGTTGTGTGTCGAGTACTGCGACAGGTAGTCCACGTCATTCTTCAACGGTTCCTCGTCATTGGCATAATGGTCCAGTTGTGCCTTCAGCACCTCAAGGGTGGTTTTAGCATCGTCGGCAGCCGAGTGGTGGTTCTCCATCGGGTGGCCGCAGTAGAACAGGCACGCTGCCTCAAGGTCGCGTTTCTCGCGCTTGTGGTAAATCGTCTGAACGTCGATGAACTTGTGTTGAGAAGGGTCAAAACCCACACCGGCCTTACTCATCTCCTGAGCCAGCAACGGAATATCGAAGTGGTTGCTGTTGAACCCGGCAATGTCACAACCCTCAAACACGCGGGCAATGTCGTGAGCAAGCTCCTTGAAGGTGGGCTTGTCCTTGACATCATCGTTGGTGATGCCATGCACATTGATGGCTTGCTGCGGAATCTCCCTCTCAGGATTGATGCGGTAAGTCTTCGTCTCCTCTTGTCCATTGGGATAGACCTTGACATAGGACAACTCAATGATGCGGTCTTCGGTGATGTTGAGACCTGTTGACTCCAAATCAAAGACCACAAGAGGCCGTTTCAGATTTAATTCCATACAGTCTGGGACTTCGTTAAATCATCATGGGCATCTGAAGAACGATGAGTTCTTCACCAGCTTTTTGCTCGCTGGGAACAAATACACCGGCACGTGCGGGGTCGAGCAACTTGAGGTAAACGCCATCGCAGTCGATGTTGTTGATGACATCAACCACGTCGGCACTCTTGAAACCGATGTTCATGGGCTCGCCATTGTATTCACAGGCGATGGTTTCCTCGGCCGAGGTCGAGTGGTCAACATCCTGGGCGGTAAGTACCACCTGAGTGGGCTTGAGGTCAAGGCGAACGAGACCACCCACATTGGCGAATACGGCAACGCGGCGCACTGCATTCAGCAATGTCAAGCGGTCAACGGCCATCGTGTAGGGGTTGTCCTCGGGAATTACCGAGTTATAGTTGGGATAGCGGCCATTGATGAAACGGCACGACAACTGGTAATCGGCGTTCTCAAAAGTGGCACTGTTCTCATCAACTGTGATATTCACGTTCTCGTCACTATCACGGTCAATGATGTTGGCAAGGATCGAGGCGGGCTTTGCCGGCAGGATGAATGAGCGTTCAAAGTTAGGTTTTACATTGGTCTGACGATAGCGCACCAGTTTGTGCGAGTCGCTGGCGACATAGACAATCATGTCGGGCTTGATGTCCCAATAGATACCCGTGAATTGGGGGTGCATGTCATCGTTACCCACGGCAAACAGAGTGTGAGCAATACCTGCAGCGATGCTCTTTGCGGGCAGAGCGAATTGCTGTACCTCATTGGCATTGACGGCCTTCTCGGGGAACTCGTCACCGTTGAGAGCCATCGCGTCATAGTAACCGTTGATGTATGTCACCTTAACTGCAAGGTTTTCGTCATTGATCTCGAATGTGAGTGCTGTGTCGGGCAATTCCTTGAGGGAATTGATGGTGCGCTTCACATCAAGAGCGAACTTGCCGCTACCTTCCACATTCTGCACCTCGATGTTGGTGGTAAGGCGCGTCTCCATGTCACTACCTGTCACTACCAGACGATCGCTTTGCAGTTCAAACAGGAAATTGTCAAGGATGGCATAGGCGTTTTTGCTGCTAACCACTTTGCTCACGGCATTCAAGCGAGTGAGTAATAATTTACTTTGAACGTTGAATTTCATACAGTTAAGTCACTTTATATCGTTATTAATTCTTTGTTTTATATTTTAACCAACAAAGATAGTGATTTTTATTTAAATAATGTACTCTTGCAATTAAAAAAACGAAAAAAAGCGTCATCAATTGTGCTGATAACGCTTTTTAAGTATTTCTATACTGTTTTTAATCTATCGAATCAGTCGAGTTTGTGGATGATGAGACCGGAACGCAGCTTGGGCTCAAACCATGTAGCCTTGGGAGGCATGATCTTGCCGCTGTCGGCGATGTCGATAATCTGCTTCATGGTCACGGGATAAAGGGCAAGAGCCATCTTCATCTCACCACTGTCAACGCGCTGCTTCAACTCACCGAGACCACGGATACCACCCACGAAGTCGATACGCTTGTCGGTGCGCAAGTCGGTGATACCCAAGATGTCGCGCAGGATGTAATCGCTGCTGATGGTAACGTCGAGCACGCCAATGGGATCATTGTCATCATAGGTGCCTTCCTTAGCAGTCAGCGAGTACCACTTGCCACCCAGGTAGAGTGAGAAGTTGTGCAGCTTGGCGGGTTTGTAGATTTCTTCTCCCTTCTCCTCAACGATGAAGTGCTCACGCACCTTGTCGAGGAATTCCTCTTCGGTATTGCCGTTCAGGTCAACAACCACGCGGTTGTAGTCCATCACCTTGAGGTGTGACTGCGGGAAGCAAACTGCCAGCAGGTAGTTGTACTCCTCGTTACCGGTGTGGTTGGGGTCAGCCTTGGCTTTCTCTTCGCCCACATGAGCGGCAGCAGCAGTACGATGGTGGCCATCGGCGATATAGAGGTAAGGAATCTCGGCGAACTCCTTGGTAATGGTGTCGATGGTGTCCTTGTCCTTGATAACCCACAGGGTGTGGCCGATACCGTCCTCGCTCACAAAGTCGTATTCGGGAGGAGTCTGTGCGGTGCGGTCGATGATGTCCTCAAGGGTGCGATTATCAGGGAATGCCAGGAATACCGGCTCGATATTGGCATTGTTGATTTCGATGTGGTGCATGCGGTCGGCCTCTTTCTCGCGACGAGTGAGCTCGTGTTTCTTGATGCGGCCAGTCAGGTAGTCATCAACGCTGGCGCCCACAACAAATCCGTACTGAGTGCGGCCGTCCATGGTCTGTGCATAGATGTAATAGCAGTCCTCGGTGTCCTGAACCAGCCAGCCTTTATCTTGGAACTTCTTGAAGTTCTCGACTGCCTTGTCATAAACCTTGGGCTCATGCTCGCCAGTACCGGGTTCAAAGTCGATTTCCGGCTTGATGATGTGATAAAGGCACATTTCGTTGTCGCCGGCCTCGGCACGGGCCTCTTCACTTGAGAGGACGTCGTAAGGTTTGGAAGCGACTTTTTCTACATACTCTTTCGGCGGTCTTACGCCGCGGAACGGTTTCACGTTTGCCATGATAAATTAACGGTTTAAAAGTGTCAATAGGTTATTGTAATAAAAAATTAAATATTCTTCTTTTTCTCGTCTTTGGCAGCATGCTTGGAGCGTTTCAACTTGCGGGCACAAGTGCTGCAGATGCCATAGACATACAGACTGTAGTGGTCAGCGTTGAAAGCGTTGAAACGTCTCGCGTTCATGAATGCTGCAAAGTTGGTGTCCCTTACCTCCTTGACCTTGCCGCAGTTGGTACAAATCAAGTGGGTGTGGGGCAGGGTGATGCATTCATACTGGGCTTGCATGCCTTCAAAGACGTGTCGGCGCAGCATTTTGGCATTCATCAGCAATTCCACCGTGTTGTACACCGTGGAACGGCTCACATGAAAACCGTCACTGTCGATCATCTGCTGCAACTCTTCGATAGTGAAGTGGCCGTTGATGCCCATGATGCGGTTCAAGATGGCATAACGCTCGGTTGTCCGTCTCAAGCCATGGGCATCAAGATAATCATTGAACTTGCGCACAACAGGGTTGTTGCTTTCAGCAAAATCATCGATATGTGGATCGGTATTCATTGATTTGACAAAAGTACAACCAATTTTGCAATCAAGCAAAGATTTTGTCGCATTTGAAATGATTTGTTCACAGATTTCATGACTTTTTCGGACAGTCAAGCATCTGTGTAACGCTCAGCTCATTCACAGCCCCGATGGTCATGTCGCACAACGGACTCACGGCTTCAGGACTCATCGTTGTCGTAAGGCCTATCACACGTGCTCCTGAATCGCGAGCGGCGATCAATCCGTTACGGGAATCCTCAAACACGATGCAGTCGGCAATGTCAAGACCAATCAGTTGAGCTCCTGTCAGGAAACATTCGGGGTCAGGCTTCGCCTTGGTCACCATGTCGCCTGTGATGATGTGGTCAAACAGGGTAGGGAACTCAGGGTGTTGGGCTGCAAGCGACCGCATCTTGGTTTTGTCGCTCGAGGTGACGATTACAACCGGAATGCCGGCCTCACGCAACTTTCCAACAAATTCCAATGCGCCCGGGAAAAACTCAAAACGCATGTTCTTCTCAAAATCCATCAATTTGCCAAGCACCTGCTCACGCACATCATCATCGGCAAAGTAGCCCAAAATGCGTTTGAGGTGGAAGCCCTTGATGAATGCTGCAAAGTTATCGATGCCCGTAGGGTACATCTCATCCATCGATTTCCAGAAGATGCTGTATTGTCCCTCACTGTCGAGCAGCACGCCGTCAAGGTCAAACAGGACGCCGCAGTTGTATTCAGTCATTTCACTCATGTTGTCGGTCGGTGTGATGTTTTAAGTCACAAAATTACTTCTTTTTGACAGAAATACTGTACATTTGCAGTACAAAAAATGCAGACCTTATGATTCAGGAACTACAATTGCGCGTTCATCCGCGCACCGCATCGAGCCAGAGCGAAATCATCCGTCATCTTGAGAAGTACAACGAAATCCCCGCCAAGGACATTCAAGGCGTCAGGGTGCTGAAGCGCTCCATCGACGCCCGCCAGCGTCAAGTGGTGGTGAACCTCAAGTTGCGCGTCTATATCAACGAGCCGATGACCAATGACTATCTGGTTCCACCCATTGAATACAAGCCTGTTGACGGTAAGCGTCAAGCTATTGTTGTGGGTATGGGCCCTGGTGGATTGTTCGCTGCATTGCGCTTGATTGAGTTGGGCATCAAGCCCATCGTACTGGAGCGCGGCAAAGATGTAACTGAACGCCGTATCGACGCCTCGCGCATCCAACGTGAGGGTGTCGTGGACCCCGAGAGCAACTACTGCTTTGGCGAGGGGGGGGCAGGTGCCTACAGTGACGGCAAATTATATACCCGCAGCAAGAAACGCGGTTCGGTGGACCGTGTTTTGGGCATTTTTGTCCAACACGGAGCCCGCGAGGACATCCTCATCGACGCGCATCCCCACATCGGCAGCGACAAGTTGCCCGGTGTCATCAAAGCGATGCGTGAAACCATCCTGCGTTGCGGCGGTGAGGTGCATTTCCAGTCCCGTGTCGTTCGCCTGATTGTCGAGGACAATGCAGTCACTGGCGTGGAAACGGCTTCAGGAGAGCAGTTCTCAGGTCCTGTAATACTGGCAACAGGCCATTCGGCTCGTGACGTCTATCAGATGCTTTATGATAGTGATATTAGCCTTGAGGCCAAGGGTATTGCCGTGGGTGTGCGCCTTGAACATCCCCAACGCATCATAGACCAGATTCAATACCACAGCGTGCTGGGCCGCGGCGAATATCTGCCAGCTGCTGAGTATAACTTTGTCACTCAGGTGGATCATCGAGGGGTATATTCCTTCTGCATGTGTCCCGGCGGCTTTGTGGTCCCTGCGGTGAGTGGGCCCGAAACGCTTGTTGTCAATGGCATGTCACCCAGTAACCGCGGTTCCCATTGGGCTAATTCCGGTATGGTGGTTGAACTGCATCCTGAAGATTTGCCTGACACTTTCAAAAAGTACGGTGTGTTGTCGATGATGCATTTTCAGGAAGATATGGAGCGTCAGGCTTTTGTCGAGGCAGGCAATACCCTGATAGCAGGTGCTCAGCGCATGAAGGACTTTGTCGATGGGAAGGCGTCGCGTAACATACCGCCTTCATCCTATCTGCCCGGTGTCCAGGAGTCGCGTCTTGACCAATGGTTACCGCCGTTTGTCGCCACCCGATTGCGAAAGGGCTTCAAAGCCTTCGGACAGAATGCCCGCGGTTTCCTCACCAACGATGCCGTAGTCATCGGTGTAGAGACGCGCACTTCGTCCCCGTTGCGCATACCGCGTGACAACCAGCTGTTACACCACATCACCCTGCAGGGCTTGTATCCATGCGGTGAGGGCGCTGGTTATGCCGGGGGTATCGTTTCCAGTGCGATTGATGGCGAGCGTTGTGCCGAAGCCCTCGCCGCCCAATATCAGTAACATCATTTAAAGTAAAGGCATAGAAAAACCCTGTGTTTGCGTAGATTGCAAAACACAGGGTTTGTTTTGGTAAAAGTCGCTATAGCGACAGCAACATTTATCCTAAGATGGCAGCCACGCCGGGCAGAGTCTTGCCCTCAATGGCCTCGAGCATGGCACCGCCACCGGTCGATACATAGGATACCTTGTCGGCAAGACCGAACTTGTTTACAGCAGCCACCGAGTCGCCACCACCCACGAGTGAATAGGCGCCATTGGCTGTAGCTTCAGCCACAAACTTGGCAATCTCGCCGGTTCCA
Source organism: Muribaculaceae bacterium (assembly GCA_017427945.1). Taxonomy (GTDB): domain Bacteria; phylum Bacteroidota; class Bacteroidia; order Bacteroidales; family Muribaculaceae; genus Sodaliphilus. The sequence goes on along the minus strand of JAFRRT010000012.1, from coordinate 43,816 downwards.
TGGGCAAAGTTCTCAAACTCAAACACACCTACAGGACCATTCCACAAGATGGTTTTAGAAGAAAGAATGATCTTCTTCCAGATGTCGAGTGATGCCTGGCTGGCATCCATGCCCTCCCAACCGTCGGGGATATTGAAAATGTCAACGGTCTGGCGGTTGGCGTCATTGGAAAAACTGTCACCAGCGACCGTAGCAACCGAGAGGCTCAGGTTCACGCCTTTCTCCTTGGCAGCGGCTATCACGTTCAGGGCCTCGGGCATCAGGTCATCCTCGTGCAGCGATTCGCCGATGTGACCACCCTGTGCTTTGATAAAGGTAAAGCCCATACCTCCGCCGATGATGAGGTTATCCACCTTGTCGAGCAGGTTTTTGATAACCGACAGCTTAGATGATACCTTGCTGCCGCCGATAATGGCGGTGAACGGGTGCTGAGCGTTCTTCATCACGTTGTCGATGGCATTGACCTCTTTCTCCATGAGGTAACCCAGCATCTTGTGGTCGGCATCAAAATAGTCGGCGATGACAGCGGTCGAAGCATGGCGGCGGTGAGCCGTGCCAAAAGCGTCATTTACATATACGTCAGCATAGCTGGCGAGCTTTTTGGCGAACTCTTCCTGACGGGCCTTCATTTCCTTCTTGGCATCATTGTAACCGGGGTCATCCTTCTCGATGCCTACAGGTTTGCCTTCCTCCTCGGGATGGAAACGCAGGTTCTCAAGCAACAGTACTTCACCGGGTTTCAGAGCATCGGCCTGACCTTTAGCGTCGGCACTGTCCTGAGCGAACTGCACAGGGCGTTCCAGGGCCGAAGCCACTGCACTGGAAATCTGGTTAAGCGACAACTTGTGGTTGATTTTGCCCTTAGGCTTGCCCATGTGAGACATGATGATGAGAGCACCACCGTCGTTGAGGATTTTCTTCAAGGTGGGCACCGCTCCACGAATGCGGGTATCATCGGTAATTTCTCCCTTTTCGTTCAATGGCACGTTAAAGTCAACGCGCACGATTGCCTTAAGTCCGGCAAAATTAAAATCATTAATGTTTACAGCCATTTTGATTATTGAATTATATATGATTATGTTTGTTCCTTAAAAACGGGCTACAAAGGTACTAAATAATTTGTACATTGCATTTTATTTGTCGCAAAAAATCATCGATTGGATTTCAAAGTGATCACCAGAGGGCGTGTTTCGCGCATTGGAATTAGTGGCTTGTGGCTTTTCTTTTTTGCTACTTTTTGATGAAAAAGTATGGATAAAATTATCTTTTTGGGAATTTTAAGAAAAGGAAATGGACAAAATCGCACTTTTTTTCATACTTTTGTCATCATATTATTGTTAACTGTTATAAAAGAAAGACCAATGAACAAAACAATGAGAACAGTAACATTGATGCTGCTGTCACTGCTGGTGATGTCATGCGGCATGATGATGCGCAATGCCGATGATATCATTAACGATATGCGTGACGCACGGCATGCGCAGTATATCAATGTGGGCAGTGGTCTGCTGGGCCTTGGGCGTTTGATTTCGCCCACTTTGTCGGAACAGGGCCTCGGCATCACTTCGGTCCAAGTGCTTGATTTGAGTAAATGTAACGGTAATGTTCGCGACAAGTTCCGCAACCGCATCCAAAACCTTTACAAGAACCGCTCCTATGAGGAAATCGTGACCAAGCAAAGTGGTTATGACAATATGTCGGTGCTCTTGCGTCGTGATGGCCAGTACGTCAGCGAAATCGTTATAGCTAATGCGAGCATGACGTCCGACGCTATGGTGGTCATTAACGGTCACATCAACCTCGAAAATGTGGAGCGAATCATCAATGCCCAGAGCAGCTACCTCGTCAAGTAGTTTTTGAATAGGGAATCATGTGGGCAGGAAGTGCCGTAACGGCACATTCCCTGTGATGTTACGGATATACAAATCCGCTTTCTCACACCTCTTAACGCATTTGAAATCATTAATTATATACCATATTAACAATGAAAGAGAAAATTCAGGAACAATTCAAGCAGCGATTCGGCACCGATGGCGTGGTCTATGCATCGGCAGGTCGCATCAACTTGATTGGAGAACACACCGACTACAACGGAGGTTTTGTGTTCCCCGGCGCCATTGACAAGTACATCATGGCCGTTATCAACATCAACGGCACCGATAAGGTGCGCGTTTACAGTATGGACATGGATGCTTACTGCGAGTTCGGACTCAAGGAGGAGGACGCACCTCAGGAGCAGTGGGCACGTTACATCTTTGGCGTTTGCCGTGAGATCATCAAGCGCGGCGGCACAGTCAACGGTTTTGACACCGTCTTTGCAGGCAATGTGCCTTTGGGTGCAGGCTTGTCATCATCGGCTGCCTTGGAATCGTGCTTTGCATTTGCCTTGAACGATTTGTTCAACGAGAACAAGATTGACAAGTTTGAACTTGCCAAAATCGGACAAAGCACAGAGCACAACTACTGCGGTGTGAACTGCGGCATCATGGATCAGTTTGCCAGTGTGTTCGGCAAGAAGGACTGCCTGATGCGCCTTGATTGCCGTTCACTTGAGCATGCGTATTTCCCGTTCCACCCCGAGGGCTATAAACTTGTCTTGCTCAACAGCAAAATAAAGCACGAATTGGTGGATTCTCCCTATAACAAGCGCCGCGAGTCGTGCGAACGCGTGGCTGCCACATTGGGCCTTGACACCCTGCGCGATGCAAGCTATACCATGCTCGCTGACGTGCGTGACAAGGTGAGCGACGAGGACTATCGTCGTGCCCGCTTCGTCATCGGTGAGAAACAGCGCGTGCTTGACGTGTGCGATGCCCTGGAGCGTGGTGACTATGAAACGGTTGGACGTTGCATGTATGAAACCCATGACGGTCTGTCACGTGACTACGAGGTGAGCTGCGAAGAGCTTGACTATCTTAACGATGTGGCTCGCGAGTGCGGTGTGACGGGTTCCCGCATCATGGGCGGCGGCTTTGGTGGCTGCACCATCAATCTGGTGAAGGAAGACCGCTACGACAATTTCATCGCCACAGCCAAGGAAAAATTCAACGCAAAATACGGACACGAGCCTGAGGTAATCAATGTGATTATCAGTGATGGCGCTCACAAGGTAATTGACTGATATGAAGAGCATCCGAATCGATACATTTGAAACCGAGCGTGGTGAAATCACCACCTATGAACTCATTAATGCCAGCGGGGCAAGCGTGAAACTGTCATCGTTGGGAGCCGGTATCATCGAGATCAAGGTCCCTGACCGTGACGGCAAGCTCGCCGACGTGGTACTGGGCTACAAGGACTTGAACGATTACTTCTTTGACGGTCCCTGTGCCGGCAAGGTGCCCGGTCGTTTTGCCAACCGCATCTGCAAGGGACATTTTGAACTTGACGGTAAGGCCTATCAACTGAATTGCAACCACCAGGGTAAACACCACCTGCATGGTGGCAATGTGGGTTTCCAGAACAAAATATGGGACTGCGAGATGGAAGGTGACACCGTTGTCTTTACCCTCGAGAGCCCCGATGGCGACGAGAACTACCCCGGCTGCCTGAACGCACGCGTAGCCTACACCTGGAGTGACGACAACATCCTCAAGATTGAGCTGGGTGCCGTGACCGATGCCCCCACCGTTCTGAACCTGACGAATCATACCTATTTCAATTTGGCTGGTGAGGACAAAGAGGGGACGGCGCTTAACCAGGTGCTGCAACTCAACTGCTCGCGCTATCTGGTTACCGATGAAGACATCATCCCGACAGGAGAAATGGCACCCGTCGAGGGAACTCCCATGGACTTTACGCAACCTAAGGTAGTGGGCCGTGACATCAAGCAGGATTTCCCCGCCTTGAACATTGGCAAGGGTTATGACAGCTGCTGGGTTATCGACGGTTATGAGGACGGCGACCTGCACTTGGCTGCCGTATTATGTGATGAGGTGTCGGGCCGCAAGTTGGAAATCAGCACCGACCAGCCTGCCGCCCAGGTCTATACCGGCAACTGGCTCGAGGGATGTCCCATGAGCAAGAGCGGCAAAGCCTATCACGACTATGACGGCGTGGCCATCGAGTGCCAAGGCATGCCCGACGCACCCAACCACGACAATTTCCAGTCACAGGTATTGCGTCCCGATGAGGAGTATCGCCGCATCATTCTATTTGATTTCAGCACAGTGGATTAATTGTCAATTCACTTAAATTTTTACTTTAAATACTTTAAGTTAAATAAATGAAACCCACATTATTTGTACTTGCAGCTGGTATGGGTAGCCGTTATGGCGGTCTCAAGCAGCTCGACGGTCTGGGCCCCCATGGCGAGACCATCATGGACTATTCGATTTATGACGCCATTCACAGCGGATTTGGTAAGGTTGTTTTTGTAATTCGCAAGGACTTTGAGGCCGACTTCCGTGAGAAGATTTTATCCAAATATGAGAATCATATTCCCGTTGAGGTGGTCTTTCAGGGACTGAACGACTTGCCCGAGGGCTTTACATGCCCTGCCGAGCGCGTGAAGCCGTGGGGCACTAACCATGCCCTGCTGATGGGTAAGAACGTCATTCGTGAGCCTTTCGCCATCATTAATGCCGATGACTATTATGGCCGCAACAGTTTTGAGGTCATGGCCGAGGAATTGTCGTCGTTGCCTGAGGGCAGCAAGGGCCATTACAGCATGGTGGGCTTTAAGGTGGGCAACACCATGAGTGAGAGTGGCACTGTGGCACGTGGCGTGTGTGAGACCAAAGACGGCCTGCTCACGGGCGTTGTGGAGCGCACCAGCATCGGCTATGATGCCGACCATAATATTGCTTTCACCGATGAGAACGGTGAGGTGCAGCATCTGGCATTTGATACTCCCGTGTCGATGAACTTCTGGGGCTTTACTCCCGACTACTTCGAGCATAGCGAGAAATGCTTTGTCAAGTTCCTCGAGGAGAACATCGACAAGCCCAAATCAGAGTTCTTCATCCCCACGCTTGTAAATGATCTGGTAAACAGCGGAACGGCTCAGGTCAAGGTTCTTACAACCGAGAGCAAGTGGTTTGGCGTCACCTATGCCGCCGACCGCCAGGGGGTAGTGGACAAGTTCGCTGAGTTGCACGCTACCGGCGTTTATCCCGATAAGATGTTCTGACAAAGGACACCTCATAAGTAAAAACCGAGAGGCTTGATTGTTTCCTCTCGGTTTTTTTCGTATCTTTGCCGCATGGATTCAACCGAAGGACCAAATAAAGAAAAGAAAAAAGTCAAGAAGAACACTTGGCTTCGCAAACTCAAGGCTTTAGATTTGCGCCTCGACAGGCGGCAGCGGGAAACTCCCGTTGGCCCTGAAGGCGAAGAAGTGGCACATGTTTGCACCAATTGCGGCAAAGAGTTCAGTGGACGCTTTTGCCCGCAGTGCGGACAGGATGCATCATGGAACAGCTTTTCATGGAAGCAGGAACGACAAAATATACTTGAGTATTTGGGGTTAGGCAAACAAGCAGTCTCCAAGACCGTCAATAAAGTATTTAAGCGTAAGCCCAAACAGCCCAAACGCATCAAGAAAAACACTTGGCGTCGTAACCTCAGAGCCCTAGACTTGCGGCTTGACAGGCAACAGCAAGTAAGAAAAACAATACCAAATGTTGATGTGACGATGCGCCAATGCTCCAACTGTGGCGGCGAGTACACCGGTCGCTTTTGTCCCCAATGCGGACAGTCGGGTATCTGGAGCCGTTACACTTGGCGACAGGCGTTCCTCAATTTCCTTGACATCTGGGGCCTGGGCAACAGGCCAATGTTCCGCACAATCAAAGAACTCTTTTGGCGTCCTGGCTACATGGTCCATGATTACCTTAAGGGACATCGCCAGTTCTATTTCCCGCCATTCAAGCTGCTGGCGGTGATGGTGGTTATCACCATGTTTGCCTATTTTCTGACTGGGCAAACGTTTACTTCAGAATTTGCGTCCTTAGGTGAGTTGCTGGACAACATTAATCCTCCCGCATTTATCGAATCATTTATGCCGCTTATCAAGCGACTGGTTGGATTCCTTTCAAATCCATTATATTCTATCATTGCTTCGACGATTGGACTTGTGTTTTTCATCAGGTTTGCTTTTGGGCGTACGGGCGGCTATAATATCATCGAGATATTCATCTTCCTGATCTATATCTCATCAATGAGTTTGATGGTTGACTTGCCCAGTATTTTTTTCAATGGTATTTGTCATGTCTCCAATCACTATGTTTTTTCATCATTAAAGCAATCGTCACCATCATTATATACAACATTGTATCAAGCTGGTTCGGCCTGTTCATCATTGATTAAGTTTATTTGTTCGGTTCTCACAGTATATTTAACTGTGCTCAGCTTCAGGCAGTTCTTTGGATTGTCCTGGAAATCAACGATTAAGCGCTTGTTGTTTGCCGGTTTCATTATTCTGATGGTAATCATTGCACTCGTACTCCTTGGAAATGCCGTACTTGTTGGTTCCACTCACTTCGTCATCTCATTATTGTTGATTGCAGTCGGGAGCACCGCGTGCTATTTCACATTTTCCTATATACACAGGAATAAGGCCGTCTTGAACCGCAAAGTCTATCTCATCAGCTTTTTCCTGGCTGTTTGGGCATATATGACGCTATTTGTCGTTTTATGTGCAGTCACTGCAAAAGAGGATTATGGTATGATGTATATGAAGGTGCGCAGTTTATATGAAATGGCTATTGGCGGTGTGATTATTATTGCCTCATCTATATTGCCGGTATTCCTTTACAAGAAATATCACAAAACATGGCTCGCGTTCTTGCCATATCTCATCCTGCTGATCATTACAATCGCGTACACATCATAATAATCATAACTTATATTAAACCCAATAAAACAGTTTAGATATGAACAACTTCGTTTATGACATACCTGTAAAGGTGTATTTTGGAGAAAACCAGTTGCAGCACTTGAGTGAGGAACTGGCCAAGTTTGGAAAGCGCGTCCTTTTGACCTATGGCGGCGGTTCCATCAAGCGTATCGGACTCTATGATGCCGTTGTTGCCGAAGTCAGGAAGGCCGGCATGGAACTGTTTGAACTGTCGGGCATTGAGCCCAATCCCCGTATCGACAGCGTGAGGCGTGGCGCACAGATGTGTAAAGAGCACAACATCGACGTGCTGCTGGCCGTTGGCGGTGGTTCTACCATAGATGCCACCAAGTTCATTGCGGCCGGTGCCAAGGTTGACCATGATCCATGGGATTTCTTTAATGAGAAGCGGGCGCCCATCACCGATGCACTGCCCATTATCAGTGTGCTGACATTGTCGGCAACCGGTAGTGAAATGGATGCCGGTGGCGTCATCAGTAATCCCGAAACTAAGGATAAAATAGGTCGCGTTGTGCGTCCCACACTGTTGCCTAAAGTATCCTTCCTCGATCCCACTGTAACCTATACCGTTAGCCCATATCAAACTGCTTGCGGTGCCGCCGATATGCTGTCGCACATCTTTGAGGTCTATTTCAATATGGATCAGGATATGTACATGCTCGACTGCTTCATGGAGGGTATGATGAAGACCATCATCAAGTATGCCCCCATCGCCATGAAAGAGCCCGAGAACTATGAGGCCCGTGCCAACCTGATGTGGACATCTTCGTGGGCCATCAACGGCTTCATTGATGGCGGTAAGCGCCAGGCATGGTCTTGTCATCCCATGGAGCATGAGGTGTCGGCCTACTACGACATCACGCACGGACTGGGTCTTGCTATCATCACTCCGCGCTGGATGGAATACTGCCTGCATGATGATACCGTCAGCAAGTATGTGCAGTTCGGTGTGAATGTCTTTGGCATTGACGCCAACCAGCCTGCCATGGACATTGCCCGTCAGGCAATCGAAAAAGTGAAAGATTTCCTGTTCAATACATTGGAACTCAAGAGCAGTTTCACCGAGTTGGGCATAACTGATGAACTGATACCCACCATGGCCCGCAAGTCATGTGGCGGTGGTGTGCTTTACGGTTTTGTACCACTTAACCAGCAAGACATCGAGACCATCTTCCGCAACTGCTTGTAGTTTCATTATCAGTTTGTTAAATATTGTCAATTATCCATACATTAGCATCAAAAATGAGTTTTTAGTGGTGTAAAAACTACCAAAAACAGTAGTTTTTTGAGAAAAAACTCAAAATTTATGATGTTATATGGGTATATTTATTGTAGTTTTGCCAATCGAATGTGTGAGATAACTCGTTTTCACTCATTTAGTTTAGAAAAAGTTTCCAACTTTTTTTATTCAAGTTAAAAGTTAATAAATTTGGAGAAATGTTATTTGCAGATGGTCTGCCACACGTGAGTGTCGCAGACTTTTTGTTTACAGTGACTTTTCTTTACTCATTAATAGGGTGTAATGGGTGCATTTTGGATCATATAACCAGAAATCGTTAAACTTTTTTGGTCATTCGAAATCAAAAACATATATTTGCACTATCAAAACGAAGTTTAATTTTAAATCACAAGTATTATGAAAAAATTATTATTGATGACCGCACTGTTTTGCCTTGCAGCTGCTCCCGTAGCGCTTGCCCAAGAGCCGGTCACAGTACCCCAAAATCAGGTGACCGTTCCGCAAACTCAATCGGTAAACGACATTAAGAAGCAGCAGGAACAGTACGAACAGAATGCCGAGGCCGCCAAGAAGCAGGCCGAAGCCGCCAAGAAACAGAAAGACGCTTACAAGGAGCAGGAGAAGAAGGCCAAGGAAGCCAAGAAGGCTGCCGAGAAACAAGAGAAGGAAGCAAAGAAGGCTGAAAAAGAGGCTAAAAAGGCTCAAAAAGAAGCCGAAAAGCGTCAGAAAGCCACCGAGAAATACAACAAGGCTGCTGATAAGCTGAAAGAAGCCGAGAAGAAGAAAGAAGAAGCCCAGAAAAAGTATTCAGAGCTGCCCGAAACGCAGATGCGTGAAAAGACCAAATTCAACGAGAAGCTCACCAAGGAAGAATCCAAGGGCCTCGACGACCAGAAGCGCATGAAACTTGACGGTGACAAGCTGAAACTTGACGAGAAGCATGCCAAGCAGAACGTGAAGGCTCAACAGAATCTCGAAAAGGCCATCAAGAACTACGACAAGGCCGTTCAGAACTTCGAGAAGGCTAAAAAGGAAATGGAGAAATACAAATAAGACTGTACGTTCACCTATCCGCAACAAAAAGCCTCTCCCCAACGGGAGGGCTTTTTTGTGTCTTATAATGTGAGTTCGACGAAAATAAAGTGCAGATACTCAACACCTCCCCTAAAGATAGGAGAGGTGGCGCGGAGCGCCAGAGGAGTATGATACACCACTATAAGCTAGCATATTGTATCATCAACGCCCCCGCCCTAACGGGCACCCCTTCTTATCCAAGATGGGGAGTTTTGCTAACGCTTTATTAAGGAGAGAAAAATTCTTCGAACTCGCGTTAATATACATTGTCAAGATAGCTTTCAGCCGCTTCATCATGCGATAAATGCTGCATCTTAACGTAAATTAATCTTGTAATCATGGGCTCAAAAGAAAAAAAGCGCTAATTTTGCAGATTAAAGCGATGAAAAAGGCTTTATGGTTAGTCCTATCATTGACGAGAATAAGATCGAGAAGCTGCGTGAGCTCATCAACGGCGTGAACAACATCGCCATCACGTGCCACAAGTCGCCCGACGGTGACGCCCTTGGCTCGTCGTTGGCCCTGTGTCATGTCCTGCGCCGTATGGGCAAGAACGCATCGGTGGTGACGCCCGACATGGTGCCCAGGTCCCTGGAATTCATTCCCGGAGTGTGGGAGATTGCCGTGTTCACTAAGCATGAGGCGCGTGTTCGCCGTGTGCTGAATGAGGCACAGCTCATCTTTTGCCTCGATTTCAATTCTCTGAAACGCATCGACAGGGTGGGGGAAATCATCGAACAGCTCACTGTTCCGCGTGTGCTCATAGACCACCATCTTGACCCTGAAGACATCTTTGACCTCTCCATCTCGCATCCCGAAGCATCATCGACATGCGAACTGGTCTTCCGTGTCCTCTTGCAGATGGGAGAGTTACGTCTTATGGACCGCCTTGCAGCGAGTTGCCTGTATGTCGGCTTAACGACCGACACTGGTGGCTTTGCCTATAGTTGCGACTCCCCCGAGTTTTATGAGATTTTGGCATCTGTCATGCGGCGGCGCATCGACCGCGTTATGCTCTACAACAAGGCGATTAACACCTTTAGTGCCGACAGCGTGCGCCTGCAGGGCTATGCCCTGAGCGAGAAGATGCAGTTGTTCCCCAAACAAGGAGCCGCACTCATCGTTTTGAACAAGGAAGAACTGGAACGCTTCAATTACTCTCGGGGTGACACCGAGTCGTTGGTGAACAAGCCGCTTGCCATTCCTGAGATTTATTGGAGTGTCTTTTTACGCGAGGACCCCGACAAAATCAAGGTTTCTTGCCGCTCACAGGGCAATTTCTCGGTGAGTGACATTTGCTCCCATTATTTCAACGGTGGCGGCCATTTCAATGCCGCTGGCGGCGAAGTGGCAGGAACGCTTGATGAGGCCGTTGCCATCTTCCATCAGGTACTTGCCGACCTCTTTCCCGAAACCGATACAGTAGAACAATCAACACAAGAACAACAATAATGAAAAGAGTTTTCAATTACAGTTTATTACTGGGTCTGTTTGCCATCGTAATGCTCTCGGCATGCAACGATGACCAGAGTTATGCCGACCGCCTCAATGAGGAGCGCAATGCAGTGAACGCCTATCTTGCTAATCACCGTGTGGTAATGTCAATCCCTGAGGATTCGGTCTTTGAGGTAGGGGAGAACGCACCGTTTTACCGCATTGACGTTGACGGCAATGTCTATATGCAGGTCCTGAATGCCGGCGACAAGGTGAACGACAAGGCAAAAACCGGTGAACCCATCTATTTCCGTTACTCACGTTACAACCTCTCCACATGGTATGCCGACGGTACCTGGACGGTTTATAGCGGTAACGAGACATCGATGGATGCCATGTCCTGCACATTCAACTATGCCGACTATACCTTGCCCTCGTCTTCGCAATGGGGCTACGGCTTGCAGTTCCCTCTCTTATTCCTGGGTGTGGAGTGTGAGGTCAATCTCATCATCAAGTCACAGTATGGCTTCACCAACGAGATTTCCTATGTCACCCCGTTCTTCTATCATGTGCGCTATTTCCACAGTCAGATTTAATAGGCCACAATAATCTATTCTAAACATTCAATATGTCACTCATCAAGTCTATTTCAGGTATTCGCGGCACGATAGGAGGCAGTGCCGGCGATGGCCTCTCTCCGCTCGATATCGTCAAGTTCACTTCGGCTTACGCCACATTTATGCGCCGCAATTCGCCCGTTGATTCCAACGTGATTGTTGTCGGCCGTGATGCGCGCATTTCGGGCCGCATGGTGCTTAATACCGTTGTGGGAACACTCATGGGAATGGGTTTTGATGTGGTTAACATCGGACTCGCCACTACCCCTACTACCGAACTTGCCGTTGTGGGAGAACATGCCTGTGGTGGTATCATCATCACCGCCAGCCATAACCCCAAGCAGTGGAATGCGTTGAAGCTTCTCAATCATAACGGTGAATTCCTTACCGATGCCGAGGGAAAGGAAGTGCTGCGACTGGCCGAAGCCGAGGACTTTGAATATGCCGACGTTGACCATCTGGGCCGCGAGCAAAAGAACTACACCTGGCTCAGGCGCCACATTGACCACGTGCTGTCGCTCGACCTCGTGGATGTGGAGGCGATACGTAAAGCCGACTTTACCGTCGCTGTCGATGCAGTGAACTCGGTGGGTGGCGTTGCCATCCCGCAACTGCTTGAAGCATTGGGCGTCAAGCGTGTGGAGAAACTGTTCTGTGACCCCACTGGAAACTTTGGACACACTCCGGAGCCTATTCCTGAGAATCTCACTGCCATAAGTGACTTCATGCGTCAGGGCAAAGCCGATGTGGGCTTTGTAGTGGACCCCGATGTGGACCGTCTGGCCATTGTGATGGAAAACGGCGAATTCTTTGTCGAGGAATACACACTTGTGGCTGTTGCCGATTATGTGTTGTCACATACTCCCGGTGCTACCGTCAGCAATCTGTCCTCATCGCGCGCCCTGCGTGATGTGACCAACAATCACGGTTGCTCTTATACTGCCGCTGCAGTGGGTGAGGTCAATGTCACTACCGAGATGCGCCGTACCGGTGCCGTCATCGGCGGCGAGGGCAATGGCGGTGTCATCTATCCCGCCAGCCATTATGGCCGTGACGCCCTGGTGGGCGTGGCCTTGTTCCTTTCTTTGCTTGCTAAAAGCGGCAAGACCGTGAGCGAACTTAAAAAGACCTACCCGCAGTACAGCATTGCCAAAACAAAGCTGGAACTCCAGCCCGGAATGGACGTTGACGCCATTCTCAAGGCCGTTGAAGAGCGTTATCAAGGTGAGCAGATGTCAACCATCGACGGTGTAAAGATTGACTTTGCCGACAGTTGGGTACATCTGCGCAAGAGCAATACCGAGCCCATCATTCGCATCTACAGCGAGGCCCACACCATGCAGGATGCTGAACGCCTGGGCGAAGACATCAAACAGATTGTCTTGTCGATGATTTCCTGATAACATCAGGACACATAAAATAGAACAACAACTGGTACCTCCATTGGGGGCACCAGTTGTCGTTTAATCAGTATAAGACCGCGCGTAATCAGTACGTCTTTACCTCAATTTCTCCATTCAGCACAGCAGCGGCATTGGCTGCGAGTGCCGACATTTCATCTTCACCGGGATAAACAGCAACAGGAGCCATCCAGCCAATGCGCTTGTTGAGCTCATCGACAATGTACTTCCAATAGGCGATGCCTCCGGTAATGATGATGGCGTCAATCTTGCCGCACAGCACAGCACCCTTCTCGGCGATGGCTTTTGCCACATGATAAATCATGGCGTCGATAATGAGCTTGGCATGTTCGTCACCGGCTTTGATGCGATTCTCCACCTCAATCATATCGGTAGTTCCCAGATGTGCATTCACGCCACCCTTGCCGCTGAGCATCTTGACGATTTCTTCTTTGGTATATTCTCCGCTAAAGCACAAATTAACCAAATCACGGGCAGGAAGGCTTCCGGCACGCTCGGGCGAGAACGGACCTTCACCGTCCAGGGCGTTGTTCACGTCAACAGCACGGCCATGATCATGGGCTGCCACCGAGATGCCGCCACCCAAGTGGGCAACGATGAGGTTCAGGTCCTCATAGCGTTTGTTGTTCTCCTTGGCATAACGACGGGCGATAGCACGCTGGTTCAAGGCATGCCAGATGCTTTGACGCTGGAACATGGGTAATCCGCAAATGCGGGCATAATCGTTCAGCTCATCGGTTACGACGGGGTCAGCGATATAGCAGGGACAACCCAGGCCCTTGGCAATCTCGCGGGCGATGACACAACCCAGGTCGCAAGCGTGCTGGTGGTCACTGGCATGAGTTGCCTGAATCATGTTCTCGTCGACGGCATAAACGCCACCGGGAAGCGGCTTGGTAAGGCCACCACGAGCTACAACAGCATCAAATTTAATGGGGATACCGGCTTTCTCAAGCTCGCCGACAATCATTTGGCGGCGGAAGTCAAACTGGTCGGTAATCTTGGCATACGGAGCGAGTTCTTCGGGCGCATGCCTGATGACTTTAATCAAGCGGGGTTCACCGTCTTCAACGACAGCCATCTTGGTGGATGTGGATCCGGGATTAATGACTAAGATAATCATTTTATAGTTAACAGTTAATAGTTAATAGTTTTGTCTAAACGTTTAAATGCACGTGATATAGAATTACCTAATGCCTAATTACTCTGCTGCCATGGTGGCTACAGCAAGGCTGTAGAACTTGGACTGGGCGCTGTCGGCACGCGAGGGAACCACGGCGGGGCACTTGGCACCCAGCAACAGTCCGGCGGTGCTTGCACCTGCAAACAGGGTAATGGCTTTATAGAATACGTTACCTGCCTCGATGTCGGGCATGATGAGCACGTCACTGTCGCCCATGAGGGGAGATGTCAGGCCCTTGGCTTCCATAGCGTGCATGCTGCATGCGCACTTGGCGTCGAGCGGTCCGTCAACAATGCACTTGCCCAGCTCTCCGTTGCGAGCCATGTCGATGATCACGGGATAATCCTCGGTGAAGGGGAAATGCTTGCCGTTTACCTTCTCGGTGCAGTGAATCAGCGCCACCTTGGGCTCCTCGATACCAAAGCTGCGGGCCACATTCGACATGTACTTCACCATCTCGACACGCTGTTCGCGGTTGGGGTAGGGAATTACAGCTGCATCGGTGAAAATCAAGAACTTGTGATAGCTGGGAATCGATGCTACGGCGGCATGGGTCAACACATTTCCCTTGGGCAGGATGCCGGTCTCCTTGTTGAGGACGGCACGCAGCAGGTTGTCGGTGTTGATCAAGCCTTTCATCAACACGTCGGCCTTACCTTCACGCACGAGGGCGACAGCCTTGGCGGCAGCGTCGTCGGCATCGGTGGCATCAACATAACTGATGTTGTCGGCAAAGGGTTTGAGGGTCTCGTTGGCTTCGAGCTTGTCCTGGCAACCCACAAAGATGGCTTCGATGAATCCGGCTTCAAGGGCTTGAGCACAAGCGGCGGGAGTTTTCTCGTCGGCGGGCCAAACTACAGCAACACGTTTCTTGACGTTGTTCTCTTTGAGATGAGCGAGCAGCTCATCAAAATTCTTAATGGTATTCATATCAATCAGGTAATAATGTCATTAATGGTTTTCGATGCCCAAAAGTACTACATTTTTGCCACATGGCACAATTTTTTTTCAACAACTTAAAAAAAATGACTATCTTTGCCCATCTACAAGAATATTAAAACAAGTAATTAAAATGACACTGAACGGTATTTTAGCGCTTTTTAATCTTGGAACCGGCGAGGTTATCGTCATCGTGGCTATCATTCTGTTGCTCTTCGGCGGCAGGAAGATTCCCGAACTCATGCGTGGCCTGGGCAAGGGTGTCAAGAGCTTCAAGCAGGGCATGAATGAGGTTGAAGACGAGCTCAAAAAGCCCCTTGATGAACTCGACAAACCCGACAAGAAAGATTAAGGTTTTAGACATTAGGTGTTAGGCTTTAGGGACGATAATAATTATAGGGCCTTAAAGCAAGGGACTGGCGATTAAAAAATGGCAGACCAGCTGCAGGAAATGTCCTTTTGGGACCACATCGATGCCTTGCGCGCGGTGCTGATCCGCATAGTTGTGGTGCTGGTGGTGGCCACCATCGGGCTTTTTTGCGTCATGCCATATTTGTTCGACCAGGTGATTCTGGCCCCTTGTCACGGAGACTTTGCGCTCTACCGCCTGTTTGAGCGCATGACCTCATCGGTGTCGTGGTTGCCGCAGTTCACCACCGAGGGCTTTCAGGTCGAGCTCATCAACATCAAGCTGGCGTCACAGTTCTTTATCCACATGTCGTCATCGTTCTGGCTGGCACTGGTGTTGACGTTCCCCTTTGTGCTGTACCAGTTGTGGACCTTTGTAGCCCCCGCCCTTTATCCTCGTGAGAGAAAGGGCGTTAGGACGGCATTCTTAATTGGATGCATCATGTTTTTCCTCGGGGTGGCAGTAGGGTATTTCGTCGTTTTCCCGGTAACGCTGCGATTCCTGGCTGATTACCATGTGAGCCAACTCGTGCCCAACCAGATTTCACTTGACAGCTATATGGACACCTTTCTGATGCTCATTTTTGTCATGGGTGTCATCTTTGAACTCCCCTTGTTGGCTTGGCTGCTGGGGGCGTTAGGCGTGTTGCATCGCGGTTTCTTCCGCACTTATCGCCGTCACGCTATTATTGTATTGCTTGTCCTTGCTGCTATCATTACCCCCACAGGCGACCCGTTCACGCTGATGGTTGTCTTCCTGCCCATCTATATGCTTTATGAGGTCAGCGCCTATCTTGTCCCCAAGACTGCCAAAATCACTGAAGACGCATTAATTTGAAACTACTAATTACACTAATTGAACGAAGGCCCTCCACAGTTACTTTAACCGCCCTGCGGGCGAGAAATTAAGCATAATTATTTATTATAATTTAATTATAAATTTGATTGATTTCCGCGAGCAGAGCGAGCGTTCCATGTTTCAAGCAATGCGTTCGGTGCCACTTTAATCTGATATCAATCTGTGTGCATTATGCATGTTTTTCTGCATTTTTGTTGTCACTATCAGGAATTTAATATAAATTTGCAAGTTGAAATATAAACAAAACATTTATTCATCTTTTAAACTATTTTAATATGAAAAAATTCTTCTTTATGTTAATGGGCTTGGCCGTAGCAGCAAATGCCTATGCAGTGGTGCCTGCCGATCCCACCAATGTGTCATGGTATGACAGCCACGCAGAGAATGGCTTAAGCCGTCTCAATTACTCACTGCCCACAACCGACGTCGATGGCAACGCGTTGCCTGATTTAGAGAATCTGGGATTCCGTGTGTTTACCGACAATGACCAGTTGTTTACCTTCGAGGCTTCGGTCTATACCAATGATCTGTACTCAGACATGACCGAGATTTACTATTGGATTTATGCCGGAAACGGCTATGACTTCAATGGCAATCACACCTATTTCTACCGCACAAACTGGGAAGGTTTCGATCCCTTCTTCACCTGGCGAATCGGCATCCAGGCAGTATATAATGAAAATGGCACGAAGACTTACTCCAACATCGTCTATACTGAGGTCTTCCCGCAGACAGTAGTTCCCACGCCCGCCAATCCTGACATTTCAGAATTCATTGATTTCGGAGCTCCTGTTGGTATTGACTTTGGTTACGAAATTACAGAAGACATGGATGGAAATCTTGTTGGTGACGACTATACCATTGAGAAGTATTATAATGATGAAGAATATACCATCTTGGATCCCGAAAAGGTAAGCTTCAGCATTTATACCGACAATGACCAGATCTTCACCTTCACCCCTGAGCTGTTCCCAGGTCAGGTCACTGAGCCAATCACTCAATTCCCTTACAGTAGTAGAGAGCCTAATGGTGCTATCGGATACTGGGATATCCACTTTGATTTGACTAATGTGGTAGAAGATGGTGAAGAGCCCTTCTTTACCTGGCGTATTGGTATCCAGACCAACTATACCGACGGTGGACAGACCACTAATTCAGATATCATCTACATGGAGATTTATCCCCAGCTGCAAGAGGCTAAAAATGTGACTTCAACCTCATTCCTTGCCGACTGGTCATGCAACGCCGAGAACACATTAATCATCAATAACTTCATTGGCGAGGGTTGTGGCTATTTCCTGCATGTTATCGACAAGGCTACCCAGGAAGAAGTTCTTGTTCAAAACGTAGTTCCAGCCAACACTGCTCTTGATGAGTGGGGTCACTCATATTATCTCCCCGGTGCCACCTATACGGTAGAGGGCTTGACTCCTGGCAATACCTATCAGTATTATGTGGAGACAAAACAGAATACGGGTTTGTCCTATAACTCTGTTGTTCGTGAGGTGACTTTGCCCGGCGAGGGCCACGGATATCAACCAGGTGACGTTAACCATGACGAAAAAGTCAGCATTGCTGATGTTACTGCATTGATTGACTTGCTGCTTGGCAACAGTGAAACGGCATGTCCTATCTGCGCAGATGTCAATGGTGATACAAATGTCAGCATTGCTGATGTTACCACACTGATTGACATGCTGCTTGATCACAGTAATTAATGATCGTTATCATTTAGATTTTTTATCATGTGGAGGCGCAAGCAATTGTGCCTCCATTTTTTACAGTCCATCCCACGCAAAGGTGATATACAATTAATCTGCATCTGAGCATGTTATCTAATTATTGATTCATTAGAATATACTGTAGATATAATTGCGCTTGCAGTTGTAAATAACTTTTTTTTGAAAATAATTAAAAAATCTCACTTTTTTTATGGTTAATTAAAATTAATGTAGTATATTTGCGCATTAAATTGTTAAAAAGGTATTTGACCCTGATTTTCAGTTTAATGCTTAAATGAACCCTATTTTTGTTATGTAACTTTTGTTTTTATTCCAATTTATATTAACTTTTTAAAATCATTCATTTATGAAGAAATTTTTGTTTTTACTCATGAGCGTGGCAGTATTATCTGCCAGTGCAGGGATTACAAAATCTCATGTTCAGAAGAAGATTTCTGACAGCCCCAAGGCTAAGATGGAGCAGGTTGTTCGCAAAGCCGCTCCCGGCATTGTGGGAACTCCTTACACCGGTGTGCTCCGTGCTACTCGTGCCGATGTGCCCGAAGGCTATGCCCAGGTAACCCTCACCGCTGGCGACGTATGGGAAGATGGCACTGGCTATCAGATGCTGCTTGATGCCGATGCTACCGCTTACGGCACGACTATTCCTGAAACTGGTGGTTTGACCTCAAGTGGTGATGCCGACGCTTCTGTTTATGCCGAGTTCGAGTACAAGATTCCTGAGAATGCTGATGGAAGCATGACCACCGAGAACATCGTCATTAACAACAGCATTTCTATTTTGATTCCCGCTGGCACCTATGACTGGTGTATCACCAACCCGACTCCTAGTGACAGGATCTGGATTGCAAATGATGCTGGTAACGTAGGTGGCCGTGCTGATGACTACGTGTTCAAGAGCCGTTGCTCATACACTTTCACCGTCACTCTGGGCAGCGATGGTCACGATGTAGTTGACGTGGTGATCGACGATCCCACGGCTCCCGTAGTTCCTGAGATTGCAGTTACTCCTGCTGCCACCTCTGCTTATGTAGATTGGGAAGCCGATGCCAATGCTACAGGTTGGAACCTGCGCTGGCGTCCCTGGACCGACCTGTCAGGCAATCCTCATGAGTGGAACTTCCTCGTTGCTAATCTTGATGAGGATCTTGAAGGCTGGTGGACCTATGACATGGATGGTGACGGTCAAGGTTGGGGCTTGGCTTATACCGATGATGCAGAAACCGATGCTTGCCTCATCTCAGGTTCTTATACCAGCAGTGGCGCATGCTCGCCCGACAACTGGATTGGTACGCCTGATGTGCCCTTGAAGGGTGAACTCCACTTCACCATGTGGGGTCGCTCAGCAAGTTATCCTGAAGTTGTTCAGGTTTATGCTATGGTAGGTGAGGATTTGTATCAGCTCTTCGAGGATTCTCTGATTACCACGACCACCCATACTGTTTACACTGTTGACCTGAGTGTATTTGAAGGCGCTGAGGGCTGCATCGTCTTCCGTAACTACAGCACCTACGACCAGTGGTCAGTTTACATTGATGACGTCTTCATTGGCGATCCCAATGCTGAGATTATCCAGCCCGCCGCTTGGAACTATGAGTATAACATTACCGATGACTACTTCAACATCGAGGGCCTGACTCCCGAGACCAAGTATGAGGTACAGGTACAGGGTTACAATGCTGATCAAGCAACTGACTGGTGCGATATCGTTGAGTTCACCACTTTGGCTGAACTGAGGGATGTTTACATGCTGGGCGGCGACGACCAGCCTTGGGATTGCACTCAGGGTACCAAGTTCACCTATGACGCTGAGAACAACATCTACACGCTGAACTACACCTTCAACGCAGAGAACAACTACTTCGGCTTCACCACCGAGCTCGCCGAGAACAACGACGATGGTGGTTGGGCTTACATTGAGCAGTTCCGCTTCGGTGCTATCGCCGATGAGGGTACCGACTACTGGTACACTGGCGAAGAGGACTTCATCTCACTGACTTGGGATGCATATCATGCTATCCGTATCCCCGCTGGTGAGTACAACATGACTCTCGACCTCGAGGCTATGCGTCTCATCATCGAGCCGGTAACTCCTGCTGGCCTGCGTGGTGACGTGAACCTGAGTGGCGATGTAACCATCGCTGACGTTACCGCTCTGATCGACTACCTGTTGAGCCACGATCCTACCGGCATCAGCGTTGCTAATGCTGACTGCAACCTCGATGAGAACGTAACCATCGCTGACGTAACCGCTCTGATCGACTACCTGTTGAGCCACGAGTGGTAATCACATTGTGACAGATTAGAGTCTCTCTAATCTGCCAATCGACCTAACGAGGATGTCTGTGCAACTAAGCGCAGGCATCCTCTGCTTTTTTATTAGGCTTTAGGCTTTAGGTGTTAGGTGTGTAGGGCCTGGCCTTGGCCTGGCCGCATAAGGAGTGAGGAATGGGCATCCGCATCCGTCGCCTGGAACATGTGGCCGTGCTATCGCACGGGAAATTAAACAGAATTAATTATAAAAATTTTAAAATAGAATTTGTTTTAATTTCCCGAAACATGGCGGCGCCTCAGCCATTGAAGTAAACTTCATGGCCTTCAGCTTGCACAAGTTTTCCCGCCTATAGGCGGTAATAATCCAGGATGGGAAAAGATTTATATAGGCTGACGCACATGGTCGCCCCCTCGCCTTTTAGACCCCCCCAAGTTTCGGGAAATTATTCAAATTTATAAAAATAATTAAATATATAATTTTGTTTAATTTTCCGCGAGCTGAGCGAGCGTGATAAAAACACGCATAGACACGAAAGCACAATGCGTGTTGCAAGAGTGTGTTATTACCTAAAGCCTAAAACCTAAAGCCTATTTAAGAGATGACAAGAGTTTGGGATCGCCCACAATCCACAGGATGTCTCCTGACTTGAAAACCAGGTCAGGGGTGGGGGAGATATATTCTTCCTCACCTCGTTGTACTGCAACCAGCAGTGCACCATAGTCCTCGCGCAGCCTGGTGTTCTCCAACGCCACGCCCACAATCGGTGAGTTCTTGCCGATGGTAAAGTGGATGAATTTCACCTCTTGTGTCTGTGATTGTCCACGGTCGTGCTGTGCCTCTACCAACGGCAGCATGCGCTGAATCTGCTCCTCGGTGCCAATAACGCCCAACACATCACCGGGGAAGATTCTCATGTCACCCGAGGGAACAGGATGTGACTTGCCGGCACGCTGAATGTTTACTAGGTTGACACCATAGCGCGTGCGCAAGTCAAGGTCGCACAGTTTATCGCCAATAAACGGACAGTCATGGCCCACGTTCATATAGGCCAGATGCAGGTCGCTCACCAGATTGTTCTCGTGACCTGTGCGGCGGTTCTCACGCTCGTTGATATTGCTGATGAAGCGTTTCTCGATGTTATTGATTTTGCGGCGTAGGGGATTGGGCAGCAATGCTATGGCAAACAATCCCACAGCGACAATCAGGACAGACGCAATCACTGCTGCTGCACTGTGATAGACCCCTTGCAGCAAGAATGCCACATATCCGGTAGAGAGCACCAGACTGATGATGATCATGATGACAAAGGGGACATAAGAGACGGTGCCGGAACTCTCGATAAGGCGCTCATGCTCGCTGCGCTTGATTGAGGGCGCGATAATCGACACAATAAGGGGGCCAACGATGGCCAGCGACAGTACAACACATGCCAACCGGGCCCAACCGCCGCTTCCCAGCCACTTGAGAACGTAAGGCATGAGGAATGTGCGGCACATCACTATCAAGGCAATGATCACAACCGAGTAGATGATGACCCGCACCACATAGCGCTTGATAATGGATTTCCAAAGGGTGGAAATTTCGCTGGACTCACTCTCGCTGGCATCATGGCTATAGCCATTGAGCAGGCGTGTCCAACTCTTGGGCAAGATTTTGTAAAGGGCGTTGTAACATGGTTCGGCTTGCTTGATAAAGAATGGTGTGGTGAATGTAGTCACTACCGAAACGGCTACGATGATGGGGTAGATGCTCTTGTCGAGCACGCCCAGACTGGTTCCCAGCGTGGCGATGATGAAAGAGAACTCGCCGATCTGCGTGAGCGAGAAGCCCGACTCCAAGGCCAATTTGAGTGGCTGACCGGTAGCAAGCATGCCGAACGTGCCAAACACAATCATGCCCACAATAACCACAACTGCCAGCAGAGCGATGACACTCCAGTGTTGCGTCATTACCGCGGGATCGACCATCATACCAACCGAGATGAAGAACACGGCACCAAACAGGTCCTTGACAGGAGAAATGAGCCGTTCGATGCGCTCGGCTTCGATGGTTCCAGCCAATATGGAACCCATAACAAAGGCTCCCAATGCCGCCGAGAAGCCTGAATTGATTGAGAACAGCACCATGGCAAAGCACAAACCCATGGCGATTATCAGCATCTGCTCATCGCTGATGTAACGTTTGAAACGCTTGAACAGCGTGGGAATGATAAAGATGCCCACAGTGAACCACATAATGAGGAAGAACGACAGCTTGAGGATGCTCCCAATCATCTCCTCGCCTTTCACGCTGTTGTTCAACGCGATAGATGAAAGAATCACCATCATCACAACAGCGAACAGGTCTTCGACAATGAGCACGGCGAATGTCATCGGGACAAAGCGCCGTTGTCGCATGTTCAGGTCGGTCAGGGCCTTGATGATGATGGTTGTTGAAGACATCGATATCATGCCGCCCAGAAAGATGCTGTTGACCATGCCATAACCCAGATACTTGCCCACGACAAAGCCCAGGCTCATCATACCCAGGACGATGATGAGTGCGGTGACAATCGCCGACCCGCCCACGTCAACCAGTTTCTTGAAGCTGAATTCCAGTCCCAACGAGAACAATAGCACGATGATACCGATTTGCGCCCAGAACTCGATGTTGGCCTCACTAGCAATCGAGGGGAGCAAGGTGAAGTGAGGACTGGCAAGAAAGCCTGCCACGATATAGCCCAGCACAACAGGTTGCTTGAGCATCTTGAAAACGACTGTAGCGATGGCCCCCAATATGAGGATGAACGCCAAGTCACTGATCAGGCTATTGATATCCAGTCCTTCCACCTTATAAGTCTAAAGTCTAATTGGCCTACATATTCATTTCATTGGTGATAGTGATTGAGGCCGCATTGCTCTTTTCCTTTATCTCGCTGAACATGGCAGGCACGTTGACGTTGCTCTTGCTGCGCACCATGAAGTTGACGATGGTCAATTGTTCTACATAGTCATATTTCATGAACTCATCGCTGATGTGGACATCGTTGGTGAGGAGAATGTCCCTCAAGGGCTGGATGTCATCAATAATCTCATGGACCTTCACACGAATAATCTTGGACTCCCACAGGAAATTGTGACGCTGTTCGATACGCTCAATATTCACTAAGATGAAGATAATCAGCAATGTGGCTATGATGGATATCATATACATTCCCGCGCCTACGGCAAGGCCGATGCACGCCGTCATCCAGATGCCTGCAGCAGTCGTCAGGCCTCGCACCGAGGCCTTCATCTGGATAATCGCACCTGCACCCAGGAAACCCACGCCACTCACCACTTGGGCAGCAATGCGCCCCGGGTCACCGTTCTTGAGACCTAAGTACTCCTGAGGGATGTAAATGGAGATTAGCATGGCCAGCGTGGCGCCCATCGAAATGAGCGCAAACGTGCGCAGTCCTGCAATCTGGCCCTTGCGGCGACGTTCCATGCCAATGACGGCACCCAGCGCCATACTCAGCAACAGCTTAACGATCGCCCCCACAAGGTTGACGTCGGGACTGATGATATCACTATAAATATTCTCGAACATATAATTAGATAGTTAACGGATTGTAATGTAAAAATACACTTATAAAACCTTGATCAGGAGGTGATTTCGCCACCGGTGTAGAGCTGGTAGTACTTGCCCTTGGCAGCGAGGAGTTCGTCGTGAGTGCCGTATTCGATGATGCGGCCTCGCTCCAGCACAATAATGCAGTCGCTGTTACGCACGGTGGACAGGCGGTGTGCGATGACAAAGGTGGTGCGTCCCTGCATCAGCGAGTCCATACCTTGCTGCACAAGTTTCTCGGTGCGGGTATCGATACTGCTGGTAGCCTCATCAAGGATGAGCACGGGCGGGTCGGCGACTGCGGCACGGGCGATGGCAAGCAACTGGCGCTCACCTTGGCTCAAATTACCACCATCAGCATTCAGCACGGTCTGATAACCGTTGCTCAAGCGCCTGATGAAGCCATCGGCATTGACGAGTTTAGCGGCCTCGATGCAGTCCTGATCGGTGGCATCAAGGCGGCCGTAGCGTATGTTATCCATGACAGTGCCAGTGAACAGGTGCGTCTCCTGCAGCACCATTCCCAGACTGTGACGCAAGTCACGCTTACGGATGTCATTGATGCTGATGCCGTCATAAAGGATTTTGCCGTCTTGGATGTCATAGAAACGGTTGATGAGGTTGGTGATCGTGGTCTTTCCGGCTCCGGTGCCGCCCACAAAAGCGATCTTTTGGTCGGGCATGGCATCGATATCAATGTCAAACAGCACCTGCTTCTCCTCGTTGTAGCCGAAGTCCACATTGTTGAACTTCACGCCACCGTTGACCTGGCGATACTGGTAAGTGCCGTCGGTCTGCGGAATCTTCCATGCCCAAGTGCCTGTGCGGGGTTTGCAGGGCACCAGTCGGCCGCTGCCGTCATGCCCGGCATTGACCAGGGTGATGTTGCCATGGTCGGCCTCGGGGAGCTCATCGTTGAGTTTGAAGATGCGGTCGGCACCCACCGATGCATTGAGCACACTGTTGATTTGTTGACTGATGCTGGCGATGGGACGTGCGAAACTTTTGTTGAGCGTGAGGAAGGCAACCAGCGTACCTAGAGTCATGCCGCTGTGTCCACTGATGATAAGCGCAGCGCCCAACACACCCATGAGCACATAACTCAAGTGCCCCAAGTTGCCGTTGACAGGCATGACAATGTTACCGATGCGGTTGGCATCGTAGGTGTTGCTGCGCAGTTCCTCGTTGATGACCTCGAACTGCTCGACGGCCTTATCCTCATGGCAGAATACTTTGACGACCTTTTGGCCAGTCATCATCTCCTCGATGAAGCCGTTGACCTCGGCGAGTTTTTGCTGTTGTACGCGGAAGTGCTTGCGCGAGCGCTTGCCCAGGTAGGTCGTAGACCATGCCATCAAGAGCGCCATGAAGATGGACAGGATTGTCATGGGCACACTCATCACAATCATGCTGGCAAAGGTGATGCTCAATGTGATGAGAGAGTTGAATGCCTGAGGTAAGCTGCCTGAAATCATCTGGCGCAGGGTGTCCACGTCGTTGGTGTAGGTAGACATTACATCACCATGTGAATGGGTGTCGAAATACTTGATAGGCAGCGACTCCATGTGCTCAAAGGTCTTGAGACGCAGCTTAAGCATCGTGCCTTGACTGACGTTGATCATCAGTCGGCTGTGCAGATAGGAGCACAGGGCGCCGAAGACGAGCACAATACCCAGCTTAATCAGCGTCTGGCCCAGCGGCCCGTAATCGGGATGCGCCTGGCCCATCAACGGTGTGATATAGTCATCGATAAGGGTGCGGGTGAATAGGGTAGAGGCAAGGGTTGTGCATGCTGTCACCACGATGCACGCCGCCACCGCAAGAAATGAGAACTTGTAGTTCTTCATCACTATGCCGAAAAGCCTCAGTAATGTGCTGCGCTTGTTCACGCCGGTAGTATCTGCAACGATATGACGTCCGGGTCCTCCTCCGGGTCCTCCTGGCATTCTCATGATTGGGCCTCCTTTCTGTTGTTTTGGGGTTTGTCAAAATCACCGCCAGCCTCTTCCTGGATGGCACATATCTCTTGATATATCTTGCAGGTGTTGAGCAGGTTGGAGTGGTTGTCAAAACCTACCACCTTTCCGTTATCAAGCACGAGAATGCGGTCACAGTCCTTGATGCTGCTGATGCGCTGAGCGATGATGAGTTTGGTCATCTCGGGCAGGCTGTCACGCAGGGCTGCTCGAATGCGGGCATCGGTGGCGTTGTCACACGCACTGGTGCTGTCATCCAGCACCATCACCTTGGGTTTCTTCAATAGGGCTCGGGCGATGCATAGACGTTGCTTCTGGCCGCCCGACACATTGGTGCCGCCTTGCTCTATGCGTGTCTCGTAGCCGTCGGGCATCTCACTGATGAACTCATCGGCACAGGCCACGCGACATGCTTCGCGACACTGTTCCAGTGTGGCGTTCTCGTCACCCCAGCGCAAGTTGTCGAGAATAGTGCCCGAGAACAGTACGTTTTTCTGAAGAACCACAGCGACATTATTTCGTAAGGTCTCCAGATCATAAGTGCGCACATCCTTACCGCCGACCATCACACTGCCTCTTGACACGTCATACAGGCGGCTCACCAGGTTGATAAGCGACGATTTGCCGCTACCGGTACCACCAATCACGCCGATGGACTCGCCGCTGTTGATGTGCAGATCGATATTGTTTAGCGCATACTCACCGCTGCCGCCTTTGTAAGCGAAATAAACCTTGTTGAAGTCAATGCGTCCGTCAGGGATAACCGTGTCGGCATCTTCGGGATTGTCGATGTCGGGCTCTTCATTGATGACTTGTGCCACACGCTGACCACTGGCAAGACTCTGGGTAATCGTCACAAAGATCATGCTCAGCATCATCAGCGAGGACAGGATGGTCATTACATAGGTGAACAGCGAAGTCAACTGTCCGGTAGTCAGGTTGCCGCTCACAACGAACTGTGCACCAAACCACGAGATGGCGATGATGCAGCCATAGACCACCATATTCATCACGGGGCCGTTAAGTGCCATCAGACTCTCGGCCTTGACATTGAGGTCATACAACCTTTTGGTAGCCTTCCAGAACTTGCTGTTCTCATAGTCCTCACGTACAAAGGCCTTGACAACACGAATACCTGACACATTCTCCTGTACCACAGCGTTTAACACGTCATACTGCTTGAATACAAGAGCAAACATCTTAGATACCTTACTTATAATAAGAGCAAGTATCACACCGAGAACCACACTAGCAATGATGAAGATCAAGCTCAGTTGCGGACTGATGACAAAACACATCACGATACTTGAGAGCAAGTTAAAGGGTGCACGCACAGACGTCCTAATAATTTGCTGGTAAGCATTTTGTAGGTTGGTTACATCGGTGGTCATGCGAGTAACCAAACCTGAAGTGCTGTACTTGTCGATGTCACTGAAGGCAAACCGCTGGATGTTCTTATACATGGCATCACGCAGGTTGCAGGCAAAACCCGACGAGGCATAGGACGCATATTTGCCCGCCATGATGGCTGCCATCATACTCAGGAACGCCATCACGAGCATTATCAGCCCGTATTTATAGACGCTTGGCATGTGACCGGCGCTGATGCCGTTATCAATGAGCTTGGCAGTCACATAAGGTATGAGCACGTCAAGCACAACTTCAAGCATGATGAAAACGGGCGTCAACAGCGATGCCGTTTTGTACTGCTTGACTTGTTTGAGCAATGTTTTTAGCATATAGATAATGGGTGATTGATATATCAAATAAAAGTTACTAAGGCAACAATATCATGTTTCGGCAAAATTACAAAAATTACTGAAAATATGGTAGCTATAACAGGCTAAAACTATCGGTTTGTAGCAGAAAATTATTGTTTTTCAGATAAATCAGGGTAGGGGATTGCAAAAAATTAGCAAAATAAATATTTACTTTAAAATATTGTTGTTAAATATTTGAATAATAAGCATTTAACAAAGATATTTCTGTCAAATTTTTGTCGATATTATGATGTTTTTGCCTGAGAAACGGTTCTTGAAGCATAATATGAGTGAAATCACTGTCAATTTTGCTGAATAATCACTTTATATATAATGTATTAAACTACTGAATAACAATTAATAATGTTCATTTGAATTTGTAAATTTGAGGAATAAAACTGTCTTTTAGAGTTGATTACGTTCAAACGGCTTCGGTTAACGTTAAATGATTTGGATTTTCTCTTTAATTAATATGTTGATAGCAACTCATAATCAATCCTCTCGGATTATATGTTGCAATAATGTCTCTTAAATTTGACTCATTGTTTTTAAAGTAATAATGAAATGATCTATGAATGTGTGTACAAAACTCCAGCAGATGAGATTCCAGGTGATTTTTCTGATTGCTTAACCGCCTGAGATTTTGATTTTCAAATGAATCTTGCATCGTTATAGGAAATTCCTCAACGGATTTCGCCGTTCTTGTGTTTTAAATGTCTATATCAGAGTCTAATTCATATTGTGAAATGCAATCCTTTAATAATACGTGGAAAAATCCCCATTTGTTATGAAATTGTTATTATGTAAAATAAACAATGTCAAATTTAATATGAGGTACTCCCCCATATTAAATTTGTGAAAATATCGAGAAATAGTGATTATTCTTATTTAATATAATTAAAGTCGCTCAAGGTGAATGTCCCGTCAGGATTCAAAATTACCTTAGCGATGATTGGCAACATGTCATCATAAATTAACACCTTTCCCGTCACGAAGTTAATACCAGGCATAACATTAACAGTTAAGTCTTTATCAACGACGTATTCTATTTGCTCACCTATCCAGATTGCGTCATCGAAGAAATCACCCATATCCTCTACGTGATTGGTGACTGTATAGAGCGGTTTACCGTCAACAAGTATAGTAATGTCCTGTCCTTCAATCGAGTAAGAGAGTCTCTTGCATAATTCCTGCTGCATGTCATAGGGGTCGATGCTCGTAACGATGTTTGCGTTCCCGTTCTCCTCAAAGTTGATGAGATAAGGACGCTCAACAAGCGTTCCGGTTCCTTCCATCACAGCTCCAGTAAACCACAGGTTGCCATTAGAGGCATCGTAATAAGCTTTGGGCTCGTTGCCATGACGAATCTCAAGCATTGTTTCTTGATTTCCTTTCATGACCTTTACCCCGTATCCTTGAGCTGACTGCCCGTCGGTGCATGTCATCAAGCCTAAGACGCTCACATTATTCTCTTTATCATCCAAGATGACTTCAAATCCGTCGTTTGTACCACTCGTTTTATTGAACGAATCCTTCACAAATTGTGGAATGCTGTCTGCCCCAAAGGCCTCCTCGATTGTGCCTTTTACTGGTTTAGCAGCGTCAGACTTGTCTTTACACCCCGTGAAGAGTCCCAATACCAGAATGGAACTCGTTAAACAAATAAGAATCTTTTTCATTGTTCTATCATTTAATAATTAATTATTTCTTTTTTCTCTTTGCTGATGACTTATAGAGCGCTTTGCGCAGGCGGTCAGCGATTTCTTGCTCTTCTTCGGCCAGGTCTTCAAGCCCGACTTTCTCGTATATGGCCTGTAAACGATCATGCGGCTCAGGGCGCTTCTTGTCGTCACGGGCAGCCTTCTTGTATGCTTTGATGGCTTCGGGGATGTCTCGCTGCTGTTCACGCAATTCACCCAAAATCATGTGCGCTACATAGCAATTCTTGTCAATCGCCAATACCTTTTGAATATCTTCCTCGGCTTGATCCGGCTGGTCCAAGGTCAGCATCAACCGCGCTTTCCCGATCATAGCTTCGATGCAATCAGGGACAATGCGCAATGCCTTGTTATAGTTGCCGAGGGCAGCCTTTATAGAGATATCGTCAAGGCGTTTTCCATAGCCTACACTACCCTCTCGCACTACCCCACTCTCGTCCATTGCAAGCGCCTGATCGCCCATTGAGCAATACTCAAGAGCCAATTCACGAAGCATTTTCTGCTGACTGTCAATGACTTGCTCAAGTCGCTTAATGGTGCGCAGTTGGCGTTCAAATTTGTTTAATTTTCTGGAAATCAACCGCTTGACCGCTTCATTCTGAAGATTATCCTTAATCTTCATGGCTTCGGCAAAGCAGTTGACGCACTCGGCAAACTCATTGTTGTCGAAGGCATGAACGGCCCTGCGGTACAGTATGTTAGCGCGTTCTTGTTCCATCGCCTCATTGATAATTTGGCGGTTGTTGAACTGTCGGCTGAAGTCCACAACAGCCAAACTCACAATGATGTCGCGTTCGCTTAAGGGCTTTAGCAGGGTGATTCCATCTAATGAGACGCACCTTGACAATGCCACATATGTCTGTCCTCCTGTGAAGGCGCCTCCCACAAAGTCAAGTACCACATGGTTGAAAGTGAGTCCTTGACTCTTGTGCACAGTGAGCGCCCATGCCGGTTTGATGGGAATCTGCATGAAAGTACCCAGGACTTTCTCTTCCACCTTTTTCTCCTTTTCGTTATAGGTGTACTGCATGTTTTCCCAAATTTCGGGGAACACGGCCATCTCCTCACCATTCTCGAGCGTGACAAACACGCGCGCATCCTCCAGGCGGGTGACTTTGCCAATGGTTCCGTTGTACCATCGCCCCTCTTTGTCGTTGCGGATAAAGATGACCTGAGCCTCTACCTTCAGTACCAAGTTCTTTGCCGTGGGAAGGCTACTTTCAGGGAAATCTCTATCGATAATTCCTTCATAAACACATTCAGGTGTCTTCAACGCCTGCATGTGCTCGTCGTTGATGGAGTCAACGGTATCGCGGCGCGTAGCAAGTGTGACAGCCATGTTGCTGTCGTTGACTTCCTGATAGTTGGGATTGTAGCGCTGGTTCAGATGCGCGATATCGGCCCTTGTAGCGCGGTTGACTCTCACACGGTCCAGCAGCGAGATGAACTCGTTGTCGCTTTGACGGTAAATCTTGCGCAGTTCTATTGCAACCAGATTGATCTGGGCGAAAGCCCGTGCATTGAAAAAGAAGAAATTCTTATAATACCGCCTGAGGATGTCGCGCATGTCCTGTGTCACAACAGGCTCGAGCTGGAAGATGTCACCCACCAACAACAGCTGTTTGCCGCCAAACGGCTCCCGCATATTGCCTGAATACACCCGCAATACCCTATCTACAAAGTCGATGATGTCGGCCCTCACCATCGAAATCTCGTCAATGATGATGAGGTCCAGCTCACGGATGAGTTTCACTTTCTCCTTTGTGTACCGCAACATCTTGCGCAACCTGTTGATGTTGGAGATGTCGGGGTCATCAGGTAATAGAGGCTTAAAAGGGATTTTGAAGAACGAGTGCAGCGTCTGTCCACCCACGTTCACGGCAGCAATGCCTGTGGGTGCCAAGACGACATATTTTTTCTCGGTGTTGTCACAGATGTAGCGCAGGAACGTGCTTTTCCCGGTACCGGCTTTTCCCGTCAGGAATACCGACCGGTGAGTCTTGCGTATCACGTCCCAAGCATCCTGGAACTCAGGGTTGTCAAGATCGATATGTTGCAGCTCGTCGTTCATCACGTTCGTTACTGCAATTCAGGGGTTAATCAAGCTTGAGGACAGCGAGGAATGCCTTTTGCGGAACTTGCACTGTGCCTATCTGCTTCATGCGCTTTTTACCAGCCTTCTGCTTCTCAAGCAACTTTCGCTTGCGGCTGACGTCACCACCGTAACACTTGGCGGTCACATCCTTGCGCACCTGCTTCACCGTCTCACGGGCAATGATCTTGGCGCCGATGGCAGCTTGAATGGCGATGTCATACTGCTGACGCGGAATGAGTTCCTTGAGCTTTTCGCACATGCGACGTCCCAACGATACGGCATTGTCAACATGCGTCAAGGTACTCAAGGCGTCAACGGGCTGTCCGTTGAGCAGGATATCCATTTTAATCAGTTTGGACTCGCGGTAACCATTGATGTAATAGTCAAACGATGCATAGCCCTTGCTGATGCTCTTGAGTTTGTCATAGAAGTCAATCACAATCTCACCCAGGGGGATGTCGAATGTCAGCTCCATGCGGTTGCCCGAGATGTATTCCTGTTTCACCAGTTCACCGCGCTTGGACAAGCACAACGTGATGATGGGTCCCATAAACTCGCTTTGCGTGATGATCGAGGCGCGGATGTAAGGTTCCTCGATATGCTCGATAACAGCGATATCAGGCAAACCGGCGGGATTGTGTACCTCGGTCATGACACCCTTCTTGTCATATACCTTATAAGAAACGTTGGGAACAGTGGTGATGACCTCCATATTGAACTCGCGGCTCAGGCGCTCCTGCACAATCTCCATGTGCAACAGGCCCAGAAAGCCGCAACGGAAGCCGAATCCCAGGGCCACAGATGACTCGGGCGTGAACGTTAAGGCAGCGTCGTTGAGTTGCAGTTTCTCAAGCGAGGTGCGCAGGTTTTCAAAGTCCTCGGGGTCGATAGGATAAACACCGGCAAACACCATGGGCTTCACCTCCTGGAATCCCTCGATGGCTTTCTCACACGGCCGCTGCACATGGGTGATGGTGTCACCCACCCTCACCTCAACGGAGTTTTTGATACCCGAGATGATATAGCCCACATTGCCTGTCGAAAGGCGGTCGCAGGGCTGTTGACGCAATTTTAGTACACCTAATTCATCAATGTTGTATTCCTTTTGGGTATTGACAAACTTCACGAAGTCGCCCTTGGCGATGGAGCCGTTCAATATCTTGAAATAAACGATAATGCCACGGAACGAGTTGAACACCGAGTCAAAAATCAGTGCCTGCAAGGGAGCGTCTGGGTCACCTTCAGGGGCCGGGATGCGGTCAACAATGGCATCGAGGATGGCGGGCACACCCTCACCAGTGCGTGCGCTACAACGGATGATTTCGCTTGGGTCACATCCCAACAGCTCGACGATTTCGTCCTCCACCTCGTCGGGGTGAGCACTGTCCATGTCAATCTTGTTAATGACGGGAATGATCTCCAAGCCATTATCGATGGCCATATACAAGTTGGAGATGGTCTGTGCCTGCACACCCTGTGTGGCATCCACTACCAACAAGGCACCCTCACAGGCAGCTATCGAGCGTGACACCTCATAGGAGAAGTCCACGTGTCCCGGAGTGTCAATCAGGTTGAGCGTGTATTTTGTACCGTCCTTCTGGTAGTCCATCTGGATGGCGTGGCTCTTGATGGTGATGCCGCGTTCGCGCTCCAGCTCCATGTCGTCGAGCACCTGTGCCTGCATGTCCTTGCCGGCAACGGTATTGGTGTATTCGAGCAGACGGTCAGCGAGCGTGCTCTTGCCATGGTCGATGTGGGCCACGATGCAGAAGTTGCGTATTGTCTTCATTTGAAATAATGATGTCTATTCGTTAATATAGAAGATGCAAAATTACTATTTTTTTCCCATACTTCAACCGATGGCGGCATATAAATCAGTATCAATCCAATAAAAACTCCCCTCTTCGGAAAAAGGGGAGTTTTAAGATATTTCAAAAATGTGATATTACCGTTTGTTGGTGATGGGCCTCAGGTTGCGCTCCTTGAGGTCACCTGAACGATAGGCTTCAAGCAGTTCCTTGAGGTCTTCAATCTGTGACTTCAGCTCAGTACCTATGTCGGTATCTTTTACATGCATGCGGTGATTGGTCAACTCTACCAGGCTGCGCGTCGATTTGATGTCTGTTCCCAAATTAACGGCATCCTCTTTAGACGAGAACGGCTCATGTTGAACGAGCTCGAAGCCACGCGAGTGATAAACAAGAGTGTAACCGGCGATACCTGTTTCGGGCTGGTAGGCCTTTGAGAAGCCGCCGTCAATCACCATGAGTTTACCGCCTGCCTTGATGGGATTTTCGCCCTTGATGGTCTTGACAGGCACATGGCCATTGATGATGTGGCGATGCTCACCCTCTACACCGAACTCGTCGAGAATCATATCCACAACTTCGGGATTGTCACGCATGGTGTAATAGGCACCCTTGATTTCCTTATGCGTCTCCTTGTCGGCAATGAAGTAGCGTTCAAAGGTCGCCATCTTGCTCTTGTCAAAAGCGGGCGAATCCTTACCGCACCACAGGTACCACAGGTAATCGAGTGCAAAGGGTTTCTCTTTGTCTTCTTTGGTTCCGAAATAAGCGGTACGGATGAGGTTGCCTGCACGCTTCAGCAATGCCTTGCCATGATATTTCTCTCCGCAGATGACCACGTCCTTAAGTGTGCCGTCATCATTTAATGGAATTGAGGCGTGATACAGGAGGTTGCCATTGGCGATGGTGAAAAGGCAGCCGTTACGGAACATGCACTCCATGTGCTTGCGCAGCTTCTCACTCTCAGTGAACGACTGATGGAGCTTGTTGACGATAGATTCCTCCTCGGGAGTCAACTTATAGGGATGCTTCGGGTCAACCGTCGGGAAGTTGGTGTCGAGCAATTCATATTCTTTGCCCTTGATTTTTATGGTGCCTTTCTTGAGGTTCATCTTGTCGAGCAACAGGCGGTCCTTCATCTCAAACTCAGGACGACGCTTGATGGCTTCGGCCTCAAGTTTGAACTGGATGATGCTGATGGCCTTGTGCATCTGTGCTACCAGCTGTGCCGTACGGGCCCGTTCGGGATCCTTGGCGCTGCCATCCTTGGGTAGGAAGCGCTCACACGGGTCATCCTGATAGGTGTCCATCGCAAAGGTTGCCAACGGCAACAAGTTGATGCCGTAACCGTCCTCAAGCACACCATGGTTGCCATAGCGCAGGGCGATGCGCAGCACATTGGCGATGCTGCAGTCGTTGCCGGCAGCTGCTCCCATCCACAGGATGTCGTGGTTACCCCACTGGATATCAAAATTGTGGAATCCGCACAGGATATCCATAATCTTATCGGGGCTTGGACCGCGGTCATACACGTCACCAAGGATATGTAGCACATCGATGGTGAGTTGCTGAATGAGGTTGCACATGGCTATGATAAAGTCCTCGGCACGATGAGTCGAGATGATAGTCTTGACAATCACGTCAACATAGGCCTGCTTGTTGGGATCACTGCTGCGCTCATGCAGCAACTCCTGAATGATATAGGAGAAGTCGCTGGGCAACGCCTTATGAACTTTAGAACGGCTGTATTTTGACGATACGTTACGACACACCTTCACCAGCCTGTTGATGGTGATGAAGTACCAGTCGTGCAAGTCATCTTCATCGGTCAGTTTATCTTTGACACGTTCCAGCTTATCGGCAGGATAGTAGATGAGGGTACACAAGTCCTTCTGTTCCTTTGAGCCGAGGGAGTCGTTGAAAATCTCACCCACCTTGCGCTTGATGGTACCGCTGGCGTTGCGCAGCACATGTTGGAATGCCAGGTACTCGCCATGGAGGTCTGCCAGGAAGTGTTCGGTACCTTTGGGCAGGTTCAGAATTGCCTCGAGGTTAATGATCTCGGTACTGGCGGTTGCCACATTGGGGAAACTGCGGGAAAGCAGCTTCAAGAAATAAAGGTCGCGTTTCCTTTCTTCAGGTTTCATAGTTTTGCTTTAGCTAAAGTTTAAGGTGTGAAATCTTATTTATAATAGAACGTAAATACTTAAGGATTATTATCTAATCTAGGTATTATTAAGAATAGATATTCTCACTTTTTTGCCTTTTATCTTTGCCGACTGAAGGCGTTTCATAATTTCCGGTGCCTTTTTGCGGGGAATGGCAGCAAGGGCGTAATGGTCTCGCACATCGATGCGGCCTATTTTACTGCCGTCGATATCGCTGTTGGCTGCAATAAAGCCCAAAATGTCTCCTCGCGACAGTTTCTCTTTCTTGCCGGCCTGGAAGTAGAGCGTAGCCATCAGGGCTTGGGCGGGTTTGGCCATCGGCTGCAGGTCAAATCGGCTATCTATTTGTATCCACTCGGGCAACGATTCGTCGGGCGCGGTGATAACGTAGGCATTGCCTTCGGCATCCACACGGGCAGTGCGTCCGTTGCGATGCGTGTAAGCTTGTTCGTTTACCGGCAAGTGGTAGTGGATGATGTGCTCCACCTTGTCGATATCCAGCCCGCGTGAGGCAAGGTCGGTGGCTACAAGGACGGTAATGCTGCCGTTATTGAGCATGGCGACGGCCCGTTCCCTGTCCTGCTGCTCCATGGCGCCATGATACAGGCCTGCATCAATGTGGTTCTTGACGAGGTATTGATGGATGCGCTCGGCGCTCTCACGGTAGTTGGCAAAAACAATGGTCTTGCCATCTCCAATCGAGAGCAGTAACCGCTGCAGGGTGTCAAGTTTGTCTTTACTGTCAGCATCTACCTGCCACACCTGGATGCGATCGGCAGGTTGAGCTGAATCTTCCAGCACGTTAAGGGTAAATGGATTGTGCAGTCGCACATACTCAGGCATGACATCGAGGACAGTAGCCGAAGCAAGGATGCGGCGGTTGATGCGCGGCATTTGTTTGAGCAGCTGGCGCATCTCGTCCTCAAAGCCCAATTCCAGTGATTTGTCCATCTCATCAAGCACAAGCACACGTGTTCCGCCCAAAGCAATATGGCCACGCTTGTGATGGTCGAGCAGTCGTCCTGGAGTGGCTACGATGATATCGGGTGTGATTGCCAGCGAGGCTTTTTCGTCGCTCACCGCATGGCCGCCATAGCACGGCGTCACCTTGTATCCCGTTGCCAAAATGCGCAGAATCTCGGCGGTCTGCATCACCAGTTCTCGCGAGGGTGCCATCACCACTGCCTGCAACTGTTGCATGGGTAGCTTCAGGGCCTGCAGCAAGCACAAGGCAAAAGCCAATGTCTTACCCGTTCCGGTGGGCGAATAGAGCACGAGGTCTCCCCTGCCCGACTTCCATGCGTCGAGCGCAGCACGCTGCATGTCGTTGAGTGCCTCAATACCCATGCGGTCCTTCACTACAAGTAATAATTCCTCGGTTTTCATCAATATCGGTTATTTGTACTGCAAAATTATCAAATTATTCTGCAACAATCACCATTGAGGCATATTTTTATATACTTTTGTACAATAAACAACTACGACATGGCTAAGTTCTTTATTATAGCGTTGGCGGTGATGCTGGGTATGCATGGGTATGTGTCCTGGCACGTTTGGCGTGTGCTCCCGTTTTCCACACCTGTAAAAATCGGCATCATGCTGCTTATGCTGGTAGCCTTATCATGCATGGTGTTGCAGTTCAAGAGTGACTCGATGCCCATGGGAATGGCCACAGCGACCTATGAAATCGGCAATTCATGGCTCATCATCATGTTCTATCTGCTGATGCTATTCTTGGTGCTTGACATCGGGCGGCTCGTGCATCTCGTTCCCTCGTCATGGCTCAAGGACAACGGCACCACGGCCCTGGTTATCACAGGACTTATGGCTGTCACGTTCATTGCCGGCAATATCAACTACCATAACAAGGCGCGCCGCGAGATCAACCTCACTACCGACAAGCATCTGGAGCACCCGCTCAAAATCGTCATGCTGAGTGACTTGCATGCCGGATACCACAATCGTCGCCCCGAAGTGGGCCGCTGGGTCAATATGATCAATGCCGAGCACCCCGACCTCGTCCTGATTGCGGGTGACATTCTTGACGGACGGTTGCGCCCGTTGCTGGAACAAGGCACCTGTGAGGAGTTTATGCGACTGGAAGCACCCACTGTTGCCTGCTTGGGCAATCACGAGTTCATCACTGGCATTGATCAATCCGTCGATTTGATTGAGCAAAGCGGCATCCGCCTGCTCAGGGATGATACAGTGAGCGTCGGCGATGTGACAATCATCGGGCGCGAGGACCACAGCAATCGCAGGCGCAAATCATTGTCACAGCTCATGCAGGGCATCGACTCCACCCGATATACTATCGTGCTTGACCACCAGCCGCACCATTTGGAAGAAGCCGAGCAAAACGGCATCGACCTGCAGCTGAGCGGGCATACCCATCGTGGCCAGGTGTGGCCGTTGAATTGGGTAACCAAGGCGATGTATGAGTGTGATTACGGGTTGTGGAAACGCGGAAAGACCGATTATTATGTCAGCTCAGGCATGGGCATTTGGGGCGGCAAGTTCCGCATCGGCACCCGGTCAGAATATGCCGTCATCACCATCACCCCCAATCGCTGATACTATTTCCATTTCTTGGGTGATACCCCCACGTCTTCTTTGAAATACTTGCCGAAAAACGACTGGTTGGGAAAATTCAACTCGTCGGCCACTTGCTGCACGCTATAGCGTCCGCTGCGCAACATGGATTTGGCGTCAAGAATGACCAGATCCTTTATCCACCGTGAGGGATGCCGCCCAGTCTGCTCAAGGATGACGCGAGACATGTATTTGAGCGACAGTGACAGCTGCTCGGCATAGAAGCCCACATCACGATGCTCACGGTAGTTCTGCTGGACACACTGCATGAAACGTTCCACGATGGCATCTTTGCGCGATGATTGCGTCTGAGCGGCATGGCGTTTGCCACTCTCTCCATTTTCTCCACTACCTTGCCCTGCCATCGACATCATCAGGCCGATGCAGTCGCGTGCGGTCTCTTCCCTCTTTGCAGCAAAGGCCAGGTCACTGAGGATAACGCGCAACATTCTGTAAGACGAAATCAACATCTCTACATGGATTGGAAGCAATGGCCACAGCGTTGACGAGGCATGGTGGAGCGGCAGTTCACGCCGGTCGCTCTCGGCTTTAGCGGCAATGGCCTCTTCGGGCAGTGACAGCAGGATCAGCCGTGTCTCGGGAGCTACGTCCATACGCTCCACAATCGAGCCTGTGGTGATGAGGGCACAACTGTTGCCCTCCATGACGTGGTTGTTGCAATTCACGCCGATAGAGACCTTTCCCTCGACGACGATAATCATGCAGTTGAATGACAGTCTCAAGGGGAAACGTCGGCCAAAACGTGCCATCTCCTCATCGCACACATCAAAAGGCTGGTTCAGGTAATCCATGACAAGCCATTTGTCTTCATGCATGAGGAGGGTGCCGTTTCTTGGCAACAAAGTCTTTTCCTGCAGTTGATTTCCTTCCATAACTCTGTCCCGCTTAATGCTGCAAAGATAAGGATTTTTGGATAAAAACCGAACAAAACCAACCAAAAACAATGACCGATTGAGAGAATAATACTAATTTTGCACGCTCAAAAAACAGAATAACGATATGCAATACTTTTACACTATAGGTCTGCTCATTATTGCCAACATTTTCATGACCTTTGCCTGGTACGGGCACCTGAAATTACAACAGATAAATGTCATCAGCGACAACACGCCGCTGTATGTTATAATACTCTTATCATGGATGCTCGCCCTGCCCGAGTATTGCTGCCAGATTCCTGCCAACCGCTTGGGTTTTGTAGGCAACGGTGGTCCGTTCAATCTCATGCAGCTTAAGGTGATTCAAGAAGTCATCTCGTTGGCTGTTTTCACCGTCTTTGTCACGATATTCTTTAACGGGGAGTCCCTGCACTGGAACCACCTTGCCGCCTTCATCTGCCTGGTGTTGGCCGTCTTCTTCGTGTTCTATAAATAGGCGTTAGGCATTAGGTTTTAGGCATTAGGGGGCTGACGCATTCTTCCATCAACAACTGAGTATTCTGAACCATCTGAGGGCTAGCGCACTATCCCTGCGGGGCCAATGCTTATTTCACGAATGAAACGAAATTCACGAAAAATATTATATTAGTTTGTTCAATTCGCGCAATTAGCATTAAAAATAGCACAGCAAATATAAAAACGCCGATTAACGTTGCTGGCAGGTCAATCTTAGTTGAGATGGGGTTTCACAAAGTCGTCGAGGTCGTTGACGTACAGCTTCTTGGCAATCTGCAGTTTCTTGTTATAGACCGTGCCGATGCTCTTGTAGCCCATCGTCACCATGATGACCGTGCGCGAGAATCCGCAGCAATATAGTGCCAGCAGGTTCAGCTCACTCTCGTTCAGCGTGCCGCCTGCCTCCTCCTGCGCTTTGACGAGCACGTTGTCGTGCAGGTCATTGACCAGGGTTTGCAGGTTGGACCAGTAGTTGCTGTCGTCGCCCACACCGGGCAAGGTCATCATCTCCTTGAACTTGGCGGCAAATGTGTCGCTGTCATACTGGTAGGACCACTCCATCAGCTGATGCACCGCGTCAATCTGCTGGCTGATGATGGCACGCAGTTCGTCTCGGCCGGCTTTCTTGCCCTCGTCGTTCAGCAGGGTCGGCTCGCGGGCATCCAGCCGTTTTTGCATCTGCTCCAGGCTCGCCAGCGAACCGTCAAGGTCGGCCTTGAGCATCTCGACTTCGTTCTGTCTCATCTTCAGCTGGTTCCTGTACCTCCACACCATGAAGGCCAGTGCCAGCAGGCCCAATGCCAACAATGCTGCCAAGAGCATCACTTCCCTCAGGCGTTTCTCATTCTTCACCTGATTCAGGACTGCCAACTGGCGGTCATATTTCTTTTCGATGGCCAGATAGTTCTTATTGACATTAGCTAATAATACTGAGTCGGCCATGCTGTTGGCTTTCTCAAAATAGGTGGTGTATTTGTCCCAATCCTTGTCACTTTTGGCAATCTCGCTCAAGAGGCGATAATACATCACCGTGTCACTTACCGTTGCGGTTGCCCTGTTGCCTGCGGGGGCATGATTCAGGTAGAAAAGGGCCGAGTCACGTTCGCCCAGTTTCAGATAGGTCTCGGCAGCGACATAGTGTGCCCTGGGATGGTCAATGGCGCTTTTTCCCGCTTCTAATGCCTTGAGAATATCAACTTTAGCCTTGTCATACTCCTTTGTCAACAGGCAGTATTGCTCGGCACGGTAATAGAGGTTTTGGAACAGGAACCAGTCCTCGTGCTCGGCCTCTGACAGCTTGATGGCTTTATCTATATAATAGAGCGCACTGTCGCGGCGGGTGGAGTCATTTCGATAAAAGCCCCCGATGTCGGTAAGGCAAACTATCTGATAATGCTTATCACCCAGTTGATTGTACAGGTCAAGCGCTTCTTTGTATTTGTTGATCTTCAGGTTCGCATAATTGGAATTGTTGGCATAGAGAACCGCCAACCTCAGTTTGGCGTAGGCCTTGTTTTCCAGGTCATTATCATCGGCAGCATTTTCGGCGTTCTTGTATGATTCAATGGCTTTTTCGGGCTTGCCCATCACCTCATAGACACAGCCTTGATAGAGCAGGGAGCGGGTACGTTTCTCGTGGTCGCCGTGGCTCTTGAAGTAATCAACAGCGGTGTTGATGACGGCATCGGTGGTGTCGTCGATAAAGTTCTTGTAGTGGGCCTGTGTGAGCAGCAACGAGTAGTAGGCCCGCCCGGCTTTGTTGAAATTCTCGGGGCTTAACGAGTCCAAGCGATGCAGGGCTGTTTCATACTGCTTGTCAGTGGTCAATGTCGAGTCGATGCGGGATAGTTCCTGCATCGTGGCGGTGTCATGTTGGCAACCTGCCAGCGCGAGGAAAAAGACTGCTGTGAGCGGAAAAATGATGTTTTTGAAGTGTATCATTTGATAAAGATTTTTGTCCGGATTTCAGGTTATTCACGCAAAAATACAGTGAAAACTTCCTGCAAAATTAACAATTTCAGACCCATTTTTTACGCCTGTGAGGGCAAAATGAGATTTTTATTTTTTAGTTACAAGAATTCCAGTGCTTTACGTTTTTGAAAATGAGGTCAGAATGACAGGCGTTTTTTGCCGATTTAACATTTATCCGTAGTAACTTTGCAGGTGAAAAATAACAACTAAAAACGACATATTATGAACATGACAAAAAAACTGATGACACTGCTGCTGGTGTTAATGTCCGCCAATATGGCTTTTGCCTATGAGTACTTCGAGGTGGATGGTATCTATTACCTTAGCAATGGATCAGAAGCCATTGTAAGCCCACAATCACTTAACGCACTAAACCCTAGCTATTACTCTGGTGATGTCGTCATTCCCGAAACCGTCACTTATAATGGTGTTACCTACTTGGTCACAGCCATTGGTAATCAAGCTTTCTATCGGTGCAGTAATCTGACCAGCATCCACATCCCAAAATCCATAAAACGTGTAGAGGGCAATATGTGTTTTTATTCTTGTGAAAAACTTTCTATTGTGGAAATAGAAAGCCTTGAATCGTGGTGCAACATAGATTTTGAGATTAGCAATGGTTATAACTACAGTTATAGCAATCCGTTGTGTTATGCCCATAACCTGTACATCAACGGTGAGCCGTTGACCGAATTGGTGATCCCTTCAGGTGTCACGAGAATTGGAACCTCGGCATTTTGCAAGCTCTCGTCTTTATCACGTTTGGTGATTCCCAATAGCGTTACTTCAATAGGTCATGAGGCGTTTGTTGGTTGTGATGGTTTTGACCGTATGGACATACCTGATTTGGCGTCTTGGTTGAACAAGGATATCCAAGGGAAAGGGTCTAATCCAATGGGCTGCTCCAGAAAGATTTATCTTGATGGAGTAGAGATGCCTCATGAATTGGTGATTCCAGAAACGACAATAAGGATTTCGGCCAATGTCTTCAATGGTTGCCACACAGTTACCAGTATAAGCATTCCGTCAAGTGTTGAATCGATAGGCACAAATGCCTTCTCGGATTGTGATAGTTTGGAAAGGGTCGAAATTCAGGATATTGCCGCCTGGTGTAATATCGTTTTTGAAAATGAAGGCGCTAATCCCATAAGTAATGCAATACCGGCGGATTGGTGGGATTGGCGGAACATAGCTGTTCACATTAACGGAGCACCCATCACACACCTTGTTGTTCCCGAGGGTGTGACGTCGATAGGCGCCTATGCTTTCGGTGGTGCAAAGCTTGAGCATGTCACATTTCCTAACACTTTAGTCTCAATCGGTGATCATGCATTTCCATATAACTTGTTTGATGAAGTTGTTTTGCCTAAGAGCTTGAAAACATTGGGCAAATGCGCCTTCCCAAAATGCAATAATCTGAAAAAGGTGCAGATTAATGATGGGTTAGATGTAATACCCGAGTTCGCATTTGAATCTTGTGATTCCTTGTCTGATGTTCCTTTGCCTTCGACTGTAAAAATAATTGATCAACAAGCGTTTTCTTCATGTCGGGATCTAACCATGATGCCAATGACAGATTCTTTACAGACTATAGGGTACGCATCTTTTGCTGGCTCGGGCATAGAAAAACTGAAAACTGGAGCATCGGTGACATCTATCGGAGATTTCGCTTTTTACTCTTGCCATGGTTTGACAAGAGCAGAGATTAGTGATCCAGTAACGACGTTGGGAAAAATGACCTTTGCATATTCTGCTCTAAAGAATGTGATCGTGGGCAATGGAGTACATAAGATTCCTGAAGAGTTTTGTCTAGGTTGCTCTGGATTAACAAGCGTAATGCTTGGTAATGCTGTCGATACACTTGATGCGCAGTGTTTTAAGTATTGTGAGTATCTGGATACAATCATGTGCATGGCCAAAGTCCCTCCAGTGATGAACGGGGCTGAAGATTCATTTTTCGAACCGTTGGTATTTCAAAACGCGACGCTCTATGTACCCGTTGGCTCTCTTGAGGCCTATAAGACGGCCAAAGTTTGGAAAAAGTTTCAAAACATAGTGGCCAAGAACTTTGATATTCCCGGTGATGTAAATGGTGATGGCGAAATCAACATAGGTGATACAAACAGTGTGATTGATGTCATCATCAATGGCGGTGGAGCTGGCACTGGCGGTCACTCCCGCATACCCGCCTGCGACGTGAACGGTGATGGCGAGGTCAACATCGCCGACGTCAACGCTATCATCGAAATGATAATAGGAAATTAAAACGATATAGTTATGAGCAAGACCAAGAAACAATGCTTTTGGGCTTTCCTGATTTCGGTTGCCGTTTTCATCGCGACGAGTGGTGTGCGGGCCTACCATTCGACAGTAGAATGTGCATGGGCGCAAGTGGTTGCTTATTTTGCCCTTACATGGATTTTGCTCGATAAATGCGACAATCGTTATAAAAAGCAATTGTGGATGGTCATTAGTATCATTTTGGGACGCTTATTGCTTGATTTGGGGGTGAGGATATTCCTTCCCACGACGTTAGACACGGCCTTTGAATCGATTATTGCCATCACCGCAATTCTATTGACATGGCTGTGTTACCGAGAAAGGTCGATACTTGTAACGATTATGTCCATTGTTTTAATTACTGTGCTGAATTCAGTTGTTCATCATGCTTGGC
>JAFRRT010000011.1 GCA_017427945.1 Muribaculaceae bacterium | reverse complement strand
CGTGGCACCAATCAGCGGTTCACCGTTGGCGTCGGTAACTTGTCCCCTCACTACTTGTTGGGCACTCATGCCCAGAGAGATAGCACAGATGGCTATCAGCAGCAGAAATAGCTTCTTCATAAAATAGTGATGTTTATTAATTAATACAATAATTTAAAAAATGTGTTTCAAATCAGTTACATGTAAGGTCTCGATGGTACTGTTTTTAAAGC
This sequence comes from Muribaculaceae bacterium, assembly GCA_017427945.1. Taxonomy (GTDB): domain Bacteria; phylum Bacteroidota; class Bacteroidia; order Bacteroidales; family Muribaculaceae; genus Sodaliphilus. Next base: position 75,662 of record JAFRRT010000011.1, on the reverse strand, counting down.
CGCAATCGATTAATTACAAGTATGCAAAATTAGTCAATAAATGTAAAATGGGCAAAATAAAAGAAAGATTTTAACTAATTGCCTATGTTTTCTGACTTTTCACGCAATTTGAAAAAAAAATGTAAAAAATTAGATAATCAATACATTATTATATCTAACTATATAATAATAAGGTAATTAGATTAAAATTTCAGGCTTTTTACTACATCACGAAATAGAAAAGAAAAGTGTTAAAAAAAACACCTTTTAACATTTAAATTTTAACTAAATTATGAGTTATTTTTCAGGCTTCAGGACCCAAAAACTCCAAATAATCAGAGCATCATCGGGTATTTGAAGGCCTTTACCTGAATTGCTGATACAGATGCCACATGATGATTGCGGCGCAACATGAGATATTCAATGAGTGTTTTGTTCCTTCTTGAGGCACCTCGACACACACGTCACTGGCATCTACCACCTCCTGGCTTACACCTTTTACCTCATTGCCAAAGACCACCGCAATTTTTTGTCCATTATTGACAACAAAATGTTCCAAACTTACACTGTCATGCACCTGTTCTATACTCACGATGACATAACCCTGGGCCCTGAGTTCCTTTACAACTTCAATTGTTGTGGAAAAATATTGCCAAACTACGGCATCTTCGGCACCCAGGGCGGTCTTATGGATTTCGGGCTTTGGCGGTTGCGGCGTGATGCCGCACAGGCACACGCGCTCGATGAGGAAAGCGTCGGCAGTACGGAAGACCGAACCTACATTCATCTCACTGCGTACATTATCCATCACCAGTGTGACCGGCAATTTCTGCACCTTTTTATAATCCTCAAGATCAACACGATGCAGTTCGAGCATTGACTTCTTTTGTGCCATGACAATAAAGAGATTATTTTAAGATTGCAGCACAAAATTACAACATTATTTTCTATTACACCCCATCCAGAATATCTAGCTTATCTAGATATTCTACACAAAGGACTAATTTACATTGTCAATAACTATGTTAATTGACGTTGAAAAATAATTGAAAAAATGTTGAGGAAAAATTTGACAAATTCAAATCAATGTGGCTTATCAATCATTTTGAACCTTCCAAAAAAGTTACCACCTATTTTTATTTTTGTTGTGGACATAGTTTTCAACGCATTTTGAAGTATCATTTGCCAATTTTTTATTAACTTTGCAGGTTGTTTACACCCTGTTAATAAAGTGATGAACTCGCTATATTACAGTATTTAACCTTGTTAATAAACTATCAATAACTCGGTAAAACCAGTTAATAAAGAAATAGTGTACCAAATGGCGAAAAACTTTTCAACACAATTAACAGGCATTATTGTTATTGATAAATTAAAATTTTAAAAAACTTAAAACTAAATATATAAAATAATGAATGTTCAAAACGGTTACGTCGATGAGCCTATCGAGGAAGGCATCGACCTGAAGAAGGAAATACTGCGCCTGAAGAAGGAACGCAACGCGGTGATCATGGCGCATTATTACCAGCGTGAGGAAATCCAGCAGCTGGCCGATTACATTGGCGACAGCCTGGCGTTGGCTCAACTGGCTGCCAAGACCGATGCACCGGTTATCATCTTGTGTGGCGTGCACTTCATGGGCGAGACGGCCAAGATATTGTGTCCCGATAAGACGGTCATCGTTCCCGATCTGAGTGCCGGTTGCTCGCTTGCCGACAGTTGCCCCGCTGATGAGTTTGAGAAGTTTGTGAAAGCACATCCTGATCACACTGTTATCAGCTATGTAAATACCAGTGCAGCCGTCAAGGCGGTGACCGATGTGGTTGTGACTTCGGGTAATGCCAAGGAAATCGTAGGCAGTCTGCCTCAGGATGAAAAAATCATTTTTGGTCCTGACCGCAACCTGGGCAATTATATCAACAGCATCACTGGACGTGAGATGTTGCTTTGGGACGGCGCTTGTCATGTACACGAGAAATTCAGTGTTGCTGCAATTGCCGACCTTAAACGTGAACATCCCGAGGCCAAGGTGCTTGTGCATCCCGAGTGTCCCAAGCCTGTGCGCATCATGGCCGACAAGGTGGGTTCGACAGCGGCATTGCTCAATTATGCCGTTGATAGCGACAGTAAGGAGTTTATCGTGTGCACCGAGAGCGGCATCCTGATTGAGATGCAGCGCCGCTGCCCCGACAAGACTTTCATTCCCGCTCCTCCCGAAGACGGCACCTGTGCCTGCAACGAGTGTGAATACATGAAACTCATTACTTTGGAGAAATTGTATAACTCGCTCAAGTTCATGGCACCCGAGATCAAGGTGAGCAAAAAAATTGCCGAGCGCGCAGTGAAACCCATCCAGCGCATGCTGGACATTTCTCGCGAATTGGGCATCATCAAGTAATTGAATATGAAAAAATTATTAGTAACATTATTTATAGTAATTAATGTGTTGAATATGATGGCACAGAATGTATATGATTTCACAGTGAAGGATCGTCGTGGTAACGACGTGTCATTAAACGAGTATAAAGGTAAGGTGTTGCTGATTGTCAATACAGCCACCCGTTGCGGTTTCACACCACAATACGAGGAATTGGAAGCTTTGTACAAAAATTATAAGGACAAGGGACTTGAAATTCTTGACTTCCCCTGCAATCAGTTTGGTGAGCAGGCTCCAGGCACCGAGGAGGAAATCCATCAGTTCTGTACACTGAACTTCGGAACCGAGTTTCCTCAGTTCAAGAAAATCGAGGTTAATGGCGAGAATGAGTCACCATTATTCACTTTCTTGAAGGCACAGCAGGGTTTCAAGGGATTTGACCTTGATCACAAAATCGGCAAATTACTTGATGATATGCTGTCAAAGGCCGATCCCGACTATAGCACCAAGCCTGACATCAAGTGGAACTTCACCAAATTCTTGATTGACCGCGAGGGTAACGTTGTGGAGCGCTATGAGCCTACCACCGACATCAAAATCATCGAAGAAAGAATCAAAAACATGCTCTAAATCCTAAAATCTTAATTGATAGAATGGACTATAACTATAAAGAAATAGAGAAAAAGTGGCAACAATATTGGCGTGAGCATCACACCTACAAATGTGACATTGATAATAACCGTCCCAAATTCTATGTGCTTGACATGTTTCCCTATCCTTCGGGAGCCGGTTTGCACGTGGGACATCCGCTGGGCTACATTGCCAGTGACATCTATGCTCGCTATAAGCGCTTGAAGGGTTTCAACGTCTTGCATCCAATGGGCTATGACGCTTATGGTCTGCCTGCCGAGCAGTATGCCATCCAGACAGGTCAGCATCCTGAAATCACCACCAACGAGAATATTGCCCGTTATCGTGAGCAGTTGGACAAGATAGGTTTCTGCTATGACTGGGACCGTGAGGTGCGCACTTGTGACCCTATTTATTATAAGTGGACACAATGGGCCTTCTTGCAGATGTTCAAGAGCTATTACAACACCGCTCTCGACAAGGCACGTCCCATTGAGGAACTGGTAGAACACTTCAATCAGCATGGAACCGAGGGCTGCAATGCACACACCAACAGTACTGATGAGTTTACTGCCGCCGAATGGAATACTATGACGCAGGTAGAGCGCAATAATGTGCTCATGAACTATCGTATTGCCTATCTTGGCAACACAATGGTGAACTGGTGTCCCGCATTGGGCACTGTGCTCGCCAACGACGAGGTAAGCGAGGGTGTTTCGCTGCGTGGCGGTTATCCCGTGGAGCAGAAGATGATGAGCCAGTGGTGCCTGCGAGTGTCGGCTTATGCCGGACGCTTGCTGCGTGACCTGGATACCCTTGAGTGGACCGATTCCATCAAGGAAACCCAGCGTAACTGGATTGGCTACAGTGAGGGTGCCGAGATGACCTTCCCCATTGCCGACAGCGACAAGAGCCTGTTGATTTTCACCACCCGTGCCGACACCATTTTTGGTGTAACCTTCATGGTACTGGCCCCTGAGAGCATGTATGTTGATGACGTTGTGACTGCCGACCAGCGTGCTGCCGTCGATGCCTACCTCGATGAGGTGAAGCACAAGACCGAGCGTGAGCGTATGATCGAGAAAAAGGTGAGCGGCGTTTTCACCGGCAGCTATGCCGTCAATCCCATCACGGGTAAGAACATACCTATATATATAAGTGACTATGTACTGGCTGGCTACGGTACTGGTGCCATCATGGCGGTTCCCGCCCATGATAGCCGTGACTATGCTTTTGCCAAGCACTTCGACTTGCCCATCATTCCGCTGATTGAGGGTGCCGATGTGAGCGAAGAGAGCTTTGACGCCAAGGAAGGCATCATGGCCAACTCGTCCAACGAGCGCCTGCAACTCAACGGTTTGCAGGTCAAAGAGGCTATCGCCAAGACTAAGGAATATATCGAGGAGACAGGCATCGGCCATGTGAAGGTGAACTATCGCTTGCGTGACGCCATCTTCAGCCGCCAGCGTTATTGGGGTGAGCCGTTCCCCATCTATTATGATGAGAACAACCAACCTCAGCCGCTTGATGAGAATTTGTTGCCGCTTCAGTTGCCCGAGGTAGATAAGTTCCTGCCTACCGAGACGGGCGAGCCGCCTCTGGGCCGCGCCAAGAACTGGGTAACTACCGACGGTCATCCGCTGGAATTGAACACCATGCCAGGCTTTGCAGGTTCGTCGGCCTATTATCTGCGTTACATGGATCCCCACAACGACAATGAACTGGTTTCGCACGAGGCCAATGAATACTGGCGTCAGGTGGACCTCTATGTGGGTGGTACCGAGCACGCCACTGGTCACTTGATTTACAGCCGTTTCTGGAACAAGTTCCTCTATGACTACGGTTATGTATGCGAGAAGGAACCGTTCCGCAAACTCGTTAACCAGGGAATGATTCAGGGTCGCAGCAACTTTGTTTTCCGTATCAAGGACACTAATAAGTTTGTCACGCTCAACAAGAAGGAAGACTATGATGTGACTCCCATCCATGTGGATGTCAACATCGTGCATGCCGACGCGCTGGATATCGAGAAATTCCGTGGATGGCGTCCCGAGTTCAAGGATGCCGAGTTCATCCTTGAGAACGGCAAGTACATCTGCGGCTGGGCCATCGAAAAGATGTCCAAATCGATGTTCAACGTCGTTAACCCCGATGACATCGTGGACCGTTACGGAGCCGACACGTTGCGCTTGTATGAGATGTTCCTGGGTCCCGTCGAGGCAAGCAAGCCTTGGGATACCAACGGCATTGACGGTGTTAACCGCTTCCTCAAGCGTCTGTGGGCCCTGTTCTACAAGGGTGACAACATGCTACTCACCGATGAAAAGCCCAGCGCCGAGGCTCTCAAGTCGCTGCACAAACTCATCAAGAAAGTGAGTGGCGACATCGAGACCTTTAGCTATAACACCTCGGTAGCCGCCTTCATGATCTGCGTCAACGAACTGACGACGATGAAGTGCCGTTCCCGCGAGATTTACGAGCCGCTGGTAGTGCTGTTGGCACCGTTTGCCCCGCACATCGCCGAGGAACTGTGGCACGTGCTGGGTCATGACACCACCGTGTGCGACGCCCAGTGGCCCACCTGGAACGAGGAATACCTGAAGGAATCGACGGTGAAGTACACTGTCCTCTTCAACGGCAAGCCCCGCTATAACATCGAGGTGGAGGCAGGAACTGCCCAGGACGAGGTACAGCGCATTGCCTTGAGCGATGCCGGTGCCGAGCGTTGGCTTGACGGCAAGCAACCTAAGAAGGTGATTGTCGTTCCCAACAAGATTGTCAACGTCGTTGTGTAATCAATCATCAAACTACGAATTACGCGAATTTAACGAATAGACTTTTTATTTGTGAGATTCGTGTAATTCGTGGTTTTTATATCAGACAACATGATGAAGAAAATTGTCTTTGCGACCAATAACGCGCACAAGCTGCAGGAACTGCGGCAGATGATAGGTGACCGTTACGAGGTATTGGCTCTTGCCGATATAGGTTGCCATGAGGATATTCCCGAAACTGCCGACACCATCGAGGGCAATGCCCTGATGAAGGCGCAGTATGTCAAGGAGCATTACGGCTATGACTGCTTCAGTGACGATACGGGACTGGAAATTGACGCGCTGGGCGGTGAACCGGGTGTTCACTCGGCACGTTATGCCGGTCCGGGCCATGACAGCGAGGCCAACATCGACAAGGTATTGAAAAAACTTGACGGTGTAACCGACAGGACAGCCCGCTTCCGCACCGCTATCGCTTTGTTGCAGGGCGATGAGACACACATGTTTGCCGGTAAGGTCGAGGGCATTATCCTCACCGAGCGCCATGGCACGGGAGGTTTTGGCTATGACAGCATTTTCCAGCCTGTTGAGGGTGACGGCAGCACCTTTGCGCAGATGTCACCCGAGGACAAGAACCGCATCAGCCACCGTGGCCGTGCAGTTGCCCGCCTGGTGGAATTCTTTAATAATCAGTAATAGTATTTATTAACCAACTAATTTTCTAAAATGATGAAAACGATGAGTTCTCTATTCAAAAAACTATTTGTTCTGGCTGTTCTTTTGGCCTGTTCTCTTTCGGCATCGGCCTATGATTTCATGGTGGACAGCATCTACTACAATATCATCGGCGAGGGCAAGGTGGAAGTGACCAGGCATGACTCCATCAAGTACAAGGGTGAAGTCATTATACCTTCATCGGTGGTTCAAGACGGCGTCACTTATCAGGTCACCCGCATTGGCAATAACGCTTTTTACAAGTGTACCGAAATGTCGCTGATAGATATTCCTGAGGGTGTTACATCGCTTGGCAATTCCTGTTTGTCTAATTGCACACTTCTTGAGGATATTGAGTTGCCCAATTCTCTTGTTGACATTGAGGGCTATGCATTTTCTTACTGTAACTTTACCTATCTTCACATTCCTCGCAATGTTGCCTCGATTCATCATTTTGCTTTGATTTATTGCTACAAACTCAGGAACATAACATGCAGTTCGCTGAATCAGCATTTCAAGGCTGTTGACGGTATTCTCTATTCCAAGGATATGTCAATGCTCGTTGCTTATCCTTATGATTATCCTTCTACTTCATACGCGATACCCGAAGGGGTTACCAGTATTTATAACTGGTGCTTCTATAATAATAAGAAATTGACCGAAGTCACTTTTCCCGAAAGCCTCACTTGGATAGGACTCAGGGCTTTCAGTAATTGTAGCAATATAGAATCGTTCGATATTCCTGATGGTGTTTATCACATTGGAGTAACGGCTTTTGGTATGTGTGATAATCTGGTTGACATTCATCTCCCTGCAAGTCTCGATTCCTTGCAAAATGCCACTTTCTATGCTTGTCCAAAGTTGACCGATATTACTATTCCTCGCAATGTAAAATACATAGGAGACAGGGCATTCTATGAAGCCGTCAATTTGAAGAATGTCACCTTTGAAGAAGGCAGCTGCCTGAACGAGTTTGGACTTATGGCTTTTTACCGATGCACTTCGTTGGAATCATTTGATATGCCCGATAACGTTACTCTCATGGGAGATAATGATTTCGATCATTGCACGTCGTTAAAGAGCATCCACCTGAGCAGGAATCTTACTAACGTTGGACGGTTTTGTTTTTATGGTTGTTCCTCGTTGACCGAATTGGACATTCCGGGTACCACTACTTTTATCGATAATGGTGCCTTGTATGCTTGCACTTCATTGAAAACACTGAAAATAGGCGACAAGGATGCCCCTGCCGGTACCACCTATATCGAGAACGACGCCGTAGCAAGCTGCGATGCGCTCGTACGCATGGAATTGGGTGCAAACATCGATACGCTGGCCAATTACGCATTTGACGAATTCTCGGGTGTGAAAGTCATTATCTCTTGGGCAACCATCCCACCAAAGATGGGCCAGTGGTCTGCTTTCTATCCTGCTCCCGCCAATCTGCGGGCAGTACTCTATGTTCCTCGCGTGGCGCTTGATGCCTACCAGAATACCCAGCATTGGCAGGATTTCAAAACCATCGTGCCTATCGAGGACGTGAGCGATGTCAATGGCGACGGTGCAACCTCCATCGCCGATGTGACTGCTCTCATTGATATTCTGTTGGGTGAAGAGACCGACAGACTTGTCTTTTGCGATGTCAATCTTGACGGTTCAGTCAGCATTGCCGATGTGACTGCTCTTATCGACCGCTTACTTGGTGCCGAGTAGAGGTCATAATGTTAACTTGTTAATCCTTGATAGAATAAGTAGTAACTGGGTTGGACGCTTTTGCCATATACCGCTTGCCGCACACTGGTCATTGCACACTGGTGGGACAGGATGGTATGCCCATGGCATTGACTTCCCTGACGGCTTTGAACCATGAGCAGGGTTATGTAATTGCACCGTTCACTGTCGATGAAAGCTTGCCTGCCTTATTGCTGCGGCCCGATGTGGTGAAGCAATGTTCACTTGATGATGTGGCAGCAATGCAGGAATTGCTTTTCCATCACGACGGCAAGGGATTGCCCCTGCAACCATCCTCCCGAGAGGACTATCACAACGATTTTTGCAAGTTTCATCATGCTTTTTCGTCATCAGGACTCCATAAACTGGTGCTGGCGCGTAGTGCCGATGTCGTTCATCACGGTACCAATCCCGTCATGTTGTTCGTCAAGGCATGCAAAGCCTATCCCGAGGCTTTCGTAACGCTTTTTTCGGCTCCTCAATGCGGCACATGGCTCGTTGCTACCCCCGAGGTATTGCTTACCCGGGACGGTGGTCACTGGCGCACGATAGCACTGGCAGGAACGATGCCTTACAGTGAACCGCTGCCTCAATGGAGCGACAAGAATGTGCAGGAACAGGCCTATGTCTCCCGCTATATAGGTGACTGCCTGAGCCATTACAGCCGCGATGTTTCAATGAACGGGCCTTACACGACCCGCGCAGGCATCTTGGCACACCTGCGTACCGATTTTTCGTTTACCATTAACGAAGATGTGGCTGTGGGTGAAGTGCTCGATGCCTTGCACCCCACACCTGCCGTGTGTGGTTTTCCTAAGCAGGAGGCCCATCGTTTCATCATGGAGAATGAGACCTGCGACCGTGGCTATTTCAGCGGTTTTTCAGGTCCATTGAATTTGGATGGAAACACGGCATTTTTTGTGTCGCTGCGTTGTATGCGCATCATGGAAGAACGCTATCGCCTCTATGCCGGTGGTGGCATCCTGCCGCAAAGCGTGGAAGATATGGAGTGGAGAGAGACTGCTGCTAAGATGCAAGCAATGCTATCAATCATAGAAGAATATAGTCATGAGTTACAGTGACAAGGAAAATATCAATATCTTGTGTGCGGTGATGCTTGGTCACGGCATTACCCGTGCCGTGGTGTGTCCGGGAGCCCGCAACGCGCCCATTGTGCATAACCTCAACGAGTGTCCGCAAGTTGCCTGCTATCCCGTGACCGACGAGCGTAGCGCGGGGTTTTTCGCGTTGGGTATGATAGAGCAACTGGGTGAGCCTGTGGCAGTTTGCGTCACTTCGGGCACGGCTTTGCTTGATTTGGCGCCAGCCGTTGCCGAGGCGCGCCACCGCCATCTCCCGCTGGTCATCATCAGTGCCGACCGCCACATGGCACACATCGGCCAACAGATGGGGCAGACCATCGAGCAGTCAGGTGCCCTGTCACGTTTTACTCTCATGGATGTGAACCTTGTTGAGCCGCATGACGACCTCACGCGCTGGCACTGCAACCGCATGGTCAACGAGGCTTTGATTGCTGCCCGACGAGGTGGACCGGTACATATCAATGTCCCTTATGATGAGCCGCTATTTAATTTCACTGTACCGTCATTGCCGCAGGAGCGCATCATCCAGTCGGTTGATATCCCTGCCGATACCAATGCTTTGCAAGAGGTCTTGAAGCCGCTGCAGCAAGCCAGTCGTCCCATGCTGGTCATTGGTCAGTTACCGCAAAGTATTGTCACTCAAGAAATTGTGAAACGTCTTGCACCCCATGTTGCTATCGTTGTCGAGGCGTTAGGTGCCGATGGTGGCGGCGTACCGTTTGACGAAGTGCTGCCACTTGTCGAGCAAAATGCTGATTTTGAGCCCGATATGGTTCTATATATGGGCGGAACATTGGTAAGCAAACGCATTAAGGCATATCTGCGTTGTTTGGAGGTTGTTCCCATGATGGAAGTGAACGAGGACGGTGAGATGTATGACACCTTCGGCCACATGACTCAAATCATCCATTGCAAGCCTCAAGCGGCATTACAGGCTGTCATTCAACTGTTTGCAAACGAAAAGGATAGTCTTTTTGCACAACGATGGAATGATGCCTTGGACAAGGCAAAACAACATTTTGACAACCTGCGGCCTGGTTTCTCGCAGATGTTGGCGGTGAAGTTGGCTTTACAGTCTGCAAGAGAGTTGGAAGAGCCTTTTGTGCTGCATTTCGCCAACAGCCAGCCTGTCCGTCTCGCCAACCTGTTTGCCCGGCAGCACGTCTGCTGTAATCGGGGCGTGAATGGCATCGAGGGCACAACGTCGGCTGCTGCCGGCTGCGCTGCAGTAACCGATGGCCGTGTGCTGTGTGTGACGGGCGACCTGAGCTTCTTCTATGACCAGAATGCACTGTGGAACAGTAATTTGCATGGCAATTTGCGCATACTCTTGCTCAACAATGGCGGTGGAGGCATCTTCTCTCAACTGCCGGGACTGGAGAACTCTCCTGCCCGTGACAAGATGGTTGCCGCTGGCCACACCACCCGCGCCGAGGGGTGTTGCAGCCAGCATGGTGTGGAATACCGTGCCGCATACGGTAGCGAGGACCTCTATAGCGGCATCACCTGGCTCATCCAGGACGATGGCGACCGTCCACGCCTGCTCGAGGTGATAACCGACATGGAGCGTGACCGTCAAGTATGGCAACAAGCAAGTGAATTATTGTCAGTAAAATGATAGAATTACCTAAAACTCAAATAATATGGCAACAAGAGAATGGAAAAAAATAGAGGGATTTGACTTTAAGGAAATCCTCTTTGAACAGTATGACCGCATTGCCAAAATTACCATCAACCGTGAGCGTTACCGCAATGCTTTCACGCCGTTGACAACCCTGGAGATGTCCCAGGCTTTCAACCACTGCCGTGAGGCTTCCGATATACGCGTAGTGCTGCTCACCGGTGCCGGTGACAAGGCCTTTTGCGCCGGTGGCGATATACATGTCAAGGGACGCGGCGGCTATGTCGACAGCGAGGGTGTACCCCGCCTGAGTGTGCTTGACGTGCAGATGCAGATACGTCGTCTGCCCAAGCCTGTCATTGCTATGGTCAACGGCTATGCTATTGGTGGCGGCCACGTGTTGCATGTGGTGTGCGACCTGACGATTGCCAGCGAGAATGCCATCTTTGGCCAGACGGGTCCCAAGGTCGGCTCCTTTGATGCAGGCTTTGGCTCGTCCTATCTTGCCCGCATCGTGGGCCAGAAGAAGGCACGCGAGATATGGTTCCTCTGCCGCCAGTACACGGCCCATGAGGCCGAACAGATGGGCATGGTCAACAAGGTCGTTCCCCTGGAGCGCTTGGAAGACGAGTGTGTCGAGTGGGCACAGACGATGATGGAGCGCTCGCCGCTGGCCCTGCGTATGATTAAGATGGGCCTCAATGCCGAACTCGACGGTCAGGCAGGCATCCAGCAACTGGCTGGCGACTGCACCATGCTCTATTATTGCATGGATGAGGCGCAAGAGGGTGGCAAGGCCTTCCTCGAGAAACGCAAACCCGATTTCGATCAATACCCCTATCTTCCCTGATGGGTCGTTACCACATCGACATCACCACCCGCACGTTCCACTTCAAGGAGCCTGCGGGCACTTCCCGCGGCGTCTATTTGACGCGTGTGAGCCGCTTTCTGCACCTCACTAATGACGAAATGCCCGGCATCGTGGGGGTAGGGGAGTGCGCACCGTTGCCTAAGCTCAGTTGCGACGACCTTCCCGACTATGACACCGTGCTGCGCCGCCATTGTGACGATGTGTGCGCCCGTGGAGGCATTGATGTCGATTCTCTGCGCGATGTCCCGTCGATGCTCTTTGGCCTGGAAACGGCCTGGCAACAGTTGCATGGCGGGGGTAGTGTGGCGTTGTCCGACACTCCGTTCGCCCGTGGCGAGGCGGGTATTCCTATCAACGGCCTTGTGTGGATGGGTGATTTCGACACGATGTCACGGCGCATGGAGCAGAAACTCGAACAAGGTTTCCATTGCGTCAAAATCAAAATTGGAGCCATCGATTTTGATGATGAAATCGCATTAATCAGCCGTCTGCGCAACAGTTACGGCAGTGAGCGCGTTGAGTTGCGTGTGGACGCCAACGGTGCTTTTTCACCCGACGAGGCTTTAGAGCGCCTTCAACGGTTGGCGGCCTATGATATCCATTCCATCGAGCAACCCATCATGGCAGGACAGTGGGACCAGATGGCTCGCTTGTGCCAGTCCCCACCGCTGCCCATTGCCCTTGACGAGGAACTCATCGGTGTCAACACGTTGGACTACAAGCGCCGCCTGCTTGACACCATCAAGCCGCAATACATCATCTTAAAGCCCTCGTTGCACGGCGGCATGGCAGGATGCCGCGAGTGGATTGCCTTGGCACGGCAGCGTGGCATCGGTTCATGGATTACCAGTGCGCTCGAGAGCAATGTGGGCCTCAATGCCATCGCCCATTTCGCTGCGTCGGAATATGGCCCCGAGATAACCATGCCTCAAGGATTGGGCACAGGACAATTATATACCGATAACATCGCCATTCCCCTTGCCATTCGTGGCGACAAATTGTGGTTTGTACCATGACAGTCGAGGAATTCATCGGTCAATGGCGTGATGCCAGTCCCACCGTCGAGGTGCATACCAGCGGCTCGACAGGCGCACCCAAGGTGCTGCGTGTCGAGAAAAGCCGAATGCTCGCCAGTGCCCGTGCCACTTGCGACTTCCTGGGCCTCAAGCCTGGCGATATTGCCCTGTTGTGCATGAGTGTGGATTATATCGCAGGCAAGATGATGGTGGTGCGCTCGCTGGAGCGACAGTTGCGTTTGATTGCTGTACCCCCTTCAAGCCATCCGCTTGCCTCACCCGAATTGGACGACGAAACACTCCGTAGAATTGATTTTGCCGCGATGGTGCCCCTGCAGGTTCTCGAGAGTCTGCAAGTGCCTCGAGAACGCGAATTATTAGGTAAAATCAGACATATCATCATTGGCGGAGGACCGCTTGACCCTGCGTTGGAGCAGGAATTAAGCTGTTTTGATAATGCCATCTGGCACAGCTATGGAATGACTGAGACCTTGTCCCACATCGCCTTGCGCCGCGTGAGCGGCAGTGATGCTACGCCGTGGTTAACACCCTTGCCAGGTATTTCCTTGACAACCAATGAGGAAAACTGTCTTGTCATCGATGCTCCCCACCTATGCCCTCAGGTGTTGACGACTCATGATGTGGTGGAGCTGAAGCAGGACACACAGCGTTTCAAAGTGTTGGGGCGCATCGACAATGTCATCAATACAGGAGGTGTCAAAATCCAGATGGAGCAAGTGGAACAAACCTTGTCGCCATATATCCACCGCCCTTTTATCATCACCAAGTGTCCTGATACCAAATTCGGCGAAATCGTCGTTATGCTTCTCCAAGGGACTTCAACCGATGTTGTTGAAGTAGAGGCAGTATGCCGTCAACACCTCCCGAAATATGCCTGTCCCAAGCGCATCATCACCGTTGACGCTATCCCGTTAACCCCCACAGACAAACCCGCCCGCCAACAAGCCGCCCACCTCGCTCAACAGGATTGACGAGGGCACCAATTTAAACAATAATTAATCTGTTTTTCTGATGGCTAATGCTTATCAGACAAGTCTGCGTTGCGGCGCAGCGTCTTGTGGCGCAGGCGTGAGATGGCACTGTGGGCGAAGGTGCGTTTGAACTCCCCTCCTGTCATCTGAGCAATGCGCTCCTTGGTGAGTTCCATCACGGCATCGGTGGGAGCAAAATCCTCGATAGTAGTAGCCACGGCATGGGCGTTGTGAGGGCAGCACAACTGGCACTCATCACACCCCACAACGCGTTGATTTACAACGTCTCCTACCCATTCGGGCAATTCTTCGGCATGGTTCTCGATGAGCAGGCAGGACAAGCAACGGTTACAGTCCACGGCTCCTTCCTGGGTCAAGGCTCCTGTAGGACATGCATCGACACACTTGCCACAATCCCCGCATGTCAATGTGCAGGGTTCATCGGGCGGCAGTTGGGCCGTAGTGACGATTTCGCCCAAGAAGAAATAAGATCCTTTCCCTGGAATAATCAGGCAGTTGTTGCGGCCAATGAACCCGATGCCCGCCTGTTGTGCCCAGTATCGTTCACGGATGGGAGCCGAATCGACGCAGGGCCGTGTCTCGCAATGGGTGATATCCTGAATAAAGGTCGCCAATTGAGTCAGCTTTTCTCTCATAACCTCATGGTAGTCACGGCCATAGGCATAAAAAGCCACCCTCATGGCTTCAGGCGGCTGGAAACGTGTGGGATAATAATTGAGGGCTAACGAGATGACCGTCTTGGCCCCTTCGAGCAGCAAGGACGGGTTGCTCCGCAATTCCTTGTGTCCTGCTGCCCATGCCATGCAGCCGTGATGCCCCAGTTCAATCCATCGGTCATAACGTGCCACCTCTTGCTCATCGACAGGCGCTGCTGCAGCAAAGCCGCAGGCTTCAAATCCCATGCTTGCCGCCTGTGCCTTGATGCGTGCTGCTATGTCACTATTCAGGGATGGCATCAAATTGATAACCTTGTTCCTGCAGCCACTCGATGGCGCGGGGCAAGGCATATTTCATGTTCTTTTCGGCTTTGAGCGAGTCATGAAAGACGATAATCGAGCCGTTGCGGGCATAGCGTTTGACGTTAGCCAGCACTTGCTCACCGGTGAGTTTCCGGCTGTAGTCGCGTGTCACCAGGTCATACATGATGATGGCAAAGCGGGAGCGCAATACCTTGGACTGTCCCCAGCGCAATAGACCATGCGGCGGCCGGAACAACCTGCTGCCGATAAGTTCGTTGGCACGGAAGACGTTATGCAGATAGTGCTTGGTGCCCACATGGGCGCCCTGCAGGTGGCTCATGGTGTGGTTGCCCACCGAATGCCCGCGACGACGCACCTCCTCAAGCAGCTCAGGATGCCGTTCCACATTCTCGCCTACCATGAAAAATGTGGCCTTGACGCCATAGCGGTCGAGGGTGTCAAGCACCCAAGGCGTAACCTCGGGAATGGGTCCGTCGTCAAAGGTCAAATAGACCGTGTGGTCGCGCTTGTGGATGCGCCACACGGTCTCAGGGAATATCATTCGGTAGATGAGGGGAGGACGTTCAACTAACACGGTAATTCCTTTATGTTAGTCAAGGCATCACTCGCCTTCTTCGGCTTCACCCAGTTGCAGTTCCGGCTGCTGTTGAGCGGCTGCGGCCCTCTGCATCATGGCTTCTTCATATGACCGTTGATAGGCCTGCAGCCTTTCGACGTTTACTCCAGCGGCAGCAATCTCATCCATCAGTTTCTTATAAGGCTCCTCGCCGCACTGCTGGTAGTAGTCGTGCAACATGTAAATCAGGCACTGCTGATCGATGTATTTGTCGGTCGCAGTCAAGCGGTCATACTTGGATGCATCGAGTGATTGATAGAAACGCACAAATTTAGCGTAACGAAGAATCTCGCTCTTGAGAATTTCGCTGGACTTCTTGATGCATTCATCATCATTGCTGGTCTTGCCCAACTGGTAGTAGAGATTAGCGACCTGGTTACCCATCTGCACAGCGAACGGTGAGATGGCAATGGGCAGCTTCTCCATCATCAGGTCAAGGATGTGGCGCGCCTTGGTGAAGCGATCGGTGATATAGGCCTCATTGGTCATGCCTGCGGGAATGGCCTGGTTGCCGTTCTTTGCACGAATACCCTCATTGGTCAGGGCAGTAGCCAAATCGATGAGCGCGCTGCGCATGGTGGTCACCATGCGGTTTACCGTTTCGTCGAGGTAGATTTCACCTGGCTTTGCGGTGTCGAGTCCACCCCACAGGAACTTGTTCACCACGTTGTCATACATGATGTCGGTTGACACACCCGTATCTCCCTTGCTATCTTCATTCAACAGAGGAGTTACCTGGTAAACAAGACCGGTCAGCCTCAGATAGGGATCAAATCCCAGGTAGTAGCTGTTGGGCACTGTGATGGCGAAATAGCAGGGACGCTTCCAGCCCTCAGCAATGCTGCTGGCGATGATGTCGAACGACATCAGCTCGCTGGAGGTCAAGCCTGAACCCTTACGCTGCAGGTCAAGATTGATGGACGACTGGATCTGGTCACGCTGTTCCTCGCGCACCACGCCAGCCTTGATAGCCTGGTCGGCATCCACGGGAATGTATACCTTGGGATAGCGAATCTCGTTGATGCCATAGGGGTTGTTCTTGCTTTCGGGACCATAGACAAATGCCAGCGATGCCAAAGCCTCGGTGGGCGTCTGGTCGGGCTGCATGAAGTAGCAGAACAGGCGGTCATCATAAGCATAAGTGTCCTTGCCGGCCTGCATGGGCAACGGTGCTGACTCATAGGCGGCACGCTGCATCTGGTTGATGTACCAGTCAGTAGCAAGGTAACTCAGGTTGACGGCGCGCACGTCGGTGCGGTAACCCTCTACCTCCTGCAGATACCACAGGGGGAAGGTGTCGTTGTCACCGTTACAGAAGATGACGCCGTTGGGAGCGATGCTCGACAGGTAGTTGCGGCCGAAGTCGCGTGCTGCGGTTCTTCCGCTGCGGTCATGGTCATCCCACGTCTGGCTTACCATCTGCAAGGGAACCAGGATACCGATGAGAGCGGCAACGGCAGCCACGGCTGTAGCCACGGTGCTACGGTTGTAACTCTGAGTAGCAACGGCAGCGTCTTTCTCTTCTTTCTCGGCTTTTTTCTTCTTAGCGTTGAGAGCCCACATCACAAGGCTCCACAATCCGGCAACACCCATGCCGACCCAGATGCAGAAGGCATAGAACGAACCGGCATAAGCATAGTCACGCTCACGCGGCTGGTTCGGGGTCTGGTTCAGGTAGAGCACGATAGCGATACCTGTCATGAAGAAAAGGAAGAAGATTACCCAGAACTGCTCGATGCCGCGGCGTCCGCGGTAGGCCTGCCACAACAGTCCGATAATACCCATGAGCAGCGGCAGCAGATAGAACACATTGTGTCCCTTGTTGCCCTTGCCCAGGTCATCGGGCAGCAGGCTCTGGTCACCCAGCCTGGGATTATCGATGAACGAGTATCCTGAAATCCAGTTGCCGTGGGTAATTTCACCCATTCCCTGGAGGTCGTTCTGACGTCCGGCGAAGTTCCACATGAAATAACGCCAGTACATGTAATTCAACTGGTAGTCCACAAAGAAGCGCAGGTTCTCCATCATCGTGGGCTTGAGCTTCGTCTCATGGTCTATCGCGCTGCCGTCACTGGATAGCTTGGTCGTTGCCTCGACCTGAGTGCCCTGCATGCCGAGCCAATCGACATACTCTGAAGTATGTTTCTCGTCATGGATGCGGGGGAAGAGCATGTTCTGCTCAGGGCTGTAACGATATATCTTCTTGTAGCCCAGCTCCTTGTAGCGGTCGGGCTGGTCGGGGCTCTCTTTTACCTCGGGGGCATACTGCATGGGGCCGTTCTTGGTAGCAGGCTCCATGACGCCATTACCCTTGTCCTGATACATGATGTCGCTGTAGAGCGTGCGGCCGTACAGCAGCGGCGTCTCGCCATACTGCTCACGACTCAGATACTTGGCCAGAGCAAAGGTGTTGTTGGGCGAGTTCTCATCGAGTGGCGTGTTCTGAGAACTGCGGATGAGAATCAGTGCATAGCTGCTGAAACCAATGAAAATCACCAGGATGCAGGCCAGAATATTGGAGAATACACGCACAGGAATGTGCTTCATGTTCTTGTGGAACAAATAAACACACAATGCAATGAACAGAATCAAGGGGGTGATCCAACTGTTGCCGATGAACAAGATGCCCGACAACAGGATTGCCAATGCAAACGAGATTTTGATGCGCAGGTCGCTCTTGTTTTGGTACAACTCCCACAATCCCCAAGCAAGTGAGGCAATCAGCAGGATGGCATAGCACAGCACACCTGAGTTGAACGACATGCCCAGCGTGTTGACGAAGAAGAGGTCAAACTTCTGTCCCCATTTCACGAATCCAGGCTCCAGTCCGTAAAGGATAAGTCCCACGATGACAAACGACACGAGCAGCGTCAGCAGCGAGCCCTTGAGGGTCGAGTCCTTGCCGTTGGAGCGACATTGACGATAATAGAAAATAAGCGCGATGGCGGGGATGCACAACAGGTTGAGCAGATGGACACCCAATGACACGCCCAGCACATAGGCGATGAGGATGATCCAGCGGTCACTGCTCGGTTCGTCGGCACGGTTCTCCCACTTGAGGATGAGCCAGAATACCAGCGCTGTACAGAATGACGAGAAGGCATACACCTCGGCCTCAACGGCACTGTACCAGAACGTGTCGCTCCAGGTGTAGGCCAGTGCACCGCAGATGCCGCTGCCCATCACGATCAGGTACTGTGCCAGGGACATCTTGTCCTCCTCACCGTCCTTGACGACGAGTTTCTTCACCAGGTGGGTGATGGACCAGAACAGTAACAGGATGGTAAGGGCACTGAAAATGGCAGACATGGCGTTGACGCACTTGGCGACAGCCATAACATTACCACCGGCAAACTTGCTCGCGAAGTTGGCGGCAAGAATAAAGATGGGGTTGCCAGGCGGGTGGCCGATTTCAGTCTTAAAACCTTGAGCAATAAATTCCGGGCAGTCCCAGAAGCTGGCGGTCGGCTCGATGGTTAGCAGATAGGTTATCGCTGCCACCAAAAAGATGAGCCATCCCAGCGTGTTGTTGATGAGCTTGTACTTCTTCATCGATTTTGTTGATTTTTATAGCGTTTTTTAGTGATAATCATGTATCAAACGGCAAAGGTAGGCATAATCTTTTAATCGTAGGTGCATAAACTGCCGAAATTGACCAAATTTAACCACTTCCCCGTATTATTAACAGTCATTGTTGCCCTGAATGTGAGTGGAGAATGTGAAAGGCAGAGAACATTTTTATTATTTCTAATAATAATATTGGGTAGGTATCAACGTCTTTTTGTAACTTTGCATCAAATTGTTTTCTGTATCAGGTTTATTCAGTTTAACCGGAATGTAACCCAACTGTAATTCACATAATTAACTATTAAATCAAAGACTGTGTTATGAAGAAATTGTTTTCACTCCTTTTTGTCGCCTTGATGGCCATGTCGGCTTGGGCAGACATTACTGTAACTTTTGTTCCCGGCACCACCGTCGGCAACAACACATCGGCGAACGCTTATGATGAGATGACGCTCGATGGAGTAACCATCACTTGCACATCGGGCGCTTTTGCCGCCAACCCTTATCGTTTTGCTGGCGGCAGCCATGCCACGGTATCTTCCACTGTGGGCAATATCAAGAAGGTGGAGTTCACCTGTCAGGGATCTTATGGACAGAGCTATGGTCCCAACCAGTTCTATGGTGACGGCTACACGTCACACTCGGGCAGTAATGTCGGCCTTTGGCAGGGTGACACGACCTATTTTGAGTTGAGTACCGCATCTCAGGTGCGCTGCACCCAGATTGTAGTCACCATTGCCGAGGAGATCGTCGATGAACTGGTAAATCCCGTGTTCCATCCCGATGGCGGCGAGTTCACCGGTAGCCTGGAGGTGACGTTGACCTGCGCCACCCAGAATGCCCAGATTTTCTACTGGGAGGGCACCGAGGAAGAACAGGGCGAATGGATCCACTACAGCGGTCCGTTCTATGTGACCGAGACCAAGACGTTTACTGCTGTCTCGACCAAGGGCAACGAGATAAGCGAGTATGTGACCGTGACCTTCACCAAGGTTCAGCAGACGGTCGAGGCTCCTGTCTTCAATCCCGCATCAAGCAGTTTCCAGGACCGCATCGATGTCGCCCTGACTTGCGCTACTCCTAACGCCAAGATTTACTACAGCCTTGACAATGAGCTGTGGAGCGAGTATGTCGATCCCATTCCCGTGACCGATGACATCACCATCTGGGCCAAGGCCAAGGTGGGTGACGTGGAGAGCGAGGTGGTCAGCGCCACCTACACCAAGCTGCCCGACACCACCGTTGAAGTAAGCTTTGACGCGGCCGTTGACAAGGGTAACGGTGATAAGAACCGTCATTCCTACACGGTAGTGAAGGATGCCGTCACCATGTATGTGGGCGACGGTACCGTTTATGATGACCATTACCGCATCTACGGGCCGAATGACAGCTCTGCCTTCATCTTTACCTCGGCGGGTGCTCCCATCATCAAGATTGAGTTGAGCAGCGGTACCGACAGCCGTACGCCCAGCAACCTGTCGTTGGTTGAGGGCCAGACCGGCACCTATACCACCGGTGGCCACGAAGGAACTTGGGAGGGTGTCGCTCAGGAAGTTTCCTTCAAGGTGAACGCTCAAGTGCGCCTCTACACGGTAATCGTGACCTTGGCAGGTGAGGAGCCTTCATTCATGCGTGGAGATGTCAATAACGACGGTAACGTCTCAATTGCCGATGTCACCACGTTGATTGACTACCTGTTGGGCATGGATCCCGAAAACTTCAATTATGATGCCGCCGATTGCAACCAGGATGAGAATGTCAGCATCGCTGATGTCACAGCGTTGATCGACTACCTCCTGGGCTTGGGCTGGTAACTCGTGATGAATCTTTAGAAAAACCGATAGGGTGGACCTGTTCTTTTGGGGTTCACCCTGTTTTTGTGCTGTGATGCGCAGTAGTGTCATTCCCGTTTTTGGCACCGTTATGCCCGGTTGCTGAAGTCCTGGATTTTGTTTTTTCTAAAAAAACATTTAACTTTGTGGCTTGTTATGAGTCTAATGGTTACAAAATGACTTTTTAAAGTTTAAGGAGGAGACGATTATGAAACGGATTAGATTATACATGGCGGTTGTTGTGCTGGCTATCGCTGGCATTATGTCAACCCAGATGAGCGCACAGGTGATTCGCGACGCCGACTTCAACAGCATTGGTCGCATCAACGGTAACGGTGTGGTGCGTAACGAGTCCAGCCGCTCGATAGGTACGTTTGATGCCGACGGCACGATTCGCAGTAACAACGGCACAGTGCTGGGCAGCATCAAGCAGCTCGATATCTTTGATGCCGAGGGCAACCGCATTGGCTTCATCAACCCCAATGGTGCGGTTCATGACGGTGAGAGCAATATCCTGGGCTACATCAGCATCAACGACGGCAAGGTGACCGATGCAGAGAAGCAGACCATCGGTTTCGCCCGCGGCGTGCGTGTGGACTGGATAGCATGCTATTTCTTCTTCCATTTCTTTGACAAATAGACTATATTAGGTCCTGATTTTGCCAACTGAGGACAAACAATGAAGAAGATATTGACGATACTGGCTATTGTGCTGCTGGCAGCCAATAGCCTTTTTGCGCAAATGCCGTGCGACTCGGTGCTGCGCCGCTATGCCGCCGGCATGCTGATGGTGGGTTTTAAGGGCGACAGCGTGACCGAGGACTGTGACGCGGCAAGGTATGTGCGTGACCTCAAAGTAGGTGCCATCGTGCTGTTTGACATTGATATGACGGGCGATGCCACGATTGGCTCACGCAACATCACAAGCAAAGAGCGGTTGACGAGAATGACCGCGCAGTTGCAGTCATGGGCCGACTATCCCCTGCTCATTGCCACCGACCAGGAAGGCGGCAGGGTGGCACGTCTCAAGCCGCAGTACGGTTTCCTACCCACTGTCACTGCCGAGTATCTGGGAACCGTTGACAATGAGGACACTACACGCTATTATGCGTCACGGCTGGCACGCGAGATGGCCGAGAGTGGCGTGAACGTCAATCTCGCTCCTGTGGTAGATGTGCTCAACCATGACTGTGCCGCAGTTGGACACTATCAGCGGTGCTTCTCGATCGACCCTGATGCCATCATCCGTCATGCAAGCTGGTTCATTGAGGAGAACCACCGTCAAGGCGTTTTGTGCACCTTGAAGCATTTCCCGGGACACGGCAACGCCATTGACGACACGCACTACGGTTTTGTGGATGCTACCAACGGTTGGACCGAGCAGGAACTGGTACCGTTCCGCCGTCTCATTGCTGCTGGTCAGGCCGACCTCATCATGACGGCTCACCTGTTCAATCGCAACATCGACGATGAGTACCCCGCCACCTTGTCGAGCAAAACCATCAATGGCTTGTTGCGTGGCCAGATGGGATATGACGGTGTGGTGGTGACCGATGACATGTACATGCAGGCTATCCGCAACACCTATAGCATCCCCACGGCACTGGAACTTGCCATCAATGCCGGCGCCGACCTCATCTGTGTGGGCAACAACATCAGCACGGGTTTTGAGGCCGACCGCCCCTTCCTGCTCGTGGATATGATTGTCAATTCGGTCAAGGAAGGACGCATCCCATGGCAACGGCTACAGGAATCATATAATAGAGTTAAGGCATTAAGTTGTAAATAATTAGGAATTATGATACGAAGACTTTTTTTAGCAGTGATGATATTGTGTGTGTCGATGTCGGCACTGGCAGGCGGCAAGAAACTCATTATGCCCCCCGCTTTGAAGACTGGCGACAAGATTGCCATCATTTCGCCGGCGAGCACACCGGGCGACAAGAACCCTGAACGTGCTGCAGCCACATTGCGCGCATGGGGTTTTGTGCCTGTCATTGGCCAGCATGCTCTCTCCAAGTGTCACAGTTATGCCGGTACGATTGACGAGCGTTGCGCCGACCTGCGTTGGGCGTTGGAAGACCCTGAAATCAAGGCGATTGTGTGTACCCGTGGCGGTTACGGCTCGTCCATGCTTCTTGACCCGATGACCTATAAGGACTTCAAACGTCATCCCAAATGGATTGTGGGCTACAGCGACATCACTGCCCTGCACAGCGCTATGGTGTGCAGCGGCCTGATGAGCATTCACGCCAACATGGGTGGCGCTTTGGGCGAGCGTGGTGCTACCGACAGTATCAACCTCATGCTGCATGATGTACTCATGGGGAAATTGCCGTCATACAAGGTTCCTTCCCATCCGCTCAACAAAGTGGGTACCGCAAAAGGCATTGTCCTGGGAGGCAACATGGCAGTGTTTACCAACATAGGCGGAAGTAAGGAATGGGACTTCCTTGACCGTGACAACATCCGCGGCAAGGACATCATCCTCTTCTTTGAGGACGTAAGCGAGAGCATGCCGCGCGTTAACAGCATGTTGCAGCAACTTCGTCTCAAGGGCGTACTCGACCATGTAAAAGGCATCATTGTGGGCCGCTTCACCGAGTATGAACCCCGCGATGGCTACGAGGACATGAACGAGATGTTGAGCGAGACGCTCAACAACTATGGCATCCCGGTATGCTATGACTTTCCCGCCAGTCACGACGAGAACTGGAATTATCCGATGATAGAGGGTTGTCCCGCTACACTCGAGGTTACGTCCGCTGGAGTCACCCTTACCTATCACCGATAAACTTGACGAACGATGACCAGGAAAGACAAATTACTGCTTCTCGCCATTTTGGCTGTAGTGGCACTGGTGGTTGCACATGCTTTTATATCGGTGGATTTTGTGCGTCATGGGCGCAAAGTCATCTCGCGCGTTGAACTCAAGAACCTTGATCCGGCCAACAACGGCATCAACATCGAGGTGGTGCAACCCTGGTATAATCCCCTCAAGGAACTGTCCTTTAACGTGGGAGAGCCTGATGAGCGCAATTTTGACCGCTTTGACGTTACCCGTTGTCTGTTGCAATGCGCACAGGAACTGGGAGACCGTGATTTCTCGCGGATCTACCTGTGTAACAAGGGCGACCGCCTGTATTACATCAAGGCCGAGGACTTCAAGCAGCTGGGCGAGCAATACAAAACGGGCGAAACTCTAAACACGTTGAGCCTCTATGTCAAGCTACCCCAGGTGACTTACACCCTGAACGACAGTGCTGCTTTCCCCGTGCGCGGCGGAATGCTAGGAAGCCTCTCGGATGCCAAGGACTGGAACCAGATGATGAGCAACCTGCTCAGATAAATCCACATTACATAACACGATTAACGCAAGGCGCCGTGACCTAATCGCGGTGCCTGTAGTGGTTTTGGCATAGGATTTGCAAGGATGTAGTAAAAGATTGTTTCAGGTTTTTATTGAAGAAAGGAGTGAGAGATGACCGTTTTTAGAGTGATATTATCGATTATATTCCCGCCGCTGGCTGTGCTGGACAAAGGCTGCGGCTCGGTATTGATAGTGACGTTGCTTACGTTGGTTGGTTGGGTTCCCGGTGTGATTGGTGCCCTGGTGATCCTGAACAAAGATGAAACGAGATATACAGGTCCTACCTATCCGACTTATCCTACCACCACTAACCGTACACGTTGCGAGTATTGATGAGGTAGTCTTGAAACAGTAAACGCTCCATACTATACTATATTTTTCCCCAAGGGGACCACAGGGTTTCATTGCCCTGGAGGTCCCCTTCTTTATCGTGAACTGTTAAAAAAAAACAACAGGGCAAAAAAAACGGCGGATTTTTTGCCAGTTCGCCAAGTTACCGTAACTTTGCATAAAATTTGAATATAATTACCTTTTTTAAGGTGCTCAAATTTGTAACAACAATATTAGATAGTTTAACCTAAATAATTGATATACAATGGAATTACCCTTTGCAGAATCTTGGAAAATCAAGATGATAGAGCCGCTACGCAAGAGCACACGCGCTGAGCGTGAGCAGTGGCTCGAGGCTGCCCACAACAATGTTTTTATGCTCAAGGCCGAGCAGGTTTATATTGATTGCCTGACCGACTCGGGTACCGGTGCAATGAGTGACCGCCAGTGGTCAGAGATGATGCTTGGCGACGAGAGCTATGCCGGCGCCACCTCATTCTTTAAGTTTGAGTCGACGGTTCAGCGCATCTTCGGTTTCAAATACGTTATTCCTACCCATCAGGGCCGCGCTGCCGAGAACGTGCTGTTCTCCTACCTGGTGAAACAAGGTCATGTGATTCCCGGCAATGCCCACTTCGATACCACTAAGGGCCACATCGAGAGCCGCCACGCATCGGCAATCGATGTTACTATCGACGAGGCCAAGGACACCCAGCTTGAGATTCCCTTCAAGGGCAATGTGTCGCTGGAGAAACTTGAGAAGGTGCTGAGCGAGAACCAGGGTAACGTTCCTTTCATGGTGCTTACCGTGACCAACAACACCGTTGGCGGTCAGCCCGTTTCGATGCAGAATATACGCGAGACGGCCGAGCTGTGCCACAAGTACGGTGTGCCCGTCGTGATGGATAGCGCCCGCTTTGCCGAGAATGCTTACTTCATCAAGACGCGTGAGGAAGGCTATGCCGACAAGACCATCAAGGAAATCGCAAAGGAGATGTACTCCTATGTTGACGCCATGACGATGTCTGCCAAGAAGGACGGTCTGGTGAATATGGGCGGTTTCATCGCCACCAACCGTGAGGATTGGTACGAGGGCGCCAAGTTGTTCTGCATCCCCTTTGAGGGCTTCCTCACCTATGGTGGCTTGAACGGTCGTGACCTCAACGCCCTGGCTGTAGGTCTTGACGAGAACACCGAGTTTGAGATGCTGGAAACCCGCATCCACCAGGTGCAGTACCTCGCCAGCAAACTCGACGAGTACGGCATTCCTTACCAGCGTCCCGTTGGCGGCCATGCCCTGTTCATTGATGCCGACAAGGTGTTGTGCAACGTTCCCATAAAAGAGTTCCCCGCTCAGACGCTGACCTGTGAGCTGTATCTCGAGGCTGGCATCCGCGGTTGCGAAATTGGTTATATCCTGGCCGACCGTGACCCCGTGACGAGAGAGAACCGCTTTGGTGGAATGGACCTGTTGCGCCTGTGCATCCCGCGCCGTGTTTACACCGACAACCACATGAACGTGATTGCCGCCGCTCTGAAGAATGTCTATGACCGCCGCAACGAAATCACGCACGGTGTCGCCATCGAGTGGGAAGCTCCCCTGATGCGCCACTTCACCGTGAAGCTCAAACGACTGGGATAATTCAATAAAAGCAATATACTTCTAATCACCATTAATCAATTTCAAGAGGCGGCAGGACTTAGGTCCTGCTGCTTTTTTCATTATAAAAGAAACACAGGGACTTGCCTTAGGCAGTCCCTGTGAAAATATCAGTCTCAATGACTAATGCTTATCTCATTTGGCATTATCAGTGGGCAAGTTGTTGTTATTGCCCCTAAGCGTCATGCCAGGCCATGCGGTCCTGTAGCTCATGCCGTCATTATCCATGAAGATACGCATGGTGCCAATAGCAACCAGTTGACCGTATGGATCATACTTGTCTTGCATGTAGAAACCATAATAGAGGTTTGCAATGCCACTCTCGGTAATCGTACCTGAGATGGCCTTGAGCTGTTTATAGGTAGTGCCATCATCATAGGTGCCCAAGATATTGAAGAATACCGTGAAATTGTTGCCTGATCCGGTAACATAAGATGAAATGGAGTACTCGTAAGAAGTTGATTGAATACTCTCATAGTCAACAGTATTATTAATCATATCCTGGTTATAGAACCTAAGGTACCTATCAGAATAGCTAGCACCGGGATAATCATTCGAGAGGTTCGAATAATAGAGGATATTGGGGGTATTCAGATAGCAACCCTCGATGTTGGGAGGAGTATCACCATCATAAATCGGCATATAGGGATCAAAAGGATTGTCGGGCATTACCTGCTCATGACTCTCAACAAACGTGATGCTGTCTACATCCGCAACAGGGTAAGTGTAAAGATTCTCACCTTGCTCGATGGTCACGGCATTGGTCGTGTGGCTGATGGCGGTCACCTCTTTCAGGAGGTACTTGTGCACGGTGGCACCCTGGTTAACGATTACGTAATCCTGTGCGAAGCCCATGGCGCAAGCCATGCCGAGGGCTAATGTCAATATATACTTTTTCATTTCTTCACGATTTTATAGGTTTTACCATTCACATTAACCAAATACACGCCCTGGCTCAAGCTGGAGATCGGGAATGCGTACTCGCCAGCGCTGCTGACGGTCTTGTTCAGCACCATCGTACCGTTAACGGCATATACAGTGATATTGCTGCCAGCCTCAAGAGCCGGGAAGACGATGGCACTGCCATTGAATTTCATGGCATTGGCATCGGCCAGGATGTTGTCCAAACCCGTAGGTTCGTACTCTTCATAGGTGATTTTCCACATGTTCGGCAGATTATAGTAATAAACATCTGCGATAGAAGTGGTTACAATCATCTCAGTCTCGGTGAATGTCACCTTGGGAGTGTAGGTGAGTTCATAGGTGCCTACAACGGCTCCGCCTTTCTCCCACACAACCATTTTGTAATAGTCTTGTGCATTTGCACCCAACGCGAAGGTCATGCCGAGCAGCAAGAGCAGGATTTTAGGTAAAAGAAATTTTTTCATAAAAAACGATTAATTAATTAAACAATTTTCTGGTTCCAGTCCCTTTCACCAGAGAGGGTCAAAACATATCAGGAATGGGGACTGCCTATGCTTCATCTGCAGTAATCAAGCATATCGTTCCTATAATAAAATGTGTTAATAAAAATGGAAAAATAATGCTTTACATTCTTATTATTGTGCAAAATAAGTCATTTTTCTTGAAAAATACAAGAAAATGACACGAAATAGTGATTAAATATGATGTTTTCCTGTTTTGGAGTAAATAAACAGGTCTATAGGGTGCCTTGCTCGACGCGGACGCAGATGCGTTCAATCATAGCGTCCTGTTTGTTTTTCTTGGGATGGTATCCAGCCTTAAGGCTTGCGCCGAAGAATTTGCTGAAGGTCTGCCAGAAGCCTGCCCTGAAAGTGCCTAAGAAGGCTTTCAGGATGCTGTAGCTGCTCTGATTGGTCTCGCGGTTAATGAGTTTAATGAGCATTTTTCCCTGACTCTTGGTCATCTTCTTCATCTGAGGTTTGTACTGTTCAAACAACTCTTTTTCAAAGCGTTTGAGGTAGGCGCGTTTTTGTTTTTCAGTCTGGTAGGTGTCGATGTACTCATAGGTTTCGAGCAACGTCGAACTGATGAGTTTGGCGTAAGGTAGCGTCTTCTTCACGTCACGCACGGTTTTCCAGTAGAATTTCTCCTCTGACTTGTTGCGGAATCGCTCACGCGGATAGATGGTGATGGGGTTGAAGACGATCATCGCCAGCGTATCGCCGGTCGATGGCTCTATGAAGTGGTAGTAGCCGGCAAAGGTTTTCTGTAGCGCTGACGGCAACTCGATGTTGTCGAGCGGATCCTCAACAGCAGGTGCAGCGTGCATGTCTATGCCCGCTAACGCCGTCATAATCACGGCAATAGCCAATATGAGGAAAAATCGTTTCATTTCTTGGCGGCAAAAATAGAGTAAAGAAATGAATCCTTGCAATATTTGGGTGTTAAAAATTGTGCAAGCCGAAGGCCATGAAGTTTACTTCGATGGCTGAGGCGCGGCCAGTTTTATGGAAAAATTGTGCAAGCCGAATGCCATGAAATATATTTCGATGGCTGAGGTGCAGCCAGTTTTATGATTTAAGTTTCTGGTCCCAAGTTATTGATTGAAGGACTGGAGGGCGTGGAAAAGTCCGGCATAGGAAACCGTGAGCCCTACACAGCAGCCCTTGACCGACGGATTCAGGTTACTGTACTTAGTGTGTGTGACAAAGGGTGTGATGCGCAATGACGAGGTGTAATGCCCTTGACGGTCTTCGCCGAAGGGGAAATCCACCACCTTGCCGTGAAGCTTGAAGTCGATATCCACACTCGCAATCCAGCCGAAACTGCTCTCGTGGGTGTCGGTCACGTCATTAATCATAGGACGTTCTTCGCCGGCATCGTCAGCCTCATACTTGATGTGGTTGATGTCCCATGAAAGGCGGTTCCAACTCATGCCCACCATGGGTGTCACTGACACCTTACCCTGTCGCCAGACGGTGTAGCCCATCTGCAGACCTGTGCCCAGCAGGGTAGGGTTGGCTGTGGCATTGAGTTGCAGGTTGCGGCCTTGATTATCAAAGACGGCGTAGGGATTCTCGTTCTTGAACGAGGGTTGTCCGTAAGCAATATCCGCCTTGATTCTCAAGTGGTTGTATTCGGCATTGATGCCGCCAGTGAATAGGGCACAACCCTTGAAGTCATCGCTGAGCGACCCCGTCGGCAGCAATCCGCCGACGCCAGCCTGGAACCCCCAACCCCAACCATCATGCAATGACTGATAGTCTTGTGCGCGCAAAGCGGCAGGAGTCAATGTAAATATCGCTAAAAGAATAAAAAAAGCCTTTTTCATCGTCAAAACATGTTTTTCTATTATAACGTACTCCCCGCCATTAAATTGTTGCAACCCCCTCGCCCGCGTTTAAGAATTGTCTGCAGGTCAAATGGCTACTCTTATAATGAAATACAACATAACTATTTTAAAACCAGTATTTTAAATTGCAAATCCAAATTTTTTATAGAAATTCTATAATAGAAATCCTATAAAATTTAGAAAATTGTATTACCTTTGCGGTGTTATTGATTAAAGTGGAGATGTTATGAAGAATATTGTGAATCCGTTTATCGTGTCGGGCAAAATCGATCCAGAGTATTTCTGTGACCGTGTTGATGAGAGTGCACGCCTCATCAAGTCGCTAACAAACGGCAATAATCTGGTGTTGATCTCGCCTCGCCGCATGGGAAAGACAGGGCTCATCAACTATTGTTATGATATGGAGCCCATTTTTAGCCATTATCACACCATCTTTATCGATATCTTGCATACGACTAGCCTTAGGGAGTTCACTTTCCTTTTTGGTAAAAGTATCTACGAATCCATCTTACCTCTTGGGCAGAAGGTGATGACCTCATTCGTGAATACACTCAAATCTTTAAGCGGCAAGTTCAGCTTCGACTTCGTTACCCAAATGCCTACTTTCAACTTGGAGTTGGGAGACATCACGAGACCAGCCTTGACACTTGATGAAATCTTTTCCTATCTGGAACATGCCGGCAAACCCTGCATAGTAGCTTTTGACGAGTTCCAACAAATTGCCAACTATCCCGAAAAGAACATAGAGGCTTTGCTTAGGACTCATGTCCAGCAAGCATCCAATACGCATTTTATTTTTGCCGGCAGTGAATATCACATCATGCAAGAGATGTTCATGTCATCGGCAAGACCATTCTATAACAGTGCCGACACATTGGAACTGCGGGCAATAGATATTGAGGTTTATACTCGGTTTGTGATAGATCTTATGAATAGAACAGGTCGTTCAGTCAGTCCTGAACTTGTCCAGGCTGTTTATCGACTCTATCGAGGCAACACTTATGCTATGCAGAAGACTTTCAACGAACTGTACTCTTTATTAGGCGAGGGGGATATTGCAACCTTTGACATGCTATTCACGGCAATTAATAATGTTATTGATTCAAAGGAACCTATGTTCCGTGAGCAATTGTCCAATATTCCCGACAAACAGAAACCGCTTCTTTATGCTGTTGCGCAGGACGGTGAGGCCGAGCGTATTACCTCAGTAAAGTTTATTAAAGAGCACGCATTACCTTCTGCTAGCGCTGTCCAATATGCCACTACACAATTGCTCGCAAGTGGTGTCCTCACTAAACTCGCTGGTAAATATTCTCTCAATGATCCATTTTTCGCTCTATGGATCAATAGGTTATATGGATCAAAAAGTCTCCGACAACAACTGAAAAACAACCCATAATCGATTTTTATAGAAATCCTATTATAGAAATCCTATAAAAGTTGATATGAAGGTCAGTCAATGCCCATCAATGGGGTCATGAATTCGTTTATTGATGCCCGTTCGAGGCTAATTCGTGTTGCAATAAACAGTTGTGGAACCAGAAACTAAGGAGTAGGGGCTAAAAACTCAAAAAAAAACACTACCTTTGCACCCTCAAACAGGATAACAACAATAAAAAACGACGATACGATATGGAGAATGAGAAGAAATTTGCGCGTACGCTGGTGACGACGGCGTTGCCTTATGCTAACGGACCGGTTCACATCGGCCACTTGGCTGGCGTGTATGTACCTGCCGACATCTATGTGCGCTACCTGCGTCTGCAGGGCGTCAACGTGCTGTTTGTTGGCGGTAGTGATGAGCACGGCGTGCCCGTGACCCAGCGCGCCCGCAAGGAGGGTATCACACCGCAGCAGGTGGTGGACCGTTACCATGAGTTGATCAGGGATTCATTCGATGAATTCGGCATCTCCTATGACATCTATAGCCGTACGACGTCCAAGATACATCACCAGTTTGCGGCTGAGTTCTTCCGCAAACTCTATGATGACGGCAAACTCATCGAGAAAGTTACCAAGCAGTTCTATGATGAGCAGGACGGCAAATTCCTCACCGACCGTGATGTTGAGGGTGAGTGCCCCTATTGCCACCATCCCGCCGCCAAGGGTAACCAGTGCGAGGACGGCTGTGGCCGTGACCTGGACCCGACCGAGCTGATCAATCCGCATGCCAAGGACAGCGACCATCCCCTCATCCTCAAGGACACTACCAACTGGTTCCTGCCCCTCAATGAATACGAGGGTTGGCTCAAGGAGTGGATTCTCGAGGGTCATCAGGAGTGGCGTTCCAACGTCTATGGCCAGTGCAAGTCATGGCTTGACAACGGTCTGCAGCCCCGCGCCATGACGCGCGACCTGGACTGGGGTATCCCCGTGCCCGTCGAGGGTGCCGAGGGAAAGGTGCTCTACGTTTGGTTTGACGCGCCTATCGGCTACGTTAGCAACACCAAGGAACTGTGTGACGCCCAACCCGACCGCTGGGGCACCTGGCAGCAATGGTGGCAGCAGGAAGATACGCGCCTCATCCACTTCATCGGCAAGGACAACATCGTGTTCCACTGCATCATCTTCCCGACGATGATGAAGGCCCATGGTGCTTATGTAATGCCCGACAACGTGCCTGCCAACGAGTTCCTGAACCTTGAGGGCGACAAGATTTCGACCAGCCGTAACTGGGCGGTATGGCTGCATGAATACCTCAAGGATTTCCCAGGCAAGCAGGACGTGTTGCGCTATGTACTCACCGCCAATGCCCCCGAGACCAAGGACAACGACTTCACCTGGAAGGACTTCCAAGCCCGCAACAACAACGAGTTGGTGGCCATCCTGGGTAATTTCGTGAACCGCGCGCTGGTGCTGACTCACAAGTTCTGTGAGGGTATCGTGCCCGAGGTGGGCGAACTCACCGACATCGACCGCGAGGCCATCGAGGAGTTCAAGAATGTGAAAGCCACCTTGAGCGACAACATCGAGCACTTCCACTTCCGCGAGGCTCAAAAAGACGCCATGAACCTGGCGCGCATCGGCAACAAGTATCTTGCCGATACCGAGCCCTGGAAACTCGCAAAGACCGATATGGCGCGTGTGCAGACCATTATGCACCTGGCCTTGCAGATTACGGCCAACCTCTCTATCGCCTTTGAGCCGTTCCTGCCCTTCAGCTCAGCCAGATTGCGCAGCATGATTGGCATGGAGAAGGCCGACTGGAGTCGTCTGGGCGATATCGATATCCTGCCCGCAGGCCGTCAGCTGGAGCAGCCCGTACTCTTGTTCGAGAAGATTGATGACGACGTTATCGATGCCCAGATTCAGCGTCTGGAGCGTATCAAGCAGGAGAACATCATCAACAACTTCAAACCCAAGCCCGTGACCACGTCGTGCACTATCGACGACTTCGCTAAGCTCGATATCCGCGTGGGCACCGTTCTTGCCTGTGAGAAGGTGAAGAAAGCCGACAAGTTGTTGCAATTTACCATCGATGACGGTATGGCAGGTCGTACCATTATCAGTGGCATTGCCAAGTGGTACGAACCTGAGGACCTCGTGGGCAAGCAGGTGTGCTTCATTGCCAACTTCCCGCCCCGCAAACTCAAGGGTATCGAGAGTCAGGGTATGATTCTCAGTGCCGAGGATGCCGGCGGCCGCCTTGTGGTGATTGGACCCACCGGCCCTGTAAAGCCTGGTTGCCAAGTAGGGTGATTTATTCAAGCGGCCTGGGCCGCTTGAAGTTTAGGGTTTAGAGTTTAGTGGTTAGAGAGGCTTCTCTAGCCACTGACTTTTTATCCGATGACGATGGGTTTGGTGTCGGGCAGGTGGGTGCTGAGGATACGCAGAGGCTTGGGGTAGAGGTTATTGGCGCGGTTGCCCAGGTTGTTGGCAAAGCCTAGGATGGCTCCCTCGTGGGCGACGAGAACATAACCACGTGGGGCGTCAAGGGTAATGCTCTCGCCACGCAGATAGCGCAGAGCACTTGGATAGTCCACCTCACAGACGGGGAAGGCTTTCTCGTCTCTTACCATCGACATCGCCAAGGAATGGTGGGGTACCGTCTTGCGGCCCATGATGGTGGCCAGTTCCACACCGGCATGCAGCACGTTCAACGAGGCGCGCAAGGCAGCCACTTCGCGACGGATATCCTGAGGAATGGCAATTGACAGGTCGCCTTGTTGCTCGATGACATATTCATCGGGCTTTGCTAACCAGCTTTTGCCGATTTCCTCGGCTTTTTTTGACGATTTTTCCTTGAGGCGGATGTCTTGTCGCGGTGCGTTCCCATCCTTGCGGAAGACAGCCATAAACAGCCCCTCGCCATCCACGCGATGAGGCATGAAGCGGTAGCAATGGCAGTCGCTGCCGATGGCGGGATGGATGTTCCATGACGTTTCAACGGGAACCTCAAGTGAAGTCGCGCCCAGTTCGTTAACGATGAACTCGGCGATTTCCTCGTTTTCCTGGCGATTGTAAGTACATGTGCTGTAGATAAGCAGGCCACCGGGGCGCAGAGCAGACCATACGTCAGCAAGAATTTCGCGTTGGCGCTGTGCACATTGTTCGACAAGTGCGGGCGACCACTGTGCCACTGCCTCATCATCTTTGCGCATCATGCCCTCGCCGCTGCACGGCACATCGGTAGCGATGACATCAAAGAAAGCGTCCATTTTTCCCCAATGGGCGGGTGCATTGCTCGTCACCACACAACATGGGTTGCCCCAACGGATGACGTTGTCGGCCAGCACACGGGCGCGTTGCGGCACAATTTCGTTGGCAACAACTAACGACTTTTGCGGCAAAGCCTGAAGCGCAGCCGTTGTCTTACCACCCGGTGCGGCGCACAGGTCAAGATAGCGCACAGGTTCGTGAACAAGGCTGTGGATGACATGAGTGATGAACATTGAGGAGGCATCCTGCACGTAGTATCGTCCCGCGTGCCAGTCGGTATCAAAGGTGAACGCTGGGCGGTCCTGAAGGCAAAAGCCCTGCTCGCACCATGGCACACGTCGAACGTCGGAGGGCACAGCCACTCCGCGTGCCGCATTGACGCGCACGGCGACACTCGGCTCGCTCGAAGTGATTGCCTCGGTCAGCGCCTCCCATTCTTGTGGCAGCAGCCCGCGCAGTTGCCCTATGAACTCCTCATGCAGTTTCATCACCGCAAAAGTAACAAAAAAGCCGAAAATCATCACGCTTTACCCCTTGAAAAGTGTCGTCATGTAATGCCAAAGATTAATGGGAATCAGTAAGGCCGAAATTATAGTTTTTTAAGGTTTTAATTCTTTGGTAAATGGGCATTTTTTTGTAATTTTGTACGTTTTTAGACACCCCCTAATTTAAGGGGTATATAATTGATAAAAACCTCATTTTTATGTCAGAAGAGAACAAATATATTGAAGAACAGGAAGAGGAGAATTACTCTGCGTCTAACATTCAGGTACTGGAGGGTTTAGAGGCTGTGCGCAAGCGTCCGGCGATGTATATTGGCGACACTCATGTCAAGGGTTTGCACCACTTGGTGAGCGAGGTTGTCGACAACTCCATCGACGAGGCGTTGGCCGGTTTCTGTGACCGCATCGAGGTGTTCATTGGCGAGGACAACAGCATCACGGTTAAAGATAATGGTCGTGGTATCCCCGTTGACGAGCACGAGAAGCTGCACAAGTCGGCACTCGAGGTTGTCATGACTGTGCTGCATGCCGGTGGTAAGTTCGACAAGGGTTCTTACAAGGTATCTGGCGGTCTGCACGGTGTGGGCGTGAGCTGCGTGAACGCGTTGAGCGACTACTTGCGTGCCGAGGTGCGCCGCGGTGGCAAAGTTTATATGCAGGAATACAGCCTGGGTAAGCCGACCAGCGAGGTGAAAATTATTGGTGACTGCCGCGAGGAAGATCACGGTACCACCATCATTTTCCATCCCGATGGCAACATCTTCTCGACTACGGTGTATGAGTTCGGCATTCTGTCCAATCGTTTGCGTGACTTGGCTTACCTGAATGCCGGTGTGACCTTGTCTATTACCGATTTGCGTGTCAAGGACGAGAACGGCAATTGCCATAGCGAGACCTACTACAGCGAGACCGGTCTTGACGAGTTTGTTCGCTATATCGACGGCAACAAGGAGGCTCTCATCCAGGACGTTATCCATATCAAGAGCAAGAAGGGCGACATCCCCGTTGAGGTCGCCATGACATATAATACCTCGTTCAACGAGAACATCTACTCGTTTGTCAACAACATCAACACCATTGAGGGCGGTACCCACTTGACCGGTTTCCGTCGCGGCTTGGGTTCCACCTTGAAGAAGTATGCCGAGGACAACAAGATGCTCGAGAAAGCTAAGGTCGAGATTAAGCCTGAGGACTTCCGCGAGGGCCTCACCGCCATTATCTCGGTCAAGGTGCTGGAGCCTCAGTTCGAGGGACAGACAAAGACCAAACTCGGTAATACCGAGGTCATCGGTGCTGTCGAGACCGCCGTGCGTGATGCCCTGAACAACTATCTTGAGGAGCATCCCAATCAGGCCAAGACCGTCATTGAGAAGGTTATCCTTGCCGCTCAGGCCCGTCATGCCGCACAGAACGCCCGCTTGAAGGTGCAGCGCAAATCGCCGCTCGCCGGTGGAGGTCTGCCCGGTAAACTGGCTGACTGCTCATCGAAGGATCCCGCCGAGAGCGAGCTCTTCCTCGTCGAGGGTGACTCGGCAGGCGGTAGCGCCAAGCAGGGCCGTGACCGCAAGTTCCAGGCTATCCTGCCCTTGCGCGGTAAAATCCTCAATGTAGAGAAGGCAATGGACCACAAGGTGTTTGAGAGTGACTCGATTGTCACCATCTTCCGCGCCCTGGGTGTAACCATCGGCACTGAGGAGGATCCCAAGGAGGCTAACCTGAGCAAGCTGCGTTACCATCGCATCATCATCATGACCGATGCCGACGTCGATGGCGCGCACATCGACACCCTGCTGATGACCTTCTTCTTCCGCCGTATGCGTCCTATTATCGAGAACGGCTACCTCTACATCGCCACTCCGCCCTTGTATCGTGCACGCACCAAGAAGGGCAACCGCGAGGAGTACTGCTGGGACGAGACGCACCTGCGCCGATTTATCGACGAGTATGCTGGTGGTAATGAAGATGCTGTCACTGTTCAGCGCTTCAAAGGTCTAGGTGAGATGAACCCCGAGCAGTTGTGGGAGACTACCATGGATCCTAACAACCGCCTGCTCAAGCGTGTCAACATCAGCGATGCCGCTGAGGCCGACCGCATCTTCTCGATGCTCATGGGTGAGGACGTAGATCCCCGCCGTAAGTTCATCGAGGAGAATGCCACCTACGCCACCATCGATACTTGATGTTGTAGGATTTTACGGGTAAAACTAAAGCACCGGGGCAAGAAACCTCGGTGCTTTTATTTCTTGAACTATAAATTTCAAAGGATTGCCGTTGAGTTACGGTTGCTCACTCAGTCTTAGGTTTTTCGGGGTCACCTTGGAGTTTGAAACTGATGGGCAGGGCGTACCATACCGCAACTGCTTTGCCGTTTTTACGGCCAGGAGTGAAATTGGGCATCGACCTGACAACTCGGACGGCCTCGGCATCAAGTTCTTCATCTACCGAGCGGAGTACCTTGATTTCACCGATTTCACCGGTCTTTTCAACAACAAACCGCAGTACCACTCTTCCCTGAATATCGTTTTTAGCAGCATTTTCCGGGTATTTGATATTCTGGCTCAAATATTTCATCATCTCCATTTCGCCTCCAGGGAACTCTGGCATTTGGTCAACTGACTCATAGACCTCGGTTCTGCTGTCTTGGAGTTCGGGTTGGGCTTCAGGGGCCTGTTCTTCTACACTCTTCTCGCCTGCAGCAGGTACCGCTACCGGTACTGCCTCGGGCTGTGAGGGCTGAACTGCATTTACACTGGCTGGGTGATAAGCCACAACTACCATTTCAGGTGCTGATTCAATCGTCGGGTTGGCAAAGGCCAACAAAGCCAATGCTATCACGGGAATCACAGCCAGCGCCCGCAATTTGTTCCATCGGCTGCTTTTGTTAATCGTCATCATACGGATTCGTTTTTTTAAAGATTGATAATTGAAGTTATTTGCCATCGAGAATAGCTGGTCCCCGACGGACTTTCGTATCAGCAGCATCTGGTACTGCTTTACGTCGACGTGCTCGTTTAGAACGGCCTCATCGGCCTCATATTCATGTACTTGCCTCAACTCTCGGCACAAGAGCCATGCGGCGGGATTCCACCATTGGAACAACGTAACAAGGCTTATGAATGCCACGTCAAGGGAATGCCGCAGGTTGATGTGAGCTTTCTCGTGCACCAGGATTTCCCGAGGGTTGTCACGATAATCCTGCTCACTGATTACAATGTGCCTGAAGTAACTGAAAGGAGCAATCTCTTCGGGCAGCACATGCAATGTAATGTCCTCAGGCAACGACTCAGTGCGTCCTTTCCTGAACAGACGGCTAAGGCTCCACCGGCTGTGCAGCAGCCATGCGAGTACCATCGCCATCCCTACAAAATAAATCACTGTGGCAATGTTCAATACATTCCATGACTGGGTTGCCTGCTGAGGCTGAATCGTTCCTGATGGCGTAACGATTAATTCCTCCAGCATGACCATCTGCTCGGTTATTGGTGAAGATACGTCGAGAGAAAAGCGTATCCACGGCAGCACTAAGGCAAGTGCCATGACCACCAACAGTGCCACGCGGTTGAATCGGTGGAAGGTCTCGCGGCTGAGCAGCAGTTTCCACAGCAGATAGAACACGATGAGGCAAAGCCCTACTTTTATTTGATAAATGAGTAACATGGCAGCTGACTGTTTACTGTTGGTTGTTCAGTTCAACTTCACGGATGAGTTCCTTCAGGTCCTCCACGCTGACTTTCTCGCTCTTGACCAGAGCCGAGACGGCGCTCAGATAGGACTTGCCGAAGAACTTGTTGACCACGTTGGTCAACGTGCCGCCGCGGTATTCCTCGCGGCTGATGAGGGCATAATACTGGAAGCAGCGGGCAGTAATTGCCTTGTGGCCCACGAAGCCTTTTTCTTCCAATATCTTTATCAAGGTCGCCAAGGTGTTCACATGGGGGCGGGGTTCGTCATAATAGGACTGCAGTTCGCGCACCAGCAGCGGACCATGATTCCACATACGCTCCATGATTTCCTCTTCTTTTTGTGTTAATTCTTTCATAATTCAAGCCTTTTACTGATTGTACGACGCAAAGTAACTAAATCTTTTAGTTATATAACAAATTATTTTAGTCAATAAAACTAAAAATTTTAGTTTAACATTATTCTCATTGATAGAATTTGCTTATTATCAATGGATTATAAAAAACGAAAAATAGCCATGATTAATTCATGGCTATTTCCCTAAGATATGTTTGATGTCGGTAGTGCGACAATTTCAAGCTCACAGTGTTATGCTGAGCCTCAGGTCATCGGTGTGCGATTCGGCAGGTGTGCCCACGGCATTCTTGTCCTCGAGGATGCTGCGCACGAGGGGTTCTAACTTAGGATAGACTTCGCTCTCAAAGAATTCCCACAACGATTCGGCTTGGTCGGGCGCCACTTCTCCAATCATGTCGCGGATGCCTTGTTTGCCCTGCATGATGATGCTGTCGGTGTCTTTTTCCTGTTCATTGCCCTCGACCACGGCAAGCATCGAGCGCGATAACACCTCGCTCAAGTGTCGCAACGTGAGTTGTGTGGCCTGTTGGGGCGTTTCGGGCAGGTTGGCTTTCCCGCCTCCCATCTCTATCATGGCCTTGAGTTGTCCCATCTGTCCGCCCAACTTATTCCATGCTTTTCCGGCGATCATGGCGGCCACACCGGGCATGGCATCGATGATACGTTGCCGTCCCAGTTCCCTCAAGGTGGGGCAGCTATGTGTCGCGTTGAGCCATCGGGTATCGATGTCGAGCGTATGGTGTTTTTTGTCAAATGTCGCGGTCCTGATGGCAAACGGATAGCAGATTGCTGACCCTGTTGCCACTTCGACAATGCTGTCCGACTTGTCGTTATTATAATATGTGGCGGCATCTGTCACGTGAAGGTGTCCTGTGAAGATGGTGTGGATACCTGCCTGCATGAGTTGCTGTGCGACATAGTCATAATCCTTGACGATATAGTTGGCCAGCAGGCGTTCCTGCTTGTCGAAATGGGGCACGAGATGATGGTGCATCATGGCGATGACACGTTTGCCCTGTCGGTGGGCATCGTTGGCTTGGTCAATGACCCATTGCAGAGTTTCGGCCTTGATGCGCCCGGCATTGTGATAGGTGTCGGTGCTGTCGCCACGGCTGGTGAGTTGGTTCAGCTCATCCATATTGCTGTCGATACCGATGATAACCACGTCCTTGAGCGGTTCGCAGCAGTAGCTCAGCGAAGCTGTATCACGCTTTGAGTCCTTGCCGTAGCCATAGTCACGGTAGATTTGGGCAAATTCCTCCCTGCTGACAGTGGCAGTGTTCACCGTCTTGTCACCGTCATATCTAACTGCATTAGGGTTGTTGCAGTCATGGTTTCCAGGAATGACGAGCGACCTGATACCCTGCTGCGCCAACCGCTCCAGGTACCACGCCATGCGTTCGTGACTTGCCCGTTCGCCGTTGTTAGTGAGGTCACCGGCAATGAGTACAAGGGCGGGTTTAATGCCGATGATGCTGTCGGTAATGGCACCCATGATGTCATCGCTCATGGCCATCATTTTGCTCTCAAGAGCATCGGCACGGTCGATGGCACTGCCTGGTGTAATCAGGTCGGGGCTGAGCAGGTGTGTATCACTGATGACAACGATGCGGTCACGCTCGGTGTGTGCCGCGCTGTCGATGGCGAGCAATGTGGATAATATCATGATAATTAACCTCGTTCTTGTTTTCATAATTGCTCGTGATGCATTTATTGTGCCAATTCGTTGACAGTGAAACCTGCTTGGGCCAAATGGCGCCAAAACGAGGGGTAGGACTTGTTCACCACCTGGGCATCGTTGATAACCAGACCGGGGAAGCGCACGGCAGCGGGAGCGAATGCCATGGCGATACGGTGGTCGTCGTGGGGCGAGATGACAGGCGGGTTCTGGCTTATTGCTATCCGCTCTCCATACCATGAGATGGCATCGTCGCCATCAATCTTGAGAACGTAACCCAATTTCATCAATTCCTCGCGCAGCGCCTCGATGCGGTCACTCTCCTTAATCCTGAGTGAGCGCACTCCTGTCATGCGGAACGACCGCTCCAGCATGCACATCAGCACAGCCCAAGAGGGCACCAGGTCGGGCATGGAAGCCATGTCGGCGAATGCTGAACAGCAGCATCCAATGAAGTTACTGGTGTCCAAGGTCACTCCTTCAGTGTCAAATCGTGATGCGATTCCCAGTTTGCCACCGAGTTCCAACAGTCGCGAGTCGCCCTGGATGCTGTCGGCGTTCAGGCCCGTCAACGTTAATTCCGACCCGGGTAGCAACGCCGCCAGGGCATACCACGGTGCCGCGGCACTCCAGTCACCCTCAACAAGATAGTCTGTGCCCGTATAGCCTTGACCCACGGTAATGATATCCCTCGAGATGTCCACTGTGGCGCCCATATCGCGCATCACCGAAGCTGTCATGTGCAGATAGGGCAGGGATACGATGTTTCCCGTCAGGTGAATGCGTCCACCACCGATAATAGGCAGAATCATCATCACAGCCGATATGAACTGCGAACTGACTCCTCCAGGCATCTCCAACTCACCGCCGTGCATCGTCGTGCCAATGATGTGCAAGGGAGGATATCCTTCTTTACCTTTATAGCTAATGCGGGCTCCCAATTGACGCAGGGCATCAACCAGGATGCCGATGGGACGCTGCCTCATGCGCTCGGTACCGTCGAGTATGACATCGGCACCCTCGCGTGAAGCAAAGTAGGCGGTGAGGAAACGCATTGCTGTTCCTGCAGCACCCACGTCGATGTGTCCCTGCAGGTCTTGTGATAGGGCGTTGACCATCGCGGAAGAATCATCGCATAGGGCTGGCCGCATCACCTGTGCCGAGTCGCCGCACAGGGCAGCGATGAGCAGGGCACGGTTGGTGATGCTCTTGGAGGTAGGCAGCGCTATCGTGGCGTTGGCTTGTTCGGGTGCAAATAGTTGCAGGTTCATGACAGTCATGTTGTGATTGTTAGGGCAAAGGTAATCAAAGTTTCCGGTTTTTCCTGTTTTTTAGGCTCTCACTTTTTGATGTGCTGAAAGCTTGATGGATGGTAAATGAAAAAAAAGGAGTAACTTTGCACAAAACTTAAAATACACCGATGGAGGAAAAAACAAACAAGGAGAGCCCGTTTGCCCGCACGGCGTTGATGCTTGGCGATGAAGCAATGGAACGGCTGGCGCAAAGCCGCGTGGCGGTGTTCGGCATTGGCGGCGTTGGCGGCTATGTGGTCGAGGCGTTGGCACGCAGCGGGGTAGGGGCGTTAGACCTCATTGATGACGATACAGTGAGCGTGACAAACATCAACCGCCAGATTTTCGCCCTGCACAGTACCATCGGCCGTGCCAAAGTTGAAGTCGCTGCCGAGCGGGTGCGTGATATCAATTCTGCCTGTAAGGTGACTGTCCACAAGATGTTTTATCTGCCTGAGAATGCCGATGAACTTGATATGTCATGCTTTGATTATGTGGTAGATAGCCTCGATACCATCACCGCCAAGATGGAAATTGCGCGCCGCTGTCTACGACTGGGTGTGCCGCACATCTGTTCTATGGGTGCTGCCTACAAGATGGACCCGATGGCGTTTCGTGTGGCCGACTTTGATGCCACGCGCATTGACCCGCTGGCACGCATGCTGCGCAAGCTGCTGCACCGCGAGGGCATTCATCACTTCAAGTGTGTCTATAGCGAGGAAGAACCTCGTTTCAACCCCGACGTACCGGTCTATGTCGATGGTAAGAAACAACCTGGCAGCAATGCCTTTGTGCCTGCCGCTGCGGGTCTGCTCATTGCCCGTGAAGTTATCGTTGACCTGACAGAAAAGCCTTCAGCCCAAGAACCATAAAAAACAGGTAGCTATTTGATTTTTTAGACACTAAAAATAAGAGAAGTGCAGGTGTTCAACCCGCGCTCCTCTCGATTTTCATGTGGTATTTTGAGGTTATTATTTCTTCTTGCCTTTCTTGCTTGAAGACTTGCTGCCCGAAGATGATTTGCTGCTTGAGGAAGACTTTGAACTCTTGCTTGAAGAGGCTTTACTTGATTTTCCTGAAGACTTGCTCTTGCTGGAAGAGCCTTTAGAAGACTTGCTGCTATTGCCTTTCTTCTCGGCAGCTGCGGCTTGTCGTGCCTCGGCTTTGGTGGGGATTTTAATCTTTTCA
Organism: Muribaculaceae bacterium; assembly: GCA_017427945.1. Classification (GTDB taxonomy): domain Bacteria; phylum Bacteroidota; class Bacteroidia; order Bacteroidales; family Muribaculaceae; genus Sodaliphilus. The sequence goes on along the minus strand of JAFRRT010000011.1, from coordinate 32,843 downwards.
CCTGCCTTGATCTTGTTGCCATCCTCGATGCCGTTGGCGCGCTCAATGTCCTTGACTGAAACGCCCGACTTTTCAGCAATTTTGGTAAGGGATTCACCTTTTTGTACCGTTACCTCCGACGGTTGTTGCGGCTTGGACTGTTTCTTGCTCTTACTGCTCTTGCCGCTCTTAGAACTGCGCTCGGCATGATCGTTCCTGCCTCGGCTCTTATGTTCCTTGCTATCCTTGTAGTTGTGAGCGTACTTGTTGTTGCGGTCGCGCCAGTTGTGTGTGTTGCTCCTTGCAGCATTCTGTCGCGTAGTCTGTTCATCGGTCTTGACATTGACCTTTTGGGATGTCTTGGTACTCGTGGTAGAGCTATTGCTACCGGTAGTGTAAGAACCCCTATAGGGAGCCTTGCTGGCGGCTTCACGCTCGATGTTTTTCACCTCGTCGATCATGGCCTGCTCATTCATGGCCATGTCTTCTTCAGACGTAGTGCCTACATCGCTGGTGGTTGCTGTCATTCCATAATCGTCGTTGTCGGCGCTGGCATTATTGTGGCTGGGTGCTTTGACCTTGAGGTTGTCACCGCGCCTTACCCTCTCACTGCTCATGTTGTTGAGCGCCATGAGTTCGTTGGAAGTCATGCCGTACTTGGCGGCGATGGTCGAGAGCGTCTCACCCCTTCCCACCTTGTGGATGATGGTGCGCGCCTCACCCGATGCCGTGTATCCGCTCAGGTATTCCTCGGGAGTGGGCGAGTCACCGCCTGGCTCGACAATCATTCGATGGGAGTATTCCTCATCCCTGTAGTTGTCGATGCTGTCCTCGCTCATGATGAAGCTGTAAACCTGCTGCGAGGGCAACACGAGCGTGTAAGGGTGATTGTCGCCGGGAATGACGTCGGCGCGGAATTGCGGATTGAAAGTACGTATTTCCTCGATGGGAATATTCAGCACCTGTGCAATCTGGTCAAAGTGGATGCGGCGGTTCACTGTCACGGTATCGGTGATGAGCGGTTTCTTTGCCAGCGAGGGACTGATGTTGTGCTGCTTGTAGTAGGTCATCGCATAGTTGGCGGCAATGAAAGCGGGCACATAACCGCGCGTCTCGCGGGGCAGGTACTCATAGATGTCCCAGAAGTCGCCTGTTCCGCCGTTGCGGTGCAACGCCTTGTTGACATTGCCGGGTCCGCAGTTATAGGCTGCGATGGCGAGCGACCAGTCGTTATAAATCTGGTAGAGGTTCTTGAGGTACTTTGCCGCCATGGCGCTTGAGCGATAGGGGTCGCGTCGTTCATCGACCAGCGAATTCACTTCAAGTCCCAAGCCCTTGCCGGTACCAATCATGAACTGCCACAGTCCAGCGGCTCCCACGCGCGAGGTGGCGTTAGGATCGAGTGCACTCTCCACAATGGGTAAGTACTTGAGTTCCAACGGCAGACCTTCTTTTTCCAGAGCTTGCTCAAAGATGGGCATGTAGTACAGGCTCATGCCCAGCATCTCCTCGACGAGGGTGCGGCTACGATAGACGTAGCGCTCGATGTGCTTGCGTACAATCTGGTTGTAAGGCATTTCGATGACCGATGGAATAGCAGCCAGTCGCCTGATGTAGGTCTCCTCGTTTACCTCCCCGGGCGATTTGCTCTCCACATCGGCGTCGAGCACGGCATAGTTTTGAAGATACCAGTTGGTCATCATCTTGTGCACGTCGGTGTCGAAACTCTCGGGGAAGACGATGTCGTCATCGGTAATTGAATTCTTTAGAGAAAGGATGTTTTTCTTCTCACGGGGGGCCGCTGACAGCATCAAAGCCGCCAGTGTGGTGGTGAGAATTAATGTCAAGAGTCGATGTTTTGTCATATTGTCATTGTGTTGGTTTCAAATTTAAAAATTGATGGCGCATTGCACGCCCAGCGATGGTAGCCGTCCGCCAATGGCTGTGTTGTCGATGGCAGCCGGTGCCACGTCGAGTGTCAGGTCGGGTGAGATGTCAAAGTGTGCCAGCGAGGCATCCACATAGGCGTCCACAATGTTGATAAGGTACACGCCCACCATGGAAATGACGCAAATCTCGCGATAGCGCCTGTAATAGTCGCGCTTGCTCTTCATGATCTTCTGCAGCCATGCGGTGTCGAGGTCGCCCTCCTTTACCGTGGGCGGGAAGAAGTCCATATAGCTGCGGGTGTCGGGATCATCGTCCATCACATCACGGTAGGCCCTGGAGTAATCTTTATACATGCGGTTGTTCCAGGCAGTACCGTAAGTCAGTCCGACAAAGGCACCCGCCACGATGGGCAGTTTCCAGTAGCGCCGGTTGTAGATTTGTCCCAGTCCCGGGCACAACGCCGACAGCCATAATGCCCGCTGCGGGTCGGGGTTGAACGTGCGCACCTTTCCCATCGATGAAACGGCAGTGCTGTCGACGAGTATCTCCACCCCCTGGATATCGGCAATGGAATCGATAGAGGCAAAGGTGATGGTGTCGCCCGCGGCATTGACTACACGCACAGGGCGTTGGTCGCCGATGGTTGTCGTGTCGGTCAAAATGATGGCCTTGCGCTCGTGATGTCGGGGCAAGGTCTTGACGGTGTCAGACTTGATGCTATCTGTGGTTGATTGGGCAGCGGCGTTTCCTGCATACGACAACAGGCAGAGCAACATCAGTATTGTTGCCATGCCGTGCCATCTGTTGCGGTATGTCGCCTTGAACCTCATCACTGTGCCACCCCGATTAAGCCTCTTTCAGGTTGTCAAAGATGCGGATGATTTTCTCCAGTTCGGCCTCGGTGGTGAAGGGGAAGGTGATTTTTCCCTTGCCTGACGGGTCACATGAGAATTTCACAGGCACACCAAATGCCGAAGACAGGTGTTTCTGTAGAATCACATAATCCTTGACATTCAGCGGATTGGATGCGTTGTATTGGCTTGACTCCTCCTTGTCGGCGGCTTGCTGCATCTGCTTGGCGCGTTGCTCCACCTGGCGTACTGACAGCCCCTTCTTGATGGTCTCGTTGTAGAGTTTCAGCTGCAGTTTGGGATTGTCGAGCGAGAGCAGTGCGCGGGCATGCCCCATATCGAGTGTGTGGTCATGCAGACCCAGCTGCACCTCGGCCGGCAACTTCAGCAGTCGCAGGAAATTGGCGATAGTCGCGCGCTTCTTGCCGATGCGCTCGCTCAGCCTTTCCTGTGTGAGGTTGTACTGGTCGATGAGTTTGCGGAAGGTAAGCGCAATCTCGATGGCATTCAGGTCCTCGCGCTGAATGTTCTCGATAAGCGCCATCTCGGTCACTTCGCTGTCGTTGGCGGTGCGTATGTAAGCAGGCACCGACTGCAGCCCTGCCAGCAGCGAGGCGCGGTAACGGCGTTCGCCCGAGATGATTTGATAAGAATTTTCGCCCGTGCTGCGCAGCGTGAGCGGTTGGATGATACCCATCTCCCTAATGCTTGCAGCCAGTTCCTCGAGCGCTTCTTCGTCGAAGTTCTGTCGGGGCTGTTCAGGGTTGGGCGTAATTTGGCTGATGGGAATCTCGTTGATGGCCGAGGAGCCACCGGTCTGTATGTCGTTCATCGAGATGAGCGAGTCGAGTCCTTTGCCTAATGCGCTACGTTTCATATATTTTCAGTTTTTTAATTGTATTGTTGTCAAAAAATCACACACCTAATACCTATTGCCTTGCTATAATCTCTTGAGCCAGCTGGATGTGGCTTATGGTGCCGCGGCAATCGGGATCATACTGTGTCACAGGCATTCCGTGGCTCGGTGCCTCGCTGATGCGTATATTCCTGGGTATTACGGTGTTGAATACCATATCACCGAAGTGGCCTTTCAGTTCCTCAAAAATCTCGTTGGCAAGTCGCAGCCGTGCGTCATACATCGTGAGCAGGAAACCTTCGATGCGCAGTGCGGCATTGAGTTTCCCCTTGATGATGCGGATGGTATTCAGCAGTTTGCTGATGCCTTCCAGTGCGAAGTACTCGGCCTGGACGGGGATGATGACACTGTCGGCGGCTGTGAGGGCGTTGACGGTAATCAGGCCCAGCGAAGGACTGCAGTCGATGATGATGAAGTCATAATCCTTCTTGATGTCTTTCAGGCCGTTGGAGAGCACGCGTTCGCGTCCCTGTTTCTCGATAAGTTCAAGCTCGGCACCCACAAGGTCGATGCGTGAGCCTATCAATTTCAGTCCTTCGACGCAAGTATCGACGGTGGCGCTTGCCATGGGGTAATCATCAACGAGGCATTCATAAATCGTTGACGACATGTCCTTTGGCTCGATACCCAGTCCCGAGGTAGCATTGGCCTGAGGGTCGGCGTCAATGAGCAGCACCCGCTTATCGAGCGTGGCCAGCGAAGCCGACAGGTTGATAGCGGTCGTTGTCTTTCCAACGCCGCCCTTTTGATTTGCAATTGCTATGATTTTTCCCATTGGTGGTGGTCTTCTAATGTTTAAATAACGTTGGCATCGCCTTAGCAATCAGATGTAAACTATTGCATTCGGCTCGTGCAATGTTTAAATGACATGGGCATCGCCTTAGTAATCGGATGTAAACATCCATTACTTTCGGCTCGCACAATGTTTTAAGAACATCGGCTGCGCCTCAGCAATTGGGTGCAAGCACCCATTACTTTCGGCTCGCACAATGTTTTAAGAACATCGGCTGCGCCTCAGCAATTGGGTGCAAGCACCCATTGCATTCGGCTTGCGCGATGTTTCACGGGTACAAAGGAACAATTTTTTACTTAGAAAACCTCGAAAATTCAGTTAAAATGGGTGAATTGTTCATAAATCACCCCAATTGTCAACAATTCGTGGAACATTCAAAAAACGCCAAAATCAACATCTTAAACCAAGAAATAATCATCACAAACTTTTAAATTTAGATGCCTGAAAAGTGAAGGGAAAAAGAAATGTGGCCACGTCGTCCCGACGTAGCCACGAGAAGTAAACCTTAAAACATCTTTTTTGCGGGCCGTACCTATTCTAAAACCTCGGTCCGCATTTTCCTTATCAGTTGTGAACTCAATAAGAGATTGAGTAATGATTGAAAGAGCAAAGGTATTGTTTTTCTTTGTAAAAATGAAATTTTTGGTGCAAAAACGTAGGGAACTTCAACTTTTGGCCACATTTTTTCATCAAAAAATAAAAATTGGTGTAAATTTGCAGGTTACAAGCATGTGATGATGTCGCCCAAAAGGACAAAATCTGAAAATGGACGGCACCATGTGATGTTGACTGACCATAAACATAAAAACAAAAAACATAGAAATAAACGAATATGAAGAGATTAGTATTCTTGCTGCTGACAGCGGCACTTGTGAGTGTCAACATTCTTGCCAATCCGGCACACCGTGGACTGGTGCAGATGCCTCAGCCCGACGGATCGTTGTTGTCGGTTAATCTGGTGGGCGATGAATTTTATCATTTTAACACGACCGCCGATGGTTACACGATTCTGTTGAACGACGCTGGCGCCTATGTGTATGCTCAAAGCGACGGCATGCACCTTGTCGCCACCGATGTGCTGGCCCATAACGAGGGTGAGCGCAGCGCCGACGAGCTCAATCTGCTTGCAACCACGTCCAAATTCCTTGTTGACGAGTCGGAGGTGGCCGTGGCTCACGTACGCCGCGTGAAACGCAACGTGGACCTGTCGAACTTCGACTTCGAAAACTTCCGTGGTTGTGTCATTCTGATTGACTTCACGGACGTGCAGTTCTCTGCTGAAGACCCGAAGTCGTTCTACACCGAGATGTTCAGCACTGAGAATTTCACTGGTTACCATGATCCGTTTAATGACAGGGACGTGAGCTGCCCTGGCAGTGTGCGCGATTACTTCAACGACCAGTCCAATGGCGCTTTCAAGCCGCCGTTTGATGTGTATGGTCCCTATCATGCCAAGAACAGCAATGGTGGTGTGGTGAAGGCTTCGCAGTGCAACAGCCGCGTGACTTCAATCATCCTGCAAGCGTTGAAAGATGCGAACCCCGAAGTCGATTTCTCGGTCTATGACAACAACGGCGACAACAGGATTGACATGGTTTACTTCTTGATGGCCGGCTATTCATCGAGCTATAGCGGTAACAACAGCGGTTACCTATGGCCTCACGCCTCTAACCTGTACAGCACCTATTCCACCTATGACGGAAAGCGCATTGACCGTTATGCTTGCTCCACCGAGCTTTATGGTTGGGAGAGCAGCCCCAGTACCGTCACTGTGGAGGGTATCGGCACAATCGCCCACGAGTTCAGCCATGTGCTGGGCTTGCCCGACTTCTATGACACGGACTATGCCAGCGGCAGCGGTGGCCAGAGCCACGATCCCGGAGGTTGGGACGTGATGGCTGGTGGCGGCGATTACAATTACGGCCGCTGTCCTGCGGGTTACAACCTGCTTGAGCGCTATGCACTGGGTTGGGCAAATCCCCAGGAAATCACCGAATCGGGACTTTACACGCTCAATCCGCTCAACACCTCCCGTGAGGGTTATATCCTGCGTTCCCCCGTCACCGACGAGTTCTTTACCATCGAGAACCGCCAGCGCACCAATTGGGACGCTTATCTGCCCGGACACGGTATGCTCGTCTTCCGTGTTGACAGCACCAATGTCAGCATCTGGAATAATAATAAGGTGAACTGCAATCCCGAACACAACTACTTTGAGTTGTTGCGCGCCGGCAATTCCACCTCGGGCGACTCGAGCAGCGACCCGTTCCCCGGCACTACGGGCAACGTGATGCTCACTAACGAGACTGAGCCCAGCATCCTGACATGGGAGGGCTATGCCAACTTCTATAATATTACGGGTATCAAAGAGCAGGACGGTATTATCACGTTCAACATCGTCGAGGATGGTTCGTTGAAGGCTCTTGTCGAGGACTTTGAAGGCATGCCTGTTAGCACCAGCACGACCGATAAGGACGTGGAGGGCGCCTTTGCCACCTGGACGTTCAACAAATCGGGTGTTCGTGCCCCTGGCTCGGACAAGGCCAATGGTGAGAACAGTGTGATGATGAAACTGCCGAGCTTGTTCTACAGCACCACTCCGGTTTACTATAATTTCTATCTGGCTAGCCTGACGGTGTTCAACCCGTCAACAAAAGACGCCAAGTTCTCGCTTGAGTATTCGGTTGAGAATGATGCCGAAGGTAACCCCATCTGGGTAACCGCCACCAGCGCCAAGAACGATGTAGTAGCTGAGGCTTACGCCAAGTCCAAAACCACCTGTTACTGGTATTTGGACTTGAACAACCATCAGCCCGCCCGCTTCAGGATTTACGAGAAGAATGGCCACAATAACACCGCCAACTATGTAGATGACTTTACACTCTATTATACCGGCGAGGAAGGCGGTCCCAGTGTTGTGCCGCCCGGTGACGTGAACGGCGACGGCGAGGTGAACATCGCCGACGTGAATGCTGTCATTGACTTCATCCTGAATGGCTCGGGTGCTCCCGGTGCCGCCGACGTGAACGGTGACAGCGAGGTGAACATCGCCGACATCAATGCCCTCATTGACATCATATTAAGCTAAACCCAAATATTAAAAAAGAAGAAAATGAAGAGACATTTGTGCCTGCTTTTAACGGGATTGCTGTGCCTAATAGCACGAGCCGTCCCCGCAGACCCCACGCCTGCTGTTGTAACCCAACCCGATGGATCCACCTTAACGGTGGTTCTGCATGGTGACGAGTTTTTCCACTTTACCACCACGACCGACGGCTATACCGTGGTGAAAGATGAGGCAGGGTATTACACCTATGCCGTTCTTGACGGTGACCGTCTTGTACCCAGCAATCGCCCGGCTCACGACCTGACCAGTCGCAGCAGTGCCGACCGTGCTTTCCTGAACACTATTCCCAAAGGACTCACCAGCAAGTCGAGTGTAAACGCGGGCCGCAAGATGCTGGGCCAGCGCAATGCCGCGATGCGCCGTGTGGGAGCTGAGGGATCGATGGGTTATGAGGATTTCAAAGGTTTGATTATCTTGATCAATTACTCCAACAAGAAATTTTCGATGACCAATGCCAACGATTTCTATGATGACATGGTCAACACCCACGACTTCACGGGTTATACGCTCAACAACAGGTTTGTGTCGATGACCGGTAGTGTGCGCGACTATTACTTTGACAATTCAGCCCAGCAGTTCGACCCGGCATTTGACATTCTGGGTCCTGTTGATGTGAATTACTCCTGCACCTATCCCCAATCGACCAACCGCGCTGATGTCGTGTTCCATGCCGCACTTGACTCGGTAGACGCGATGATTGACTTCAGCGATTATGACAGTGACGGCGACGGCTATGTTGATATGGTGTTCTTCCTGGTAGCGGGTTTCTCGGCCAACTACAGCGGCAATAATGAGAATTACCTGTGGCCGCACATGTATTACCTTTTCAATGAGCCCGAGAGGGACGGTGTGAGGTTCGGCCTCTATGCCTGCTCTACCGAGATTGCCGGTTGGGAAGGTTATTACTATGATGTGAACGGCATTGGCACCTTCTGCCACGAGTTCAGCCATGTGCTGGGGCTGCCCGACCTGTATGACACCGACTACAGCGGCAGTGGCGGTGAGAGCCGTAACCCCGGAGAATGGTCCATCATGGCTGGCGGCAGCGGAGGCAACTTTGGTCGCAACCCGGTGGGTTACAGCTTGTATGAGCGCTATGCGCTGGGCTTCACCCAACCTATTATGCTTGACACGGTCGGGCTTTTTGAGCTGCAGGCCATTGACCAATGCAATCAAGGTTATCGCTTGAACACGCCCAACGAGGATGAGTTCTTCCTAATCGAGAACCGTCAACGCGGCAAGTGGGACCGCTTCCTGCCAGGACATGGCATGATGATTGCCCGTGTGGACTCGACCAACGAGTATGTGTGGTGGTCCAACGAGGTCAACTGTGATCCCAAACACATGTACTATGAGTTGCTGCGCGCCAACTATATGGGTGCTGACAGTGAATATGACCCGTTCCCCGGTGCAGCCGGCGTGACATCGATCACCAACTTCACCACACCGGGCCTGCTCACATGGAACAAGACATTCAATGACTATGCCATCTTTGACATTGCCGAAGAGGACGGTCTTATCACATTTACCCTCAAATCAGACACTTCAATCCTGTCTATTATGGAAGACTTCGAGAACATGCCTGTGACCGACAACCAGAGTGCCAAAGGCGTGAAAGGAGTTTTCAGCAAGTGGGATTTCAGCAAGTGCTCTGTGGTAGAGGTTGAGGACACTACATGGTGCAATGGTCATCGTGCAGTGGCGATGAAGAAGCCCAGCATGATCACCACTACGACACCGCTCAACATTATCCCCTATTCGGTGAAATACACGGTTTATAACCCCACATCAACCGATGCCAACTTTAGGCTCTCCTATTCGCTGGACAACGGTGAGACGTGGATTAGCCCCGATGAGGGCGTGGCGTCGGCCGATAGCAAGTCAAAGGCCTCGGCTACAGTCAACCTGCCCACGAGTGCGCCCATCATGCTGCGCATCAACCAGACGTCGGGTAACACCAAGGTAGCCTGCTATCTTGATGACATCAAGCTGTATTATACCGAGACCTGGGGCCCAGACACAGTGGAAGGTGACGTGAATGGTGACGGCGAGGTAAACATCGCCGATGTGAATGGCGTCATCGACTACATCCTTGGCCATAAGGGAGACCTTGATGCAGCCGACGTGAACGGCGACGGTGAGGTGAACATCACGGACATTAATGCCCTTATCGACCTGATTCTTGGAGGAATCTGACACTGTCACATAAGTAGATTATCATGGATGGAGGCCACATGAGGGTCTCCATTCTTTTTTGTTGTCAAAAATCTCGATTTACAGGTAACAATTTTTTACAATAAAAATTTGTGCAGTTCAAAATATGTGTGTACTTTTGCGTGAAAGTTGGAAATATTAATACTATTCATCCTAAATAAGCACCGCGTTGTGAAACGGGGTGTTTATTTTTTAGTTATATCTATAATGTGCTGATTTTTAATACAGTAAATAAGGTTTCAGATTTTGTAGATATGACATAAAAGTAGGAAAAGTCATCTGATTGTGAAGTAGATATGTCTGGGTGAAAATTTTCAAAAAATTGAAGGCGAATTATCTCCAAATAGCAACTTTATTGTAACTTTGTAATTCAAAAACCTCTAACCACTTGAGACGATGGCAAAACAGGTATTCACACAGGAACAGACCCAGACGCAACGTCTGGCCCTCGAACAGCAACGCTTGCTGGGCATGATGCTCGAGAAGAGCGATGCCGAGATGGACGAGTTCATCGACAATAAGGTCAACGAGATACAGGCCCTGGAAAAGAAGTCAGACAACAACGATGACGACGGTTACAACAATGACAGTGACAATGGCAGTTCGGCATCGGAAGCCAATGACACCGGCCTGGGCGGTGACATCAACAATGACGGCGATGACGACACCATAGCGTGGTACCGCTATTTTGCCAATAACCGCAGCCGTGACGAGGAATACTACACCCCGACAGCGGTGAGCGAGAAGACCTTGCAGGAATACCTTAACGACCAATTGGGCGAGTTGGACCTTGACGAGACACAACGTGTCATCGCCCAAGCCATTGTAGGCAACATCGAGGATGACGGTTACTTGCGCCGCAAGACATCGGAGATTGCCGACGACGTAACATTTAATGACGGATACATCGTTGACACCCAGCAAGTTGAGGAAGTGCTGAAATTGGTGCAGACGCTTGACCCGCCGGGTATCGCCGCCCGTGACACGCGGGAATGTGTCTTGTTGCAACTGCGCCGCAAGGACCCCAGCGAGGAGGTGGACATCGCCATCAAGATGGTGGAAAACTGTTTTGATGAAATGGCAATGATGCGTTTCGACATTATCGCCCGCAAGTTGAATATCAGCGAGGAACTCGTTGAGCAGGTGTTCAAACGCCAGATCAGGCGAGGCCTGAATCCCTATCCGGGCAATGCTTTCAGTTCCCGCTCCTATATCTCACAACAGGTGACCCCTGATTTTGACGTCGAACTTGACGATGAGACCGGTCACTTGACAGTCACCTTGCTCAATAACATCCCTGAGCTGCAAATCAGCGAGAGTTATTCCTTGATGAACGAGCATTACCGGTCAGGCAAGCCGCTAAGTGTCAGGGAAATGAAGGAGAAGAAACAGATTCAGGACGCTTACCAGCGCGCCAGCATGTTCATCGAGGTGCTCAAGCAACGCCAGGAAACGCTGTTCAACACAATGAGCGCCATCGTCAAGTGCCAGGCTGACTATTTCCTGAGCGGTGATGAGCGAGACCTCAAGCCCTTGGGACAGCAGCAGATTGCCGACATGATAGGCAAGGACGTGTCGGTGGTTTCGAGGGCCGTGAGCAACAAGTATGTGCAGACGCGGTGGGGCATCAAGAGCTTGAAATCGTTCTTCAGTGAGGACATTAACGGTTCGTCGCGCCACGAGGTGTATGACGACTTGAAGAAACTGGTGGACGGCGAGGACAAGAAGCATCCGTTGAGCGACGACGCGCTGTGCGAGAAACTCAAAGAGATGGGTTACCGTCTGGAACGTCGCACCGTTGCCAAATACCGCGGCACGTTGAAAATCCCGAGCAGCACGATGCGCCGTAAGATGTCAAAGTGACCCCGTGATTCATTCCAAGTGGCACCCGAGAATTGAAGACCGAGATGAAAAGATATACTATCAACAAACTGATTGCCGGCATTGCCAATTTCCTCTCCACGGTATTGAGCCCGCTGCTGATGCCCACCTATGGCGTATTCTTGACATTGTGGGTGTCTATACTGTGCTTGTTGCCTTACGGCACAAGGGTGTCGGTCCTGCTGGTGTGCATGGGCATCACCTGCATCCTGCCGCTGATTTTCCTGAGTGTGCTTCGCCACTTCAGGTTGGTCAAGGACCTCCATGTCAATGATCGTAAGGAGCGCTTGATTCCTTATCTGTTCGCCACGTTGTGCTCGGCCGTTGCAGCCTACTACCTGTATTACTGCCATTCCCCGCAATGGTTCATCATGTTCATGGTGGGTACGGCAGTGACCGAACTTGTGATGGCCCTGGTGAACCTGAAGTGGAAAATCAGTGCACACATGGCAGGAATTGGCGGTATCGTTGCTTTGGTCTATCAGTTGCATGCCCAGGGATTGAGCGCGTTTGACTTGTTCTGGCTGCTGTGTATCGTTGTCATGATTGCAGGCTTGCTGGGCTCGGCACGACTTGTCCTCAGGCGTCATGACTCCTGGCAGGTGTTGGCGGGTGTAGTGGTCGGTTTCCTGTGCGTGTCATTAACCATGAGATTATTCGGATAATCAATGAACAATACATTTAACTATAAACGTCGCTCTACCGTCAGTGTGAACGTTGGCGGCATTGCCATGGGCAGTGAATGGCCTGTGCGCGTGCAGTCAATGACGAACACGGCCACCGACGACATCGAGTCGAGTTCGGCACAATGCCAGCGCATCGCCTATGCCGGAGCCGACTATGTGCGCTTGACCGCTCAAGGTGTGAAACAGGCCCACAGCATCGGACTCATATCGCAAGATTTGCGGAGAAAGGGGTGTGACATCCCCCTTATCGCCGACATACATTTCAACCCCCAGGCGGCCCTTGCCGCTGCCGAGGTGTGCGAGGGCGTGCGCATCAACCCGGGTAATTTCGTGGATCCCGCACGCACGTTCAAGCAGTTGGAATACACAGACGAACAGTATGAAGCCGAGATGGGGCGCATCAGGGAAGCCCTGCTGCCTTTCATCGCGGTGTGTCGCGAGCACCACACGGCTGTGCGCCTGGGTGTCAATCACGGTTCGTTGAGTGACCGCATCATGAGCCGCTATGGCAATACGGCAGCCGGAATGGTCGAGAGTGTGATGGAGTTCCTGCGCGTGTTTGTCGCCGAGAAATTTCTGGATGTCGTCATCTCAATGAAGGCATCTAATGTGGTCGTTATGGTCGAGGCCGTGCGGCGACTGGTGGCTGCGATGGACAGTGAGGATATGCACTTCCCGCTGCATTTGGGCGTGACTGAAGCCGGTTTTGGCGAGGACGGGCGCGTCAAGAGCGCGGTGGGTATCGGAGCGCTAATGGCCGAGGGCTTGGGAGATACCATCCGTGTCTCCTTGAGCGAGGAACCCGAGCTGGAAGTTCCCGTGGCGCGCAAACTCGTGGAATATATGGCCTGCCGTGATGGGCACAAGCCCATCGAGGGGGATTACTGCAAGGGCTATGACCCCTTGTGTCCCGAGGCCCGCAAGACGGTGACTGTGGCCGACCGCATCGGTGGCGGCAATCAGCCCGTGGTCATTGCCAGCTATCGTCCCGATGAACTTGACGGTGGCAACTTGCAGCCTGATTTCTATTACAGTGCCGATGGACTGATTGATGGCATGCACCAGTTCTTGGTGCCAATGGGTTTCTGGAAGGGCGAGCGCAATGCCTATCCGTTGCTCACCCTGGGCGAGTGGGACCACTGTCCTGCTACCGAGTTGCGATTTCTGCAACTGCCCGCCACGACACCCGTTCATCGCCTGGATTTCCTGAAGGGCCGCAGCGACACGGTATTGATCATTACCCCGGTGGGCGACAACATCCCCGGTGTGCAGCAGGCTTTTGTCCATGCTCTTGACACGGCAGGAATAGCTTGCCCCGTCATCATGCGCAACACTTATACCGACAGTTCCAACGAGTGGTTGCAGGTCAAAGCTGGTGCCGACTTGGGCGCCGTAATGCTCAACCGTCGTGCCGAAGGCATCTGGCTCGAAGCCCCCAATATCCACAACGGTTGTGATGTGGTGCGTTATTCCTTTGCTATCCTGCAGGCCGCCCGCCAGCGCATCAGCAAGACAGAGTTCATCTCCTGCCCTGGATGCGGAAGAACCATGTTTGACCTGCAAACAACGGTACAGCGGGTACAGCAGGCGACGTCTCATCTGACGCACCTCAAAATCGGTGTGATGGGATGCGTCGTGAACGGTCCCGGTGAAATGGCCGATGCCGATTATGGCTATGTGGGAGCTGCAGCAGGCCGCATCAGTCTTTACAAGGGTAAGGAGTGTGTCGAAATGAATGTTCCCGAGGACGACGCCATTTCACGCCTGGTGGCACTCATCAAGCAACATGGTGACTGGCGCGACCCGTGATGAGCGGCATAATGTGCTTGTTTTTATCGTAAGTTCAACATTTTCTATCCCAATAATGAAACACCTGCATTATATCACCCTGTTTCTCATAGCTGCTGCGCTTATGTCGTGTGGCGGTGGCAACAGTTTCAAGATTGACGGCGAGTTGGTTCATGTTGACGGTGTAGCTGTCAGGGTCGTTTTCAACGGCGACTCGGGTATCGTCGACCAATGGGTCGATGTGGACAAGAAAGGACATTTCACCTTTAAGGGCGAAGCCTCGCAGTTGACCGTCGTGAACCTGCTTGACCACAGCGACAAATTGATTGCCAATATGGTGGCCGTCAACGGTGACCATCTCAAGGTCAAAGGCGATGCTTCTGTGGCAATGTCGGTCAAAGTCAAAGGTAACAAGGTGAATGAGGATTGGCAACTCTTTCGTAACGAGCATGCCGCCTTCTACACCGACCCGAACCCCAGCCGACTGAATGCTGCCATCGAGAAATATGTGCGCGAAAATGCCACAGATGTGCTGTCCACGGTGCTGCTTGTTGCCGACTACAGCGATTACAGTGATATTGAGAAGGTAGAGACTCTGCTTAATGGCATCGACTTGCTGGCAAAGCCCGAATCGTTGACCGCAGGCATGAATTTGAAAGGGCGCAAGAACAGTTCGCTGCCACGGCTGATGACCCTTACGCTGGTCAAGCATGGCGGCACGTTTGAGGAAATCAAGCTCACGGGAAAAAAATCACTCATCAGCATGTGGGTGAATCCTCAGCAATCCCGCGAAACCATGATAGGAAAACTGCAGGACCTTGACAAGGGTGTGCAGGTAATTGATGTCCTTGCCGAGGGTGACACCCTGCATTGGCATCAGACCATCGGCGTCGATCCCGCGCAGTGGAAACACTATTGGGCACCCGGTGGTCCCACCGAACAAGGCATACAACTGCTTGGCGTCACATCCATGCCATGGTATGCCGTCACCGACAGCACTGGTCTCGTCGTTTACTCCGGGACCAGCCTCTCGTCAGCCCTAAAGGCTATAACTCATTAATTCAATCCGTAAAAGGAATTACAGTCCGTAAAGGGAACCGATGGAACCTTCCTGAATCTGTTGCAACAGATTGGAGTCAAGCATTCGGTAACCTTGGATGAGAGACCATCCCACCATAATTACAGCGGCGATAATCATCCACTTCTTGGCCGATGCCGATGCCGCATTGGCGCCTTGCACGTCCCCGCTCATGAATTTGGTCTTGACACTATTGGCCTTGAAGATGGCAATGAGACCGGGGATGGCGGCAATGAAATTGCACAGACACAGGAATGATAGCACAGTGACCAGGACCGACTCGGTAAGCCAGGTCTTGGGCATCACGTTGTTGCTGGGCTGGTTAGTGCTGGGGCCGTATTGCGGCTGGGCATAGGGCTGATTGTTGGTTCCCTGCTGGCCATAGGGGGTGCCATAGGGCGCCGGCTGCTGGGGTGCAGTCGTTTGCGGGTTGTTGAACGGCGGCACTTGTGGCAACTGGACATCACCTCCCATGGGCGGCGTTGGCGGCAGTTGAGTGTCGATGCCGGTGGGTGTGCCCACGTTGATGGGCGGCTGTCCCGTCAGCACTGCCATGAGTTCGGGTACCTGGCTTGCCGAGGTCCAGTTCGCCATGCCTTCACACCACACCAGGGAGTTGACCGTCAATCCATGCTGCAGCAATTCATGAGGCTCAAATGGGCCGGCCTGCTGACCGTTTTCTGCAATGTAGTATTTCATATTCAGTGATAATTTGTAAGTAATTATGTTGTCAGATTGCAAAAATAGCACATATTTTGGAAAAACACTACATTTGCCCCCGATTTTTTCAACGACAGACAATTCTAATATATTACATTACTGTAAACCATTGAAAGGTGTAAATCAAGCTAAAGGTATCTTGGTTCATTGAAATGGACAAAAACAACATGCCGCAGGGTCGTTAAAGGTCCTGCGGCATGAAGTATGTAAGGGATGTTAAATCGCTTGGATTAGTCGCTGCACTTGGCGCTGAGGAACTCGCGGTTGAGGCGAGAGATATTGCTCAACTTGATGTTCTTGGGGCACTCGGCAGAGCAGGCACCGGTGTTGGTGCAGTTACCAAAGCCCAGTTCGTCCATCTTGGCAAGCATAGCCTTCACGCGGCGCTTTGCCTCGGCACGGCCCTGGGGCAGCAGAGCGAACTGGCTGACCTTGGCGCTGAGGAACAGCATAGCCGAACCGTTCTTGCAGGCAGCTACACAGGCACCGCAGCCAATGCAGGTTGCGCTGTCCATAGCCTCGTCGGCAGCCACCTTGCTGATGGGGATGGCGTTGGCATCCTGAGCACCACCGGTCTGGAAGCTGATGTAGCCACCGGCTTGCTGGATCTGGTCAAAGGCGTTGCGGTTAACCATCAAGTCCTTGATTACGGGGAAAGCAGCGCTGCGCCACGGCTCAACGGTGATGGTGTCACCGTCCTTGAAGCGACGCATGTAGAGCTGGCAGGTGGTCGCTCCCGTTGCGGGACCGTGGGGGTGACCGTTCACATAGAGCGAGCACATACCGCAGATACCCTCGCGGCAGTCGTGGTCAAAGGCAACGGGCTCCTGTCCCTGCTCGATGAGCTGCTCGTTGAGGATGTCCATCATCTCGAGGAACGAGGTGTCGGTGGGAATGTCGTGCATCTCGTAGGTCTCGAAACGTCCTTCAGCATGGGGGTTGGCCTGACGCCAAACCTTGATTTTGAAGCTTATATTGGTCTCCATTTTATTTCGATGAATTTAAGTGTGGTTGATTATGACTTATAGTTACGCGTCTGGACCTTGATGGCCTCGTAGTGGAGCGGCTCCTTGATGAGCGTGGGAGCGGTCTCATCGTCACCGTTGTACTTCCAGCAAGCGACATAGAAGAAGTTCTCGTCGTCGCGCTTGGCCTCGCCCTCCTCGGTCTGGTGCTCCTCGCGGAAGTGACCGCCGCAGCTCTCATGACGGTTCAGGGCGTCATACGCGATGAGCTCGCCCATGGTGATGAAGTCACGCAGGCGGAATGCCTTGTCCAACTCGATGTTCATGCCCTCTTGGGTGCCGGGAATGAACAGGTTGTTCTCAAACTCCTTGCGCAGTTCTTTGAGCTTGGACAGTGCAATCTCAAGGCTCTCCTTGGTGCGTGCCATGCCCACATAGTCCCACATCACGTTACCCAGTTCCTTGTGGATGCTGTCAACCGAGCGTTTGCCCTGGATGCTCATCATGTGGTCGAGATCGGCCTGTACCTTCTTCTCGGCTGCGTCAAACTCGGGCGCGTCGGTCGAGAAGCGGGGTACGCTAATTTGGTCACTCAGGTAATTCTGGATGGTGTAGGGAAGGACGAAGTATCCGTCAGCAAGACCCTGCATCAGTGCCGAAGCGCCCAGACGGTTGGCACCGTGGTCGCTGAAGTTGCACTCGCCGATGGCGAAGAGGCCCTTGATGCTGGTCTGCAGTTCATAGTCAACCCAAATGCCGCCCATGGTATAGTGGATGGCGGGATAAATCATCATGGGATTGTAGTATTTCACGCCGTTGATCTCGTTGGCGAGTTCGCCGGGGTTCACGTCGGTGATTTCCTCATACATGTCAAACAGGTTGCCGTAGCGCTGGCGAATCACGTCGATGCCCAGGCGGTTGATGGCCTCGCTGAAGTCGAGGAACACAGCCTTGCCGGTATTGTTCACACCATAGCCCTTGTCGCAGCGCTCCTTGGCGGCACGGCTGGCAACGTCACGGGGCACAAGGTTACCGAAGGCGGGGTAGCGGCGCTCCAGATAGTAGTCGCGCTCCTCCTCGGGAATGTCACTGCCCTTGATTTGGCCGGCCTGCAGCTTCTTGGCGTCCTCGATGCTCTTGGGCACCCAGATGCGGCCGTCGTTACGCAGCGACTCACTCATCAGCGTCAGCTTGGACTGCTTGTCACCGTGCACAGGGATGCAGGTGGGGTGAATCTGCACGTAGGCGGGGTTGGCGAAGTAAGCACCATGGCGATAGCAAGCCATTGCAGCCGAGCAGTTGCAGCCCATAGCGTTGGTGCTCAGGAAGTAGGTGTTGCCATAGCCACCAGTAGCGATAACCACAGCGTGAGCGGCAAAGCGCTCCAGCTTACCGGTCACCAGGTTCTTGGCGATGATACCGCGTGCACGGCCGTCGATGATAACCACGTCGTGCATCTCGTAGCGGTTATAGCTCTTCACCTTGCCGGCATGAATCATGCGGTTGAGGCTCGAATAGGCACCCAGCAGCAGCTGCTGACCAGTCTGACCTTTGGCATAGAAGGTGCGGCTTACCTGAGCGCCACCGAATGAACGGTTAGCCAACAGGCCGCCATACTCGCGGGCAAAGGGAACACCCTGTGCCACGCACTGGTCGATGATGTTGTTCGACACCTCGGCAAGACGGTAAACGTTGGCCTCACGAGCACGGTAGTCACCACCCTTGACGGTGTCGTAGAACAAGCGGTAAACCGAGTCACCGTCGTTCTGGTAATTCTTGGCTGCATTGATACCACCCTGAGCAGCGATCGAGTGAGCGCGGCGGGGTGAATCCTGGATGCAGAAGTTGAGCACGTTAAATCCCATCTCACCCAGCGTGGCGGCAGCCGACGCACCAGCCAGACCGGTACCCACGACGATGATGTCGAGTTTACGCTTGTTGGCGGGGTTGACAAGTTTCTGATGGGCTTTATAGTTAGTCCACTTCTCAGCGATGGGTCCCTCGGGAATCTTGGAATCGATGGGCTGAGCGTTGATCTTTGTTTCTTCCATTTGTCTTACAAATTTAATAGGTTAATACTCAGCGATTAGAGGGCAAAGAACCAGGTAAAGTAGCAAGCCTCTACAGCAAACAGGATAAACACGATGGTTGCCCACCACTTTGAGATGCACTGCCAGCGCTCAATCCACTTGTCGTTGGCGGTACCCAGGGTCTGGAAGGCGCTCCAGAAACCGTGGCAGATGTGGAACCACAGGGCAGCAAAGCCAATCAGGTAAACAGGCAGTACCCACAAGTGGCTGAAGGTTGCCTCCAGATACCATTTGCCAGGCATTATGTGCTCACCCATGAGTTCGGGTAACTGCATCTTGGCCCAGAACTGAACCAAGTGAAGCACCAAGAAGCACAACACGATGAGACCCAGAACGAGCATGTTCTGAGAAGCCCACTCTACTTCCTTAGGCTTGCTGGTCACGGCATAGCGGATGTTACCGCGAGCCTTGCGGTTCTGCAACGTGAGCCAGAAAGCGAAGATGATGTGAATCGCAAAGCCGCCGGCAAGTATCAACGTGCCGAGGACGGCATACCAATTGGCACCGAGGAATTCACAGATGGCATTGTAAGCATCAAACGAGATGAGAGCCACTGCATTCATCAGCGCATGGAATGTGACGAATAGGACAAGAAAAAGACCGGTGACTGACATCACAATCTTTCGTCCTACAGATGAATTAGTTAACCACATAAAAATTGATGATTTTTTAGTTATTAATTGATTTGATAGTTCGTTTATGTCACTAATAATCTGCAAAGATAAGAAAAATTTGTGCAAAATGAACATAAAACCAATATTTATTTGATTTTAGACCAATCTCTTCATAGAATTGGCGTACAAATACAGATTATTATTCCAGGCTATAGCCAAAGACAGGAGGACGGTGACAGAGCCTCAATTTACGAGATAACACTCTCGAGGAGGGTGGTGAGGTGGTGGGCGGTGCGGGTGGTGGCTTGGGCTGTCTCGATGTCGGTGGAGTCGAAGTGGAGCTGGGCTTGCTGGTAGTAGGGGGTGCGTGCTGTTAATTCGTTGTTGACGAAGTCGAGCACTTCATTGTCGGGGAGGGCGAGGATTTTGGGGCGTTTGTTCTTTTGTTTGGGCAGGAGGAGGCGTGCGGTCAAAACTTCGGGCGATGTGGTGAGCCACACGGTGGTGCCCGCAGCGTTCATCAGCACCATGTTGTCGTTGTGGCAGGGGGTTCCGCCTCCACAGCCGATGATGACGTCGCTCATCGCCGCAACGTCGCGCAGGGCTTCGGTTTCCAAGTGTCGGAAATGTTGTTCGCCCATCTCATCGAAGATTTCGATAATTGACATGCCATTCACGGCCTCGATGTACTCATCCAGGTCGATGAAAGTCAGGTCCATCTGCTGGGCCAGTTCCACTCCTAGGGTGGTCTTGCCACAGCACATGTAACCGATGAGAAAAACAGGCTTCATGATTAGAGCCATCCTGCCTGGCGGTACCATGCGATTGCCTCGCGGATACCGTCGCGCAGCGCATATTTGGGATTGAAGTTGAAGTCTTTTTTAGCGTCGCTGGTGTCGCACTGCCAGTTGCGCTGCTTCAGCAGCTTGAACTTGTCACGGTTCAGGGTGCTAGCCTTGAGCGTTACCTTGCCGAACCACTCGGCAATACGGCACACAATCTTGACTACCCAAAGGGGGCATGTGACGGGGATGACAACCTTCTTGCCCAGTTCCTCACACACTATTTTGCGGAATTCCTGCTGGGTGTAGGCCTTGTCCTCGCTGATGAAGTAAGCTTTGTGCAGCGGCCCTTTCTCCAGAGCGTCCATGACAGCCGTTACCAGGTCTTTGACATAGATGAAGGTAAGCATCTGCTTTTCAAATCCCACGCTGAAGTCGAAACCTCGCTTGATGCTTTTAATCATCAGGTAATAATCCTTCTCGCGAGGTCCATATACTCCCGTGCAGCGGAAGATGGTATAGGGAAATCCTTCAAGGCTGCGCAGGTAAGTTTCGGCTTTGAGTTTCGACACGCCATAGAAGGTGTTGGGCATGGGGATGTCGTCGGGCATGAAGGGTTTGTCGCTGCCCGAGTCGCCCATGACGCTAAGGCTGCTCATGAGCAGGAAGACGTCGGGCGTCATATCGGTCTCCTTGAGGGCATCGACGAGGGTGCGCAGGTAGCCGTAGTTGACGCGTTCAAAGTCGAGGTAATTGGTGCACTTGGTGAGTCCCAGGTTGTGGACGATGCAGTCCCACTTGCCGTACTCAGCCATGTGCTCTCGCAGGGTGTTCTCGAGGTTGTCCTGGTCGTTGTAGTCTAGTTCGATGAAGTGTATGCGCTCGTCCTGCAGAAACTCGCGGTTTGTGGTTGAGCGTACGGCAGCCCATGTTTCATACCCACGGTTCAGGGCTTCCTCGACGAGGAAACCGCCAATAAATCCGCCGGCTCCGGTGATTAGAATGCTTTTCATTGCTCGGTGTCCTGCTGCTTTTTTGCCAGCTTGGTAGCCTTGGTCTTGTGCTGGGCGTTATATTCCACCGCCTCGATGACATGCTGGACTATATAGTCGGGCGAGATGTTCTTCAGGCAGCGGTAATCACCGTAACGGCAGGGTTTATCGCCGGTGATGGAGCAGGGCCGGCAATCCATATCGAGCTGGATGTCGTCTTCTGCCATCTGGTTATAGCCCAGATAGCCGCAAGCGGGCGATGTGGGTCCCCAGATGGTCATTGCCTGCAAATCGACCAGTGATGCCAAGTGCATATTGGCCGACTCCATAGTAAGCATCAGGTCGCATTTTCCCAGCAGGGCATATTCGTCGATGAACGTGTGTTTCACCTCGGCCATCGAGACGACATTCTTGTATTTGCGTGCGATGGGCCTGAGGGCAATTTTCTCGGCTTTGCCACCACCCATAAGGAATATCCAGTAGTTCTCGCGTTTGCTCAATTCGGCGATGACCTGTTCCATGAGTTCGAGGGGATAAGCCTTTCCCTTGTGGGATGAGAACGGTGAGATGGCGATCCATCGCTGCCCCTCCTCCTTGTTGAGCACGATGGGGCTTTGGGGCCAGTCTCGTCCCTCATAGAGGTGCTTGAAATTGTCGGGAGCCTCAAATCCAAGCTGCTTGAACACGTTGCGGTAACGGTCATGAATAGGCGAGACAGGCTCGGTGGACTTGTGGCTGACCAGGGCGCGCCGTTTGGGTTTCTCCCTGTCGAGGCGGGCAATGCGTGCGCCATGAGCGCGCATCCACGCGTCGATGACCCAAGTGCCTGACACATTGTGCAGGTCGGCCACGGCATCGATGTCATAGAGTTTGTAGAGCGTCGATGCCAGTTTCATCAGGCCGAAGAAACCTCTGTGATGCTCGTTGACGTCAAAGTCTACGACCTTGAGGTTGGCAGGGCGGTCATGAAACATCGAGGCAGGCCATTTCTTGGTAAGCATGATGAAGCGAGTGTCAGGGTTTGCCTTACACAGGGGATACAATACAGGAATGGTCATCGCAACATTGCCTAGCACAGACAATCTCATGACAAGGACGTTGCGGAAATTACTCTTAGTTTCAGCCATAGGACACGTGGTTGCCGTTAATTGTTGTGCAAAATTAACAATTGTGACTGAGATACGCAACAATCTTTCAATAAATTAATGCGCGACAGGCTTTGCCTGATGATGGACGTGTCAAAATTTGGCGAAATGGCCGAGTTGTGGTAACTTTGCCATTATTTTAAACGATAGAAACGCAATGAGTGGATATGTTACGGTAATCGGTGGTGTGAACATGGATATCTCGGCTGCCTTGACGGCGCCATTTGTCCCTGCTGATTCGGTACCGGGACGGGTAACCATGGGCTGTGGCGGTGTTGCCCGCAACATTGCCCACAACCTGCGATTGATGGGGCATGAGGTGAAGTTTGTGAGCCTGTTCGGGGGCGAAACTTTCGGGGAGATGTGCTGGCGTGAATGTCAGGCTGTGGGCCTTGACCTCACGTTGAGTGAGCGCCTTGCGGGAGAGCGCAACGGACTTTACCTGTGTGTCAACGACCAAACAGGCGACATGATTGCCGCTGTTGCCGACACCGACATTGTGGACCACATCACCCCCGCATTCCTTGAGCCTCGCATGGAGGCCATCAACGCCTCGGCGGCGGTTGTAGCCGACACCAACATCTCGGCAGAGTCGCTGTGCTATCTCATCGACCACTGCACCCGTGCGCCGCTGTTTGTCGATACTGTGAGCACCGCTAAGGCTCCTAAGGTTATCAAAGCGCTGCAGCAGAGTCAATTGCACCATCTACATGGTATTAAACTCAACCTTCTGGAAGCACAGACAGTCACCCACTGCGATACTGCTCGGGCAGCAGCTGAGCAACTCACGGCGATGGGTGTTGAGGAGGTCTATATTACCCTGGGAAGCGACGGCGTGTATTGCAGCAACGGCACACGTCATGAGCATTTCAAGGCAATCCCCACCAGAGTCATCAACACGACCGGGGCGGGCGATGCCTTCATTGCCGGCATCGTTCATGCCACCATCGGGCAAGTGCCGTTCCCGGAGCGAGCCCAGACGGGCCTGAAGGCCGCCCATGCGACCCTGTTGTCCCCGCAAACTGTTAATCCAGAGATAGACCTGATAATCAAGGGTTAAGAATAAGGAATTTAACAAATAAACATAACAATATGAACAAGTATTTATCTATTTCAGCCGAAGTGCAACAGGCACTTAATGAAGGGCGCCCTGTGGTGGCGCTGGAGTCGACCATTATTTCGCACGGTATGCCTTATCCGCAGAATGTGGAAACGGCTTTGAAGGTCGAGCAGACCATCCGCGACAATGGGGCTGTGCCAGCCACCATCGCCATCATCGGCGGCAAATTTAAAGCGGGCTGCACACCCGAGGAAATCGAGTATCTGGGCAAAAAAGGCCAGGCTGTGACCAAGGCGTCGCGCCGTGACTTGCCCGTGCTCATCGCCCGCGGCGAGGACGGTGCAACCACCGTCACTACCACCATGATTATCGCCGCGAAGGCCGGCATCAAGGTGTTTGCCACCGGTGGCATCGGCGGCGTGCATCGCGGTGCCGAGACGACGATGGACATCAGTGCCGACCTTGAGGAACTTGCCATGACGCCTGTCATGGTCATCTGTGCCGGTGCCAAGTCCATCCTTGATTTAGGCTTGACGCTGGAGTATCTGGAAACCAAGGGCGTGCCTGTCATCGGCTACGGTACCGAGGAGCTGCCTGCTTTCTATACCCGTCACAGCGGTTTCAAGGTGGATTACCGCATCGATACCCCCGAAGACCTCGCCGCCGCCTTCAAGGCCAAGCTTGATATGGGCCTGCAGGGCGGTATGCTCGTTACGAACCCCATTCCCGAGGAGTATTCCATGCCCGCCGACGTCATCAACAAGGCGATTGATGAGGCGATTGACGAAGCGAACCGCTTAGGCATCCGAGGCAAGGAGACCACACCGTTCCTGCTCGCTAAAGTCAAAGATCTCACTGGTGGCGACAGCCTTGCCAGCAACATCCAGCTGGTACTCAACAATGCCCGCTTAGCCGCCAAGACCGCCGCAGCCCTGATGGTGTGAGTGATTTTTTGGGAGAAAGAGTGTCGTTAATTTAACTAAAATTGATACCTTTGCAGGTTGAAATTAAACGAAGTTTAATAAACGCTTAAATAGATTACAATTATGAGATGTCAACATTGCGGACACGAGGTTCCCGAGGATTCAGCCTTTTGCAACCATTGCGGTTACCGCATGAGCAGTGAGATCATTTGCAGTTATTGCCACAAGCCAATGCCGTCCACATCGGTATTTTGCCCTCATTGCGGCAAGGCGGTTGACGATGCAGTGAACGTTGCCGTGAAGGAATCGGCTGCAGCGGCAGCCCCTGCTGCAGCTAGTCAAGCTTCCAAACAGGGAATGACCTATAATGAGCAAAAGATGGCCCAAGAACGTCAAGCAGCGCGTCAGCCGGCTAACGCCTGGCGTGAACCCGACATCGAGGAAGATGATGACGAGGATGAAGATGATGATGTTCAAGGCGGACGTTCACAATTCAACCGTAACTTGATCATCGGTTTTATTCTTTTGGGTCTTCTTATCGGACTGTTGAGTATGCTGCGTCATTGCAACAATCAAGAGAATAACCGTCTGGAAGCACGCGCCGACAGCGCGGCCCTCGCAGCCGACAGCAGTCAAGAGCCCATGCAGGTACTGACTGCCGAATTGAGCCGTAACGGCTATACCGACGACAAGGCCTATACGGGATGTGCTGTGCGCTTTGCCAGCACCGACCCCGACACACCCGAGCGCATCGTCGGCGTGACCTATAAAGACGACACCAACCGCCCCTTCATCAAGGTCTATACTCTCACCCGCGACGGTGCCCAGTGGAAGACCGAACTGGGACAGACCAAGTATTATGACGGCCGCAGCATCATCATGGACAACAGTTCGCTCATTGCCGACGCGATGAACGTGCCTCGTGCCGTCACGGTCGATGGCAAGCAGTGTCTGTACTTTGCCTTCCTCAATCACTTGAAAGGTGCCGGAGAGGGCAACAACGGTCGTGTGACATTGGCGCTTTATGACATCGATGCCAAAAAGATGACCACCTTGACCTATGATGGCCAGATACGTTCCCGCACCGACGGCCGCCAGTATGTCTATAGCCGCGGTCCCCTCGAGAACTCGAGTACCAGCGAGCGCGCATTCCTGCGCCAGGAGGCTGCCAGCCTGGGTTCAATCCGTGTAGCTACTCAAGAAGAGATAGATGCCGAGGAGGAAGCCAAGGCCAAGGAAGAAGAGGAGAAAGCACTTGCCGGCGAGGAGAATGCCGAAGCCAAGTGGGATCACGACAATGCCGAGAACATGGGCAAGCTCAAGGAGGGCGAGGAAGTGAAGATGAAGCCCACCCAGTATGACAAGCCCATCATTAACATGAAGGAAATCAAGGAAAAACTGGAGAATGACCGTTACCTTGTATTCCTCGACACCAAGGGCTCGGTAGTCGGCTTCAACAAGAGCACCCGTAAGTACTTTACCATCTATGGCGGTAAGAACGGTGCAGCCTCGAACATCAGCTTCAATGGCGACAACAACGTTCTCATCAAGACCTCAAACGGCTCCATGACCTATGATCTGGTGCACGATAAGGCCAAGAACGTGGAATAAGCATGACACCCGAGAAACGATATTACACCTGGTTTTTTCTCAAGCTGGACCTTATTCTGGTGGTTTTGCTTGGCCTGTTGTGGTGGCTCAATCATTACTATGCTTAAGGTGACCAGGTGTCAGTAATCATATTTAAAACAACAACTCATGGCTGTAGAAATCAGAGAAATCCAACCCACCAAGCGCAACTTGTTGAAGTTTGTGCATTTCCCCATCGACGTCATCTACCGTGACAGCGAGTACTTTGTGCCGCCACTGGTGACCGACGAGGTGAACACCCTCAGGCCCGACAAGAACCCGGCGTTTGACTTCTGCGAGTCTGTTTATTTCATGGCTTACCGCGATGGCAAAATCGTTGGTCGCATTGCGGGCATCATCAACCATGTGGTGAACGAGCGAAACAACAAAAAAGAGGCCCGTTTCAGCTACATCGATTTCATCGACGATGCCGAAGTCGTTGACGCACTCTTCGAAGCCGTGACAAAATGGGGAAAGAGTAAGGGCATGGAGCACTTGACAGGTCCTCTGGGCTTTACCGACATGGATCCCGAGGGCATGCTCGTTGAGGGCTTTGACCGGATAGGTACCACTGGAGCCGTCTATAACCATTCCTACTACCCCGAGCACATGGACCGCATGGGATTTGTCAAGGACGTGGATTGGCTGGAATTCCTGATTACCATTCCCAAAGAGGTGCCTGAAAAAATATCACGCATCGCAAATCTTATCAGCGAACGACTCAACCTAACGACCATCAAATACACTAACCGCAAGAAACTGGTTGCCGATTACGGTGATGCCATCTTCAAGCTGATTAATGTGGCCTATGACGATTTGTTCGGCTACTCACCGCTCACCGATAAGCAGATTAAGCACTACATCAAGATGTATCTGCCCTTCTTGCCGCTCGATGATCTGTCGATGGTTGTTGACAAGACCACGCGTGAACTCATCGGCGTGGGCATCACCATCCCGTCGATGTCCAAGGCACTCATCAAGAACCGTGGCCGCTTGTTCCCTATGGGTTGGAAATACCTGGTCGATGCCTTTAAGCACAACGATGTGGTTGACCTCATGCTCATCGGCGTGAAGCCCGAGTTCCAGAATAAGGGCGTGAACTCACTCATCCTCGAAGACCTCATCCGTGTGTACGCCAAGCTGGGCTACAAGTATGCCGAGAGTAACCACGAGTTGGAACACAATACCAAGGTGCTTCAACAGTGGGATTATTTCGAGAACGAGCAGCACAAGCGTCGCAGGGCTTACACCAAAGAGATTTGACAACACAATTAAAACCATAAATATCAAAATGAACAATTCAATTCAAGTCATTAGCAAATATGCCCTTGAAGGGCTGAACTCTCAAGCGTTGAACGACACGGCTATGGCCGCCAAGCAGACGCTGGAGAGCGGTAGCGGTGCAGGCAACGATTTTCTGGGGTGGCTTCATCTGCCCAGCAGCATCGACGAGCAGCAACTGCAGGATATCGAGCGCAGCGCAGCCATTCTGCGTCAGGAGTGCGAGTATGTCATCACCATTGGTATCGGTGGCAGTTATCTTGGTGCCAAGGCCATCATTGAGGCGTTGAGCGACCATTTTGCACCCTACAAGACGGGCAATGGTCCCAAGGTGCTTTTTGCCGGCAACAACATCGGCGAGGACTACCTGTATGACCTGATGGACCTGGTGCGTGGCCACAAGTTCGGTATCATCGTCATTTCCAAGTCGGGAACGACGACCGAGCCCGCCATTGCCTTCCGCCTGTTCAAGGAGATGCTCGAGAAGCAGGAGGGTAAGGGCTTTGCACAGCGCAACATCGTAGCCGTGACCGACGCCAAGCGCGGTGCTTTGCGTAATCTGGCTACCCAGGAGGGTTATGCGACCTATGTCATCCCCGACAATGTGGGTGGCCGTTTCTCGGTGCTCACTCCTGTGGGCCTGTTGCCCATCGCTGTTGCAGGGTTTGACATCCGCGCCCTCGTGGCTGGAGCTGTCGAGATGGAGCAGAACGGCGACGAGCAGGTATTGAACTATGCCATCGCCCGCAACGCCCTTTACCAGAATGGCAAGAAAATCGAGATATTGGTCAACTTCGCTCCGCGTCTGCACTTCCTTGCCGAGTGGTGGAAGCAGCTCTACGGCGAGAGCGAGGGCAAGACTCACAAGGGCATCTTCCCCGCCAGCGTAGACTTTACCACCGACCTGCACAGCATGGGCCAGTGGATTCAGGATGGCGAGCGCACCATCTTTGAAACGGTGCTCAGTGTGGGCGACCAGCAGCATGAGGTCGTTATCCCCACCGACGAGGCCGACCTTGACGGTTTGAACTACATCGCCGGCAAGAATGTGGACTATGTGAACAAGATGGCCGAGCTGGGAACCCGCCTGGCGCACATCGACGGCGGCGTGCCCAACCTGCTCATCACCATCCCCGCAGTGACCGAGCGCTACTTGGGACAGTTGATTTACTTCTTTGAGAAAGCCTGTGGTGTGAGCGGCTATATGCTGGGTGTGAACCCGTTTGACCAGCCCGGAGTCGAGGCCTACAAGAAGAACATGTTCGCTCTGCTCGACAAGCCTGGCTACGAGGAGGCCAGTGCTGCCATCAAAGCCAAGTTAAACAGTTAAAAACTAAGGACTCAAAACTTAAAACTAATAATATGATTTATCCGATTATTTCGGCCGAAGAAGCCGCCGAATTTGTACAAAATGGCTTCACAGTAGGTGTTTCGGGCTTTACCTCGCCCGGTTGTCCTCAAGTGGTTCCCGTTGCCATCGCCGAGCGCGCCAAACGCGAGCATGAGGCAGGCCGCGAGTTCAAAATTAATCTGTTCAGCGGTGCTTCGACCAGCGACCACATCGATGGTGAGTTGACCCGTGCCGATGCTTTGAACTTCCGCACCCCTTATCAGTCACACCCTGATATGCGTAAGGCCATCAACGCTAATGCCATCCATTATAACGACCGCCACCTGAGCGAGTTGGCACAGGAGTTCCGCTATGGTTTCTATGGCAAGATGGATATCGCCATCGTCGAGGCACAGAGCATCACCGATGACGGTGAACTCGTGTTGGGTACGTCGATGGGTAACACCGCCACATGGCTCAAGACTGCTGACAAGGTGATTGTCGAGCTCAATGACCAGATTCCCGAAAGCATCCGTGGTATGCACGATGTTTATACACCCGTTGACCCGCCTTATCGTCGCGAGATTCCTATCTATACGCCTCATGACCGCGTGGGAACTCCCACGGCCCATGTCGACCCCAAGAAGGTTCTGGGCGTTGTCAAGACTTCGCTGCCCATCAGCAAGGAGGGTGCCTTCACCCCGGTTGACGAGGTGACTGCTGCTATCGGCCGTAACGTGTGCGCATTCTTGGTCAATGAGCTCAAGCAGGGCCGCATCCCCAAGGAGTTCTTGCCGTTGCAGAGCGGTGTGGGCAACATCGCCAACGCTGTGCTCGATGCCCTTGACAAGAGCGATGACATCCCCCCGTTTGAGATGTACACCGAGGTAATTCAGGACAGCGTGCTCGAGCTGCTCGAGAGCGGCAAGTGCAAATTTGCCAGCACCTGCTCGATGACGTTCTCCAGCCAGGCCATGGACGAGTTCTTCAAGAAGGGTGAGGCGCTGCACAACAAGGTGCTCATGCGTCCCAGCGAAATCAGCAACAACCCCGAGGTGGTACGCCGACTGGGTGTCATTACGATGAACACCGCTATCGAGGCCGACATCTACGGTCACATCAACTCTACCCATGTGAGCGGTACACGCCTGATGAACGGTGTGGGCGGTTCGGGCGACTTCACCCGCAATGCCTACATCAGCATCTTCCTGTGCCCGTCAATCAAGAAGGACGACTGCATCAGCACCATCGTGCCGATGGTTTCCTATCCTGACCATAACCCGCACTCGGTAGACATCATCATTACCGACCAGGGCATCGCCGACCTGCGCGGCAAGGATCCCGTACAGAGCGCTCACGAAATCATTGAGCACGCTGCTCATCCCGTTTACCGCCCCATGCTGCGTGAATATCTCACACTCGCCAAGAAGGGCCACGTGATGATGAATCCCGACATCGCCTTTGCTATGCACAGTGCCTTGATGCATGATGGCGATATGCGCAAGACCGACTTCGCCAAGTTCATGAAGTAATCTCCCTCATTTGAAAGGGAGTGCCCGATTGATGTGACACATTAGGTTCACAATCACTCGGCAACAATATAAGGCACCTGCAGGTTTTCCCGCAGGTGCCTTTGTGATGGCCTGCCTGAATTTTGTAGCTCGTTTTGTCGATGTGGAAAATTTGATGTACTTTTGTTGTTTCAAGTGACAAAGAGAAAAGAAGATGTCTTTTGACAAGCGCAAGTGGTATGTTGTGTGGCAGGGTACTGAGCCCGGCATCTGTGACTCGTGGGCTGAATGTGAGTTGCGGGTCAAGGGATTTCCAGGAGCACGCTACAAGGCCTTCGCCACACAGGAGGAGGCTGTCGAGGCCTTCCGCAACGACCCGGGAGAGATGGATATTCTCAGGGCGATAGCGAGGGCGCCGCGGGAGTTTGTCAATTACGAGGCCATCCCCGACATCGTTCACGACAGCATCGCTGTGGACGGCGCCTGCTCGGGCAATCCCGGCGTTATGGAGTACCGTGGCGTGGATGTGCCGACTGGTGTCGAGCTGTTCAGGCAAGGGCCGTTTCCTGATGCGACCAATAACATCGGTGAGTTTCTGGCTATAGTACATGCTTTAGCGCTGTTCGCCAACCAGGGCAACGACCACACTGCCATCTATAGCGACAGCAAGACGGCGTTGGCATGGATCCGTGCCAAGCAGTGCCGCACCAAGCTGGCGCACACCGAAGCTAACGCGCGCCTGTTTGAGATAATAGCCCGTGCCGAGCGGTGGCTGGCAACCCACGTCTGGTCCAATGCCTTGCTCAAGTGGAACACAGCAGAGTGGGGCGAGATACCCGCAGATTTCGGACGCAAATGATTGGAAGAGATGAAGAACAAGCCAACAGTGATGAAATATCGTGATGAGCTGGACAAAAGCTACGGTGTAGCCGGAATGGTTCTTGGGCTGACGGTGTTTGATGCCGATGACCTGTTCACGGCTGTTCGGCTTGATGGCGAGGACTCGTCATGCATCCAGTTTACGCCCGAGTTTTTCTTTGCCGGCAATCCGCGCTTGTCTCCGCGGGGAGCGTGGCAGTACATCGTGGGCCACTATCGTGTCTCGGTAGGTTTGGCGGTCGCCAATGCCCTATGTCGACGAATGGTGCTCGACAACAGCCGTGTTGACGACAAGCTGCGCAATGATCTGCTGGATGCTGCATGTGATGATGGCCGCGATTATTGCCAGCTCGAGAGAGATGAGGTGGAACCCATCTTTGACGAGGTGTTTGAGCAATTGACGAGGTTGTTCGGCGACAGCAGGGTGCGAAAGGCGATGGACACCTTTGCCGACGCATTGCAGCAGCGCCGCACCATGTCACACATCGATGTTGCCGACATTATGCAGCAACTCAATCTCATTTGACTTATATATTATATTAATAATGTGTCAACAATAAAAAACAGAATACAATGCAAACGGTAATCTTTCATTCGACGATATATGGTCCTGTTCACAGCAGGCGCCTAGGAATGTCCCTCGGTATCAATCTCATGCCTAACGACGGCAAGATTTGTTCTTTTGATTGTGTCTATTGTGAGGCGGGTTTCAATGCCCAGGGCCCGGGTAAGGACGGGCTGCCCAGCCGCGAAACCGTTAAGAGGCAGCTCCGCAACGTGCTCAATGAGATGAAGCAGGCGGGGCAGACGCTCGACGTCATCACTTTCTCGGGCAACGGCGAGCCGACGCTGCACCCCGATTTCAAGAAAATCGTGGAAGACGTGCTGCGGTTGCGCACTGAGTTCTTCCCCGATGCCAAGGTGACCGTACTCAGCAATTCGACCATGGCGGGCAAGAAGACTGTGGCCGACGCTCTGCTCAAGGTGGACAACAATATCCTCAAACTCGACAGCGCCATTCCCCACACCTTCATCGCCATCAACCGCCCCGTTTCGCCCAACTGCCTGCCTGAGGGTGTTATCGCCGACCTCAAGAAGTTCCAGGGGCAGTGTGTCGTGCAGACCATCATGATAAGAGGCGAATATGACGGAAAACACTTTGACAATACCACCGATGAGGAACTTGACGCGTTGCTCCGCGCTTATAAGGAAATCCAGCCGCGCGAAGTGATGCTTTACAGCATCGACCGCAAGACTCCTGCCGAAAACCTTGAAAAGATCTCGAAACAGGAGCTGGAGCGCATCGCCAAGCGTTTCCGCGACGGCGGAATCAAGGTCCAGGTTAACGCCTAATAAGCCCAAAATACGGCAAAAAACCGTTTTGACGGTTAACCACGTAAAATCCGGCAATTTTTTATTTTGAAGAAATTGTCAGATTATCAGCGGTTTGCGAAAATTGGTAAATTTTTTTTGAAAAAAAGTTGCTGAAAAATTTTGCCAGTTCGCGGAACGGTTGTAATTTTGCAACGCTTTTCGACTCACAAGATGCAAATTGCGTGAGCGATTTTTTTGACGCCCTAAGGGGCGGGGTCGGAGGGCCGATGGAAGAGTTCATTGAAATGTTTGCAATGAGGAAATTGACAGTGCAGAGACAAGGAAGGGAAACTCCCGGGTCCACACGTCAAGATTCCGAAGACAGGTAGATACACGAGCACAGCG
>JAFRRT010000010.1 GCA_017427945.1 Muribaculaceae bacterium | reverse complement strand
TGCGCATCGAGTGGCAACCCGACGGCGACGTGTCTTATTGCGGACTGCGCGTGTCGGCACCCCGCAGCGCTGCCGAACGTGAGCAACTCACCGTGTGGAGCGAGATGAGCCGCGACATGGACTACTACTTCATCGCCGGACAGAACTTTGACGAAATCATCTCGGGCTATCGCACTCTTACGGGCAAGGCTTCGTTGTATCCTAAATGGGTGCTGGGCTTCTGGCAGAGCCGCGAACGCTACAAGAGTTCGCAGGACATCGAGCAGACGCTTGCCGAGTTCCGCAAACGCCGCATCCCCATCGACAACATTGTGCAGGACTGGAATTACTGGAAACTGGAGAACTGGGGCGACCACACCTTTGAGGCCTCGCGCTTCCCCAACCCGCAGGCCATGCTCGACTCGGTACACGCTATGGGTGGCCGATTCATGATCAGCGTTTGGCCCAAGTTCTATGAGACCGTTGACAATTACAAGGCGCTTGATGCCAAAGGCTGGATTTACAAGCAAGCCATTGTTGACGACATCCACGACTGGCTGGGATTCCGCGGTTCGTTCTATGATGCTTATGACGCAGGTGCCCGCAAGCTGTTCTGGAAACAGATGGACGACAACCTGTACAAGAAATACAACTATGCAATCGACGCCTGGTGGATGGACGCCTCGGAACCCAACGTGCGCGACTGCACACCCATGTGGTATCGCAAGGCCCTGTCCGGTCCCACGGCATTGGGCAGCTCGACCGAATATTTCAACGCCTACTCTATCGTCAATGCTGACGCTATCTATACCGGCCAGCGTGCCACGGGCAACAACAAGCGTGTATTCTTGCTGACCCGCAGCGGTTTTGCCGGCGAACAGCGCTACTCGACCGCCACCTGGAGTGGCGACATCGGCACCCGCTGGGAGGACATGCGTGCCCAGATGTCGGCCGGCTTGAACTTCTCGATGTCGGGCATCCCCTTCTGGGGCATGGACCAGGGCGGATTCTGTGTCGAGAACCGCTATGTGGCTGCACAGCAGCTGTTTGACAGCACGGGCCAAGAGAACAGTGACCTGACCGAATGGCGCGAACTGCAAGCCCGCTGGAACCAGTTCGGATGCTTCATCCCCTTGTATCGTGCCCACGGCCAGTGGCCCCTGCGTGAGGTGTTCAACATCGCCCCCGAAGACCATCCCGCCTATGAGAGCATCGTCTATTACCACAAGCTGCGCTACCGCATGATGCCTTACCTCTACTCGATGGCCGGTTGGGCCCATTTCAAGGACTACACGCTCATGCGTGCCCTTGTGATGGACTTTGCCAGCGACGAGAACGTGCTTGATATCCATGACCAATGGATGTTCGGCCCCGCCTTTATGGCTTGCCCCGTCGCCACCTACAAGGCCCGCAACCGCCAGGTCTATTTCCCCGAGCAGAGCGGCTGGTATGACCTGTACAGCGGCGAATTCATCAACGGTGGCCAAAAGCTCATCGTCGATGCCCCCTATGGCCGCATTCCCGTCTATGTGCGTGAAGGCAGCATCATCCCCTTTGGTCCCGAGATACAGTGGAGCGACGAGAAACCCGCCGAGCTCATCAATCTGTATGTTTACACCGGTGCCGATGCCCAGTTCCAGCTTTATGAGGACGAGGGTACCAACTACAACTACGAAAAAGGCAAATATGCCACCATCGACTTCAACTACGACGAAGCCACGCGCACGCTCACCATTGGCGAACGCAAGGGCAACTTCAAGGGTATGCTCAAGCAACGCCGCTTCAACGTGGTGGTCATTAACCGCGACAATGCCAAGGCCCTCAATCTTGAGAATCCTGCAGGCAAGATGGTTCAATATAACGGCAAGCAAACGAGCATCCAACTGTAATTCATGAGAGTTTCCACAGGTTAAATAACCATAAAGGACAAGACAATGAAACCAGACACTAAAGTTCTGCACGAAATCACGCCGCTGGGCGACCGCGACTTCATGTATGTCGCCGACCGCTACAAGAGCGAGTTCAACTATCCCATCCACTGTCATGACATGATGAACATGATGGAGCTGAACTTTGTGGAAAATGCGGCAGGCTGCCTGCGCGTGGTGGGCGACAGCAACGAGGTGATAGGCCCCTATGACCTTGTACTCATCACGAGTCCCGAGTTGGAACACGCCTGGGAGCAGAACGGTCGCCCGGCAACCGACATTCACGAAATCACGATTCAGTTCCGCCTTGATTTTGACCGTGAGAACAGCGCATTCCTGACCAACCCGTTTGACTCCATCTACAAGATGCTGGTTCGGGCGCGCAAGGGTCTGTCATTCCCCATGTCATCCATCATGCAGGTATATCGCCAGCTCAACAATCTGTCGAGCATTAAAGAGGGCTTTGTGGCTGTGCTGCAACTGCTCGACATCCTGTATGAACTGTCTAAAGGCGAAGCTACCGAACTCTCGTCGTCGGCCTTTGCCCAGGTGCCCGTGACCAGCGACTCGCGCCGTGTGCTCAAGGTGAAGAACTACATCGATGCACACTACATGGAGCCGTTGCGCCTCACGCAACTGTGCGACATGGTCGGCATGACGCCGAGCGCCTTTTCGCGTTTCTTCAAACTGCGCACCGGCAAGACACTCAACGAGTACATCATCGAT
The DNA here is from genome assembly GCA_017427945.1 of Muribaculaceae bacterium. GTDB lineage: Bacteria > Bacteroidota > Bacteroidia > Bacteroidales > Muribaculaceae > Sodaliphilus. Next base: position 16,714 of record JAFRRT010000010.1, on the reverse strand, counting down.
GTGCGCTTGGGCTATGCGACCCGAATGCTTGTCGACACCACGAGCACCATTGCCGAAATCAGCTACAGCTGCGGCTTTAATACGTTGAGCAACTTCAACCGTCAGTTCAAGAAAGGCAAGGGCTGCAGTCCCTCGGAGTTCCGCAAGAAATACCGCAAAACCAAAATCATCATCTAGTATATAACAAGAATTCTAATCATCAACACAATGAAAAGATACTTAAGTTTACTATTGCTTCTGGCATTATGGGCAACGGCCCAAGCGGCCATCAAGCTGCCCGAAATCATTGGTAACGACATGGTGCTGCAGCAACGCACCCAGGCCCGCTTGTGGGGCAAGGCCAATGCTGATGCCACCGTGAGCGCCGATGCCGACTGGCTGGGCCAGCCGGTGACAACCCAAGCCGACAAGAACGGCAACTGGTCACTGCTGCTGCCCACACCCGCTGCCGCCAAGCAGGAACACCGCATCACGCTCATGGAAAACGGCCGTCAACAGGTTGTGCTGGAGCGCGTGCTCATCGGCGAGGTGTGGTTCGCCTCGGGACAATCCAACATGGAGATGCCCCTGAACGGATTTTGGAACTGTCCCGTTGAGAATTCCAACGAAGTCATCGCCACCGCAAGTGAGAACCGCTGGCTGCGCGTAGCCCAAATCAGGCTAAACGGACAGACCAAGCCCGTCGAGGAGGTGCCAGGCCAATGGCTGGTGCCCATGCCCGAGACCGCGCCGTGGATGAGCGCTACTGGCTTCTTCTTCGGCCAGATGCTGCAACGCGTGCTCGACATCCCCGTGGGCATCATCGCCTGTGCCTGGGGCGGGTCGAAGGTCGAAGGCTGGATTCCAGAGGAAATCGTCAAGACCTATGACGACATCAATATAGCCAAAGAGCAAAAAGAAGGCTGGAACGGCAAGTCGTGGCACTACTATACGCCCGTCATCATGTATAACGGTATGCTGCACCCCCTGCGCCATTACACCATCCGCGGCTTCATCTGGTATCAAGGTGAATCCAACGTGGGCAAGGAGCAGACCTATGCCCAGCGCTTGAAGGACATGGTTGACAGCTGGCGCAAGGACTTTGGCGGCACCGCCCAGCAACTGCCCTTCTATCAGGTGGAAATCGCACCTTGGGGTGGTTATGGCGAGTGGCTGAGTTCACCGCTGCTGCGTGAAGCCCAGCACAATGCCGCACAACTTATCGAGAACTGCGGCATCGTCTCAACCAACGACCTGGTCAAGCCCTATGAGATCAACCAGATACATCCTGCGCAAAAGCGTGAGGTGGGCAATCGTCTTGCCTACATGGCCCTAAACCGCACCTACGGCTACAAGAGCATCGCTTGCGAGTCGCCCGAGTATGACCACATGCAAATCAAAGGCAACGAAGTCGAGGTATTCTTCAAGAATGCCGACGAGGGCCTCTCACCCTGGCAGGACATCGAGGGCTTTGAGATAGCCGGTGCCGACGGCGTGTTCAAGACCGCCAAGGCCACTCTCAATGGCAACCACAAGTCAATCATGGTATCCTCGAGCGAGGTGCCCGAACCAGTGGCAGTGCGCTACTGCTTCAAGTCATTCCAAATTGGAAACCTCAAGAACATGCGCGGTCTGCCCGTTGTTCCTTTCCGTACCGACAAATAATCAAACAACAATATAGCATTATGAACAAAGTAAAATATTTAGCATTCATCCTGCTGGCCGCATTGACCCTCGGTTTCTCGGCCTGCAGCGGCAGCGACGAGCCCGATAAGCCCAAACAGGAGGCTCCTGCCGTGGTCAGCACATCGCCCGAAAATGGCTCAACGACAGTCGAGCCCGGCGCCATCAGCGTGACCATCACCTACGACAAGACGATCACCATGACGGCAAGCGACATCAACAAGATTCAGGCTACCGGAGCCACCATCAGCAACGTGCGCACCATGAGCGCCGCCCTGATGCTCACCGCCACCTGTGCCGAAGAGGGTCAGGCAGTGACCATCACCATTCCCGCTGGAGTCATCAAGAACACCGACGGTGTGGCAGCAGCGGCCTATTCACTGAACTTTACCACCAAGAAAACCGAGTTGCCCGACCCCGTTGCCCCCGACGGACACGAGTCGGCCGCTCAAGCTGTCATCAACATGACCCCAGGCTGGAACCTGGGCAATACGCTCGACAGCTACGGTGACTGGATTGGTGACCATCAGGAACCCTACAGATATGAGACCGCATGGGGCCAGCCCATCACCGACGCTCACTTGATGCAGGCATTCAAGGAGAAAGGTTTCAAGGGCATCCGCGTTCCCGTGACCTGGTACCAGCACATGGATGCCCAGGGCAACGTTGACGAGGCTTGGATGAACCGTGTACAGGAGATTGTGGACTATGTCATCAACCAGGGCATGTATTGCATCCTCAATGTGCACCACGACACCGGTGCCCACGATGCCGCATGGGTTGTCGCCAGCTCGACGCTGCAACTCGACCGCTATGCCAAGCTGTGGACACAGATTGCCACCCGCTTCCAAAACTATGACCAGCATCTGCTGTTTGAAGGCTATAACGAGATGCTCAACACTGCCCAGCAGTGGAACCAGCCGAGCAATCTGTCCGATCTCGTGTACGTGAACCAGCATGCCGCCAAGTTTGTCGAGGCAGTGCGCGCCACCGGTGGCAACAACACCTACAGGAACCTGATTGTTTCGACCTATGCTGCCGCCCATGGCACAGCCGTGCTGAACGGACTTACTATTCCCACCGACCCGTGCGGCAACCAGAGCCACATCGCCGTCGAGGTTCACTCCTATGACCCCTGGGATTGGTTGCACGTCTACAACATGACCTGGACCAGCGAATGCCGCGAGGTCCTCAAGAGCATGTTCAGGGATTTGGAAACCTACTTCATCTCCAAGGGATATCCCGTTATCATCGGCGAGTATGGCACCAACGGTGCCGGCGAACTGACCATTGACAAGAACAGCACCACCGAACAAAAGGCCGAGGCTGGCAAGCAAGCCGGCGACATGAACCGCCTGTGCAAGCGCTACGGTGCCGCCTCGTTCTATTGGATGTCGCTCGTTGACGGACCCGACCGCAGCGAGGCCACCTTCAAGTGGACGATGGAACAAGTTGCCGACTCGATTGTCAACGTGTATAAATAAAGAGGAATTAGGAATTATTGGTGTCCGCTAAAACTTTTTTGCGACTGTGAAATAAAAAGGCTGAATCCCGTTGCCGAGGTTCAGCCTTTTTCATTAAAAAGTCAAGCCATTACTTGAGGTCAGGCAGCTGGTCACGGTTAATGACATAGGCATTGGACATGGCGTTCTTCCACCAGGCATCGCTGCAGAAGTTGCTGCCATACCACACCATGAACGAACCCCACTTGGCACCAGCGCCCCAGACGTCGGAAATGTTGGCAAAACTGGTGCTACCGTCAGCGCCACACTCGCCCAAGATAACCATCTTGCCGCTATAGGTTGCCTGAATTTCATCAAACTCCTGCTTGTTCTGGGCAGCGTTGTAGCCGTACAGGTCACGGGCAATGATATCCACATACTCGTTGCCGGGATACCAATCGACGTCCTGGTTGTATTTAGAACTGTCGCCGTTGTAATTCTGAGTGGTCCATACCCAAATGAGGTTTTTCACGCCCTTCTGCTTGAAGTAGTCAAACATGGCAACCCACAACCGCTTGTAGGTATCGGCGCCTTCATATCCCCACCAGAACCACCCCGTGGTCCAAGAGGCCTGTTGCTTGGCGCATGAATTGCCTGCGCCCTCGTGGAAGGGACGCCACATGGCAGCAACGCCTGCATCCTGCAACTTGAGCAAGACATCAGCCACCTTGTCCATCTGGCTATAGAACCACTGGTTTTCCCAAGTGCCGCTGACCAAGGCATTGGATGCCTTGAAAGTGGTCTGACTGGGCGTGCAGGTTACACCTGAGCCATCGCTACCGGGAACGGTGCTCGCCGTGAGGGGCACGTTGAAGTGCCACATGAGTTGGACGATGCCACCGGCGTCGAACCACTCCTTGACAGGCGTGATATCGTTGTAGTTGATCCAATTGTTCTCGGGAACATAGATCTGGATGAAGTCATAGCAGTTCATGGCCGGATATTTACCGGTCACGCCCTTCACATAGTCGGCCAGACGATGATTCCAGTTCACCTCGGCCATGACGCTCGAGATGGTCTTGCTGCCATACTGCGACCACAAGTATGCCATCAGTTTCTTGGCGGGTTCGGTAGTAGCGGCCACAGGTTCCTGTCCTTCGGCAGGAGGAATCACGGTCCCCTTCTTGGTCTTGAAGTTCAAGGTAAACTCCGGAGCCGATGCCGACGCGTCGGTAGTAGAAACGATAGCGCCCTTGGCCACCTTGACAGTATAGTTCGTGCCAGGAACGAGCGATAACGGAATATCCACCGCCATCGTCGTCTGCGCATTGCTCTTAGCAGCAACAGCAGTGCCGTTGAGCGTGATGCCAGTCGAGGATGCGACCTTGACCGTCGTGTTATAGGTCAGTGTGAGCACCGTGGTGGTTTCGGCATCCACCTCGGCCCCCTCGGCGATGGTCTGCTGACGCAAGGTCACGGTCACGCTTGGCGTGGGTTCATCCGGGTCATCATCACCACTACACGAGGAGAAAGTGAATACCGCTGGTAATAGCATAAGGGCCAATAACGCAAGTTTAACGAGATGATTTCTTTTCATTGTCTTTACCTTGTAATGTTGTGCAAAATTGGATTTTATCCGATTGATGGCTTCGCCTTGGCAGAGTGAAAAGTTTTCACTCTGCTCTCGGCTCGCACATCAATTGTTGAACTCGGGCAGTGATTGATGCGATGTAGCGGGCACGGCATTGCTCGGGCACCGCTTGAGCCATCTGGTGCAAGCGCTCCTGATAGGATATCCATGCCCGTCGGGCGTGGCCTATAGCCGACTTGCGCTTTGGCCCGCTCTGACCGATGAGTTTGAAATATGCGCTGTCGATGGGAGCCATATCAGGCCACTCGCCTATCTCGGCGATATCGTCGGTACCAAATAATGCATCATTCAAGATGGCGTCGAGGCTCATGACTTGCGTCTTGGTGCCCACACGGGCTTCGGCCTCCATCTGCTGCCATTCGACATAGGCTTTCTTAGCCTTTTTGGCGGCATGGTAGAACTCGGGATAGTGGCGCAACACATCATCAACGCGTGCCGAGCACAGCGTGTCGCCGGGCTCTACAGCGATGGTATCGATGCCATAACCCTCGATATTGGCAATGAGGTCTTCGTCCTGATTAGTGTTAGACTGTTCCTCCTTGTAATAATGACATGAAGTCAGCATCAAGGCCAATGACACGACAGCAGACAAAGAGAGGACCCGCCGACAGTTAAAAAGCGATTTCATCATTAGTGTGTTTTTAAAAATATTCCCGCCGCCAAAAAATGGAGCGGCGGGAATATTTCAGAAATTGAATGTCTATTGGATTACATGGGTGCTACGGTCACCTTGGTCAAGATGAAGTTCTGACCCTGGACGATGAACGTGCCGCCCCACCATTGCTGGGTGTAAGCCGCATCGAGCATAGCCTGTGTGAGCGTCATCTTGATGCAGTTGCCGTTGCCAGCAAAGTCATAGGCACTAAACTCGCCCTCGGCAGCCTCGGCAACAGCCAGATAGGTGGGACCCCAGTGGCCCTCAACAATCTTGGCCTGCCAGCCAGCGGCAACCTCGCCATAGAAGCGAACCACGCTGCCTTCCTGCGGGTTGCAAGCAGCCAGTTCGGGCGACGCATCGGAACCGATGGTGATGTTGTTGCCCCATCCGCTGGTATCCTCACGGCCTTCCCAGATAACCTGTTCAGCGCCTGCACCGATAAACTTCACGTACTGCAGTGTGATGCCGTCACCCCAGATAACCATACCCATGCCGCCGTTGCCAAACATTTGAGCAGCCTCCTCGGCAGTGATGTTAAACACGAGGTCGTTAACACCGGCATCAGGAGTGATGTTGCCATCACTACCGTACAGGCTTGCCAGGCCACTGAGCGGAGTGCTCCAGTCACCCATGCGGAAGTTGAACTTGGGATTACTATTGGTAGTAACAAAGTGAACGGTCATCTGACCAGGACCGGTGATAGCCTCTTGGAACTTGATCCACAGGTCGCCGCTCCAGTTAAATACGCCCCAACTGCTCCAGCCACTCAGTGCCTCATTACCCTGCCAGATAACACCGGCGAGTTTGCGGATCTCGAGAGGATAGGTAGCAGTGATGTTGGAGTTCTGCTTAACCACTACATCACCATCAACCAGATAGTCGGGAACAGTAAAGGTCAAAGTGTTATCAGAGATTGAGTATTCATCGGCATTCAAGGGAGCAGAGCCACCAGGCAACTTAACCTCGATGATGCGGTCGAAGTTCTCACCATACAGGGTGACAACGTCTCCAGCAACGAGATCTTTGTTCTTTGATGCACCAGTGATGACAACGGTGGGAACCGAGAACGCATCGGTCTGCAATGCATCGCCCGAATAGAGCAGCAGCGAGATAGCACCCGACTTACACTCGGCGGGAACAGTTGCAATGATGGTCCTGTTGTCTTCCGAAACAGTGAATTCGGCAGCAACACCACCGGCAAACAGCACTTGCTCAACCGTGTGCAGGTTGGTACCGTGGATCATGATCTGCTCGCCAAAGTCGGCTGCGGCAGGCTCAAGGCCCAGATAACTGGCCGAAACAATCTCGAGCGGAGTCTCGTAGGTGTACTCCCAGTCAGCACCATCATTCATGGTAATGGTACCGGTCTCGGCAGCCAGAGGCACGCGAACGCGGATCTCGCGACGCGAAACATATTCAAAGTCTTCGGCGATCACCGAGGCACTCCTGGTGAAGACAACCTCAGCAATGTTGTAGACATAGTCACCCGTGATTGAGATGATGTCGCCAGCACTCAGGCCAGTGACGGGAGTCACTTCATACACCTCGATGGGCTCTTCAAACACGAGCGTACCAATCGAAACGACAGTATCGTTGCCGGCAACCAGCCTGATGTGACCGGGAACGGTCTCGTCGGGCACGTTGCAATAGATGTTCTCATTGTCGCTGCGGTTGAAAGCCGAGCGCTCAACGATGGCATCACCCGGGAAGATGACTTTGTCCACCTTCTGCATGTTGGTACCCGTGAGGCGGATTTCAGTATTGCGCAGGATGGGCGACGGTCCATAGGCCAGCAGGTTCACACCCGACTTGCTATAGGGGTCGGTGACCAGGTCCTCATCATTACAACTTGTGAGCGAAACCCCGACGAGGGCTACCGCAAACAGGATGAAAATATATCTGAACTTTTTCATATTCTTCTTACATTATAATTAATTAGGAACCACACGGATGTTGTCAATCTTGATGATGGGGGTGCATTCTACACCTTCAACACCACAACTCGAGACGAAGATCCACATACTGGTGAAACTTTCGGCAGTAAGCGATCCGCTTGATACCGAGCCGTCCCAACCATAAACAAAGTTGGCTGCGATGGGCAGAGTAACGGTTACCCACTCGCCACCGGTGTCGTAACTGCCCGTCGGGCTGGTTGACCAGGGACGGTACAGGGCACGAGGATTGGCATTGTTGGTCATGTAGGTGTTGTTAGCGCCAGCCACGGTCTTGCCAAAGATGTCGACACCTGCACCACCAAAGGTCACCTTGTCAACGCCGGCAAAGATAATCTGCATGGCTGCATTGCTCCAAGGATACTCGCTGGGAATGCACATCTCAAACTTGAGAGCCATGTTGCTCCAGTCGCTGAAGTCGGCTATATCCGTCAGACGGATACCGTTCTCACCTTCATCATCATAGTTCTCGGGTGAGTTCCAACTGCCGGGCCAGTAAACGAACGAGAAGTGTTGTTCGTCCCAGACCTCACCATTCAATACCGAACTGCCGTCACCTAACTGGATGAACTTGCCGCTCAATGCGGTATCATCGATCGTGCTGCTGTGACCGTTCCAACCGTGGTTGTCCAGGCCGTTGGTGTCGAAGTCGAACAGCATGCCGCGCGAATCCTTGTAATAGAAACTTGTCTTGGTAGTTCCGTAAACCGAAGTCACATAGATGGGGCCCTCGACAGCACCAGCGGGAACCATGAAGGTTACCTGGGTGAAATCGGAGGAGATGTTGGTGATTTCAGCAGGAATCATAGAACCGTCGGCACCAGTGAAGTTGATAGCCAGAGGAGTGCCGGGATCGTCGATGAAGTAGTTACCAGTCAGCGTCTGGGAAGTGCCTGCAGGTGCATACTCGTTGCCCATGCTGATGATTTGCGGGGCCGAGATAACAACGTGGAAGTCATAGGTCACAGTATCCAGGTCCTTGGTGATCAAGTAAATCTTGTCGGTAACTGTTTCGGGTACCGAGCGAGGGATTTGCACGATAAGGGTGTTGTCGGTGATGTAACTCGAGTTGAGAATACCCTTCTTGTCGTTAAAGTAGATCTCATAGACACTACGCAGGTTCTTACCCACAAGGCAAACGATGCTTTGAGGAGATGCCTCGGTCACCAACTCACCATTGGTGTAGTGCATGTCGGGGTCGTCGTTAGAGCCTTGAATCTCGGTGCTCAGACAGCGCACATAACTTACCGAAGGTAATCCGCTTGCCACCTCATACTTGTCAGGCTCGTCGGCACATGAGAACAAACCCAATGCCATAACGGCAAATGCCATGACGATGAAATTATATTTGTACTTTTTCATTTTTTTTATTTTTATTGAATAGGTGTCAAACTAAAGTATCAATAACTATAGGTTGCCCTCACATCAACATGGACACCGTCAACATTGCTGCCCAGGTTGGGATTGAACACAACGTCTTCCTGCGGGAAGGGCATGAAGAAGTAACGCTTGCTGCCGTCTGGGCTGGTCTTCATCATAGCCTCGGGATTGGGAGCAGACTGTGCATCGTTATAGCCAGCCGACGAGGTAATCGACCAGATACCGGTCTCGGCATAGGTCTTGTAAATGTCGCTCAGGCCATAGAAAGTGCTGCGCTTTTGAGACACGAGTTCGGCAATGCAGAAGTCGGGATCGAAGTAAGATACGCGCACATAGTCAAACCAGCGGTCACCCTCGAAGGCGAGTTCCAGACGACGCTCTTTCCAGATGTCGTCAAATGTGATGACACTGGGACGCTGGGCGTTCTTGATTGCGCGATGGCGCACTGCATAGAATGCGTCGATGGCGCTACCGTCGGAGGTCGACTTGGCAGTCCCCATCTTGGCCTCGGCATAAATCAGATAAATGTCGGCAAGACGGAGCAAGTGGGTCGACAGCGAACTAGCCATGCGGTCATCAGAATGTCCGAACTCAGCAACATGGTCGGCAGTGTTGCCGTACAGGTGCTTCACACAGTTGGAACCGGTACCCGAGTTGAGTTGGCCGCCAGCCGACTTGTTATAATCGGTGTCGAACATAAACTTCAGATAATCGAAGCCCATCTCATGGGTAGTGCTGTTCATCTCATGATCACGCCAGAAGTAGGAATAGGTGAAACCGGGCAGCATCATGGTAGCCTTCAGGCGGGTGTCAACATTGTTGAGCCACATGTCGGGGCTGTTCTCCAGCAACTTGATGCCAAAGGCTTCCTGCAGGTCAACCGAAGGACAGGTCCAGTCGCCCCAAGTGGCACTATAGCCCTCGAAGCCTGTCATACCCAGGTCACTCTCGAGCGAGTTCTGAGCGGTCCAAACATTGCCGTCGGCAGTCCAACGCCAAGCGATAAGGCTCTCAGAGCAGTTGTTGTTGTGACCGCGGAAGATGTCCTCATAGTTCTCCATGAGCGTGCGGCCGCTGTTGTCAATCACTTCCTTGGCATACTGGGCAGCCATGGCCATGTCGTCACCATTGATGGTGCCGCTGATACCAGCCTTCATCCAGTAAACCTTGGCCAGCAGACCGGTTGCTGAATAGTAGTCTACACGGCCGTTGGTGGGCGTCTTGACACCAGCAAGGAGTTCACGGGCTTTCTCGAGCGTCATGATGATGTACTCATAGACGTCAGAGCGCCAAACTTTCTCCTTGGTATTATAGGCACCTGCAAGTTCCTCGGTGTTGTTGTGCACGATGGGCACCTCACCGAATGAGCGAACCAGATAGAAATAGGCCATTGCCTTCCAAACGAGGCATTCGCCCATCGTCTGGTTCTTAACAGCCTGTGAAGGACCGCTACTGCCGTTAATGTAGTTATAGACGGTGCTTGAGTGACCGATAACGGCCCACAGCGAATATGCCATGTTCACCAAGTACTGGTCGGTACCATTCAGGGTGAACTCACAGTAAGGCGAATTGCCCTCGTAGAGGTTGCCTGAAAGACCCTCACCCACTTTATAGAAACCACGCTGGTAGTCATACCAGGGAGAGTTGTACAGGTAGTTGACACCTGCAATGCACTGCTCGTCGGTCTTATAGTAGTTCCCTGCGTTGTAACTGTCCTCATTGGGTCGATCGAGGAAGTCCTCGCACGAAGTCATGGTCAGCGCAACGAATGCCAGAGCAATGATATATTTAATCTTGAATAGTTTCATATCTTTAAATCCTTTGAATATTTAAAAACGTTAACCATGAATGTTAGAAAGTAACATTAACACCAAAACTATAGGTCGTGGGCGACGGATAGCGGCCGTTGTCAAGGCCCATCACATGATTAGATGCCGTGCTGGCACCGATTTCGGGATCGTAGCCCTTATAACCGGTAATCGTGAGCAAGTTCTGGATATTCACCTGCAGACGCAAGGTCTCAAGACCGATCCTGCCGACGAGACGCTTGGGGAAGGTGTAACCCAGGGTGATGTTCTTCAGACGGATGTAACTTCCGTCCTCGATGTAACGGTCGCTGATGCGGTCGTTGTCGTTCGGGTCCATAATCGAAGCGCGAGGCAGTTTGCCTTCTTTGTCGATGCGCACATTGGTGATATCATCATACCAGTTCCAAACGAGTTGGCCATCGCCACGGTCAACGCCTGCCGAGTAATCCTTGTTAGGATCGATGGGAGCCAGCGTGGTGCAGTCGAGCACATCAACAAGTTGGTTGGTCCAGGTCGAGTTCATGTGCGTGAGTTTCATCTTCATGTAGTTGAACACCTTATTACCATAAGAGCCGTTGATGAAGATGCTCAGGTCGAAGTTTTTGTAACGGAAGGTGTTGGTCCAACCGAAAGTGAACTTGGGCAGCGGCGAACCGATGTTGGTGCGGTCGTTCTCGTCGATGATACCGTCACCGTTGATGTCCTTATACTTCACGTCGCCGACCCAAACGGTGGTGTTCTTCGAGAACACACCGTTGCTGGGATACTTCTCGGCCTTAGGCGAGGTCTGGATATCCTCGAGTGAGGTGTAAACGCCGTCGGTCTTATAGCCGTAGAAGTTGAACAGGCTCTGGCCCACATTGGTCACGCTGACCACATCGGTCCACTGACCGTAGCCCACGATCTGGGCATTGTCGGTACCGTCAAGAGCGATAAGTTTATTCTTGTTGAACGAAATCTGAGCCTCGGAATCCCACTCAAACGCGCCAACGATGGGGTGAGTGGTCAAGGTGATCTCGACACCGGTGTTGCGGATGTGGCCATAGTTGCCCATGGGAGCGGTCAAGGCCGAAGAAGCATTACCCGAGGTGCCCATGTAAGACGGCAACTGCAGGTTCATCAGCATGTCCTTCGACTCCTTGCGATACCAGTCAACAACCAGGCTGACGCGGTCATACAGGAAGCCCAGGTCAAGACCGACGTTGAACTGCTCCTGCTTCTCCCACTTCACACTCTCGTTGGGAAGGTTCTGGGGTTTGTAGCCCGTGCCCAGCGAAGACTTAATCATCGCGATGGTGGTGCCCCACAGGTAACCACCGATGTTGGAGTTACCAGTCTGACCCCAACCCAGACGCAACTTACCGTTGGTGAGCCAATTCACGTTCTCCATGAACTTCTCGTTGGTAAAGCGCCACGAACCGGCGAGCGAGTGGAAACCTGCCCAGCGGTTAGAGGGACCGAAGTTGGAACTACCGTCATAGCGGTAGGTGTAGGTCGCATTGTAACGGTTATCGTAACTGTAGGTCCAACGGGTGAAGAACGAAGCCATCGCCGAACTGCCAAAGCCATAGTTGATTTGGGGCGAGCCCTGACCCAACTTGGGATTGTGAACCTCGTCAGAAGGCAGGTTGGTGTTGGCGATACTCGAGTAGTCATATTTCGACTCCCAGCACTCTTGACCCAGCATGGCGGTCATGTGGTGACGGTCGGCTATGGTCTTGGTGTAGGTCAGGTAGTTCTTCAACTGCCAGAAGGTGCTTGAGTTCTTCTGGATCGAACTCTTGTTGGTGGTACGGTGCCAGGTACCCAGGTCAACGGTGGGTTCCCACTGTTCACCCTTCGACGACGAGATGTCATAACCCAGTTCGGCGTGCCAAACGATGTCTTTCAAGAAATTGGGGTTAATCTCAAAGAAGATGTTACCAGTCAATTTCTTACGATTCAGCAGGATCTCGTCCATCAATGCCAGAGCAACAGGGTTGGGGTTGGTGTAACCTTCCTGCGAGATGCTGCTGTAACTACCGTCCACATTATAAATAGGAATCGAGGGAATGGTGGTCAACGAGTAGTTGATGATACCCTCGTCACTGTCGGCGAGTTTCAGGTTATCGTTGGTATTAGAGAACGTGGCGTTCAGGCCTAACTTCAACCAACTGTTGAGTTGGGCGTCAAGGTTGGTACGAACCGAGAAACGGTCGAACTTGGAACCGATGATGGTACCTTCCTGGCTCATGTAAGAACCGGAAACGTAGTACTGAATCTTGTCGGTACCACCCTGAGCACTGATCTGGTGGCTGTGCTGGATAGCAGTCCGGAAGACGGCATCTTGCCAGTTGGTACCCTTACCCAGCATCATGGGATCGCTGTAGTAGGCGTTGGCCTGAGTCTCACCCTGGCTAACCAGATTGTTGTAGAATGTACCAAACTCACGCAGGTTCATCATGTCAAGACGCTTGGTCTGGCGGTTCATGGCCACCATACCGTTGTAAGAGAACTTAGCCTCACCGGCCTTACCGTGACGGGTGGTGATCAGGACAACACCGTTAGCACCCTGCGCACCATAGATGGCGGTTGCCGAGGCGTCCTTCAAGATTTCCATCGAAACGATGTCGGCGGGGTCGATGGTCGACAGCGGGGAGATGGTCGAAACCGAACCGTTACCCAGAGCGTCGCCAAGACCGAAGTCGGCACCCGACGAGCCACCGCCCTGAACAATCACACCGTCGATGACGTAGAGAGGTTCAGCGTTGGCGTTGATAGTAGCGGTACCACGCACGCGGATCGAAGAACTTGAACCAGGGGCACCACTGGTCTGAACAGCGGTAACACCGGCTGCACGACCTTGCAGAGATTGGTCAAGCGAGGTGATGATAGAACCCTTCACAGCACTTTCGCCCAGTGATACACTGGAACCGCTGATGTCGCTCTTCTTCATCGTACCATAACCCACCACGACAACCTCGTCCAGAAGTTGTTGGTCCTCCTCGATGAAGATGTCGTAGTTGTTCTGCTGGCCCACCTTCACCTCCTTGGCGAGATAGCCCACATAGGTCACTACCAATGTCTGGCCCGGGCTGACGTTGAGCGAGAACCGACCGTCGTTGTCGGTGCTGGTGCCGTTGGACGTACCCTTGACGGCAACCGAGGCGCCGATAACCGGGCCCATCGCATCGCTCACCACACCCGTAATCCTCTTGGTCTGCTGTGCCTGCTGCCCGGGAACGTCCGCTCCCGCGTTGCCGGCGGCAAACGCCTGCGGCGCCACGCTCAGCACGGCGAGCGAGCAGAGGGCCGCAATCATAGATTTTTTACAGTAATTAAGAATCATAGGTTTTGGTTTGAATAATGAATAAAATGATATGTGATTTGAGTTATAATCCTCGCAATCCAGCGACCATATTCCTATAAAAATATAATCGTTGCAAAGTTAATGTGAATTATCAAACATATTAAACTATTTTTTGCCCTATATTGACACTTTCTTAACATTTTGACTGAATACCGTTGCTTAACAAGATTCAGGTCACTAAAGCCAAGAAACAGAATGCCCTATCCGTTACCGCTTCGTCAGAATTCCACAAAAAAGATAATTTAACTAGCGTGACATGAGAGTTTAAGAGCGCTCTAAGTGCCGAAGAACTAGTGAATTGTCATGACCATCATCGCTGCTTTACGCTATCATAGTATGATTCTTAAAACTAAGAGATGATATAACCAGACGCGAGATGCCACGTCAGCACATATCGACAACGCATTCATTATTTATTTAATCAATATGATAACAAAATAATATTTTACATGACATTTTACCCACTTTTGATTAATTTAAAGGCTCAAAAATATAAAAAAAGTACAAGAGTTAGTAAAAATAGTACCACTCCAATTAGGGAAATATACTTAATTTTGCCACATTAAACAACCTAATAACATTATCTAGATGAAACGTCAACTATTGTGCTTATTGCTGCTCCTAGTGGTGCTGCCGCTTGAAGCGCAAATCAGAGGTAACAACATCGTGGTCACCGTGGAACCAGACCATCAGGACTGGAACTATGAAGTGGGCGAAAAATGCAAGTTCAATGTCGAGGTGCGCCGCTCGGGCACGTTGCTCGATAACGTGGACATCGACTATGAGGCGGGTCCCGAGATGTATCCTGACGTGAAGAAATCAACCACCTTGAAAAAGGGAACTATGACCTATACGGGCCAGATGAAGACCCCTGGCTTTTATCGCCTGAAAGTCACCGCCCACGTGGGTGGCAAGGATTACTCGGCATGGTGCACCGCAGCCTACTCGCCCGAGAAACTGAAGCCCACTACAGTTGACCCTAAAGACTTCGACCAATTCTGGGCCAAAGCCATTGAGGAGGCCCGCTGGACCAAACTAGAGCCCACCAAGACATTGCTGCCCGAGCGTTGCACACAAGACGTGAACGTCTATCAAGTCTCGTTCCACAACGTGCGTTGGGGCAGCCGCACCTATGGCATCCTGTGCGAGCCTGTCAAGCCCGGCAAATACCCTGCCCTGCTGCGTGTGCCCGGAGCCGGTGTTCGTCCCTATCAAGGTGATGTCTATACTGCTTCTCAAGGTTTCATCACTCTCGAAATCGGCATCCACGGCATCGACGTGACCATGCCGCAGAGCGTCTATGACAACCTGGCTAACGGCGCTCTCAACTGCTATTGGGAATTTGGCATGGACGACCGTGACAAGAGTTATTACAAGCGCGTCATTGTGGGTTGCGTGCGCGCCATCGACTACATTGAGCAATACACCGACTGGGACGGCAAGAACCTGGGCGTGACGGGCAGCAGCCAAGGCGGTTTCCTGTCGCTGGCAACGGCCGGACTCGACAAGCGCGTGAGTTGCTACGGTGCCGTGCACTCGGCCCTGTGCGACCACACGGCTTCGCTCCAGGGCGTGGCTTGCGGTTGGCCCCATTATTTTTACTGGATGTCGCCCGAGCAGCGCAAAGCCAGTCAGGACAAGATTGAGACCTCGCGTTATTACGATGGCGTGAACTTCGCCCGCCGCATCACCTGCCCGGGTTGGTTCTCGTTTGGCTACAACGACGACGTGGTGCCTCCCACCACGGCCTATGCGACCTATAACGTGGTAACCGCCCCCAAGAAGTTGAGTGTCTATCAGCAGACGGCCCACTTCTGGTACCAGGAACAGTGGGACGAATGGTTGCAGTGGCTCATGGACCAGTTGAGGAGCAAGTAAAAACTAGCAGTGAACAGTGAACAGTTGGCGGATGCCAACTAGGGACTAGGGACCAAAAACTAGGGACTAGAAACTAAAAAACCACAATATAATGAGTGAATTCAAGAATAAAATTGCCGCCCTGCGCAAGCATCACGAGGAGTTACTGAACCGCAAGAATGAACCCCTCGCTTGGGGCAACGGCATCTACGAGAAATACAAGAATCCCATCATCACCGCTGAGCATACTCCGCTGGAGTGGCGCTATGACTTCAACGAGCAGGACAACCCCTACCTGATGCAGCGCATCATGATGAACGCGACGCTCAATGCAGGCGCAATCAAGTGGCAGGGCAAATATGTGGTTGTTGTGAGGGTTGAAGGCGCCGACCGCAAGTCGTTCTTCGCTGTGGCCGAGAGTCCAAACGGCGTGGACAACTTCAGATTCTGGCCCGAGCCCATCACGATGCCCGATGATGTGGTTCCCGCCACCAACATCTATGACATGCGCCTCACGGCCCATGAAGACGGCTGGATCTACGGCATCTTTTGCGCAGAACGTCACGATGACACTTGCCCGGGCGACCTGAGCGCCGCCACGGCTACTGCCGGCATTGCCCGCACCCGCGACCTCAAGACCTGGGAACGCCTGCTCGACCTCAAGAGCAAGAGCCAGCAGCGCAACGTGGTGCTTCACCCCGAGTTTGTCGGCGGCAAGTACGCCTTCTATACCCGTCCCCAAGACGGCTTCATCGACGCAGGCAGCGGCGGCGGCATCGGCTGGGCACTGGTGGAAGATATCACCCATGCCGAAATCGTTGATGAGAAAATCATCAACGCGCGCCACTATCACACCATCATGGAAGTGAAAAACGGTGAGGGTCCCCACCCCATCAAGACACCGCAAGGCTGGCTGCATCTTGCCCACGGCGTGCGCGGTTGCGCCTCAGGACTG
>JAFRRT010000009.1 GCA_017427945.1 Muribaculaceae bacterium | reverse complement strand
TCAACGATGCTCATCTTACCCAGGTTACGTTTACGCTTCTTGCTCTTCTTGGTCAGGATGTGACTCTTGTAAGCATGTCTTCTTTTAATCTTTCCGGTGCCGGTAAAGGTGAACCTTTTCTTCGCAGCGGAATTCGTCTTAACTTTTGGCATTTTGTTTTAGTTTAAAAAATGTTATTAATTAATCGAGACCAGGCACTTACCAAGCCTGATGCTCTTCTCTCTTCACGTTTTACTCCTCAACGGGAGTGTTGTCGTCAGCCTGCTGAGCGGGGGCTTCGGGCGCGGTTGCGTCTTTTGCCTCTTTTTTCTTGCTGCCGGGCTTCTTGGGCGACAGCATGATGGTCATGCGCTTGCCCTCGAGAACCGGCATCTGGTCCAGCTTGCCATATTCTTCCAGGTCGTTGGCGAACCTGAGCAGCAGCACCTCGCCCTGTTCCTTGAACAGGATGGAGCGTCCCTTGAAGAAGACGTAGCTCTTCACTTTGGCACCCTCCTTGAGGAACCCGATGGCATGTTTCAACTTGAAGTTGTAGTCATGCTCGTCGGTTTGTGGTCCGAAACGAATTTCTTTGACCACGAGTTTGGTGGACTTGGCCTTCTGTTCCTTGGCGTGTTTGCGCTGTTGGAACTTGAACTTCTGGTAGTCCATCACGCGGCACACGGGAGGCTCGGCTTGAGGGGCGATGAGGATGAGGTCCAGTTCTTGCTCCTCGGCGATTTTCAGGGCCTTATCGATTGGATAGATACCCTGCTCCACGTTGTCACCCACCAGGCGCACCTCGCTGCAGCGAATTTCGTCGTTGATCAGGTTGGTGTCTTCTTTTTTGCCGCCCATTTGGCGGTTACGGCCTTTTGGCCTGGTGGCATTGCTCGGGCGCTTAGGCCCTGGGCGATACGGTTTTTTGTTCATTCAGCAGTTTTACAATTGTTAGTATTATCGTGACAATCAAGCACTTCCACACGACATAGGTCGCACGGAAATGGCTTAAAAGTTGGTCATTTCGGCCACTTCGCGATTAATATCGGCCGCAAAGGTAGTAATTTTTTTCGAACCTTGGTCACCTTCGCCCTGTTTTCTTATAGAAATTTCTTCACATCCTGCTTCTTTTTCACCCACGATGAGCAGATAGGGGATGCGTTTGAGCTCGTTGTCACGGATTTTGCGACCAATTTTCTCGTTGCGGTCATCGACGATAGCACGCACGTCGAGTTTGTTCAGTTCGTCGGCAACGTGGTGTGCATAGTCGTTGAACTTCTCGCTGATGGGAAGTACCACGCACTGGTCGGGCACGAGCCACAGCGGCAGTTTGCCGGCGGTGTGCTCAAGCAGCACGGCAACGAAGCGCTCCAGCGAGCCGAAGGGTGCACGGTGAATCATTACGGGACGGTGCTTCTGGTTGTCGGCGCCGGTGTACTCGAGCTCAAAGCGCTCGGGCAGGTTGTAGTCCACCTGGATGGTACCCAACTGCCAGCTGCGGCCCAGGGCATCCCTGACCATGAAGTCGAGTTTGGGGCCATAGAAAGCGGCCTCGCCGGTCTCCTGCTTGGCGACCAGACCCTTCTCCTCACAGGCCTCGATAATGGCGCGCTCTGCCTTCTCCCAGTTTTCTTCGGAGCCCACATACTTCTCCTTGTTGTTGGGGTCACGCAGCGAAATCTGTGCTTCGTAGTTGAAACCGAATACCTTGAAGATGAACGAGATGATGTCCATCACGCCCAGGAACTCCTGCTTCAACTGGTCGGGGGTGCAGAACAGGTGGGCATCGTCCTGAGTGAAGCTGCGCACGCGCGTCAGGCCGTGCAGCTCGCCACTCTGCTCATAGCGGTAAACGGTACCGAACTCGGCATAGCGGATGGGCAGGTCACGGTAGCTGCGGGGAGCGGTCTTGTAGATCTCGCAGTGGTGGGGGCAGTTCATGGGTTTGAGCATGTACTCCTCACCCTCCTCGGGCGTGGTGATGGGACGGAACGAGTCCTTGCCGTACTTGGCATAGTGTCCGCTGGTCACATACAGCTGCTTGTTACCGATGTGCGGGGTGATGACCTGCTGGTAGCCGTAGCGCTTCTGGATCTTGGCCAGCATCTCCTGCAGGCGGTTGCGCAGAGCGGCTCCCTTAGGCAGCCACAGGGGCAGACCCTGGCCCACCTTGGGCGAGAAGGCGAACAGTTCCATCTCCTTTCCGAGCTTGCGGTGGTCACGCTTCTTGGCTTCCTCAATTCGTACGAGGTACTCCTCAAGCATCTTCTTCTTGGGGAAGGTGATACCATAGACGCGGGTCAACTGCGGGCGGGTCTCGTCACCGCGCCAGTAAGCACCGGCGATCGACATCACCTTCACGGCCTTGATGGAACCTGTCGAGGGGATGTGCGGGCCACGGCACAAGTCGGTGAAGTTGCCCTGTGTATAGGTGGAGATGTGACCATCTTCCAGGTCATTGATGAGTTCGCACTTCAAGGTCTGGCCCTTGTCGCCGAAGAACTTCAGCGCGTCGGCCTTGCTGATGTCGGCACGAACAACGGTCTCGTCCTTTTGGGCGAGCTCCAACATCTTCTTTTCAATCTTCTCAAAGTCGGCGTCGGTCAACGGGGTGCCACCTGTATCGATGTCATAATAGAAACCGTTTTCAATGGCGGGACCGATACCGAACTGGACGTTCGGATAAAGCTCTTGCAGCGCCTCGGCGAGCAAGTGTGCCGATGTGTGCCAGAAGGCGTGCTTGCCTTCCTTGTCTTCCCACTTGAAGAATTTGATATCGCCATCCATACAAATGGGGCGTGAAATATCCCATTCCTCGTCGTTTAATGTTGCGGCCAGCACGTTACGTGCAAAGCCTTCGCTAATGCTCTTGGCAATGTCGAGAGGCGTTACACCGTCCTCATATTGTTTCACATTGCCGTCAGGAAACTTGATGTTAATCATAATAAACCTTTGATATTTAAGTATTTGGGTCGTGCCATACAACAGCACAACAATTTAGCCTGCAAAGTTAGTGCAAGTTGGACACATAACCAAATTTTAATTTGGTTTTGTTGAGGCGCTGACTAATTGTTGTAACTTTGCAAGCGTAAAGCCACGACAATGAGTCATAACTCGGCCATAGCGCAACTACAGCAACTGCGGCACCTGCTCCAAGTGGAATATCAGGAGGAGAAGGAAGCCTACCGTCTGCACACTCAGAGCATGGGCCTTGCCCGCAAAGTGACGCGTGGCGACGCCTGGTTCCCGCTGCGCGTGGGCCGCACCTACTACAACTCGCTGAACCAGTACTGCATCGAGGTGACGCGCCAGGCCGATGAGGACATTGACCACAATTTCGAGTACGGCAAGCCTGTGGTGTTCTTCAATGTCGAGACGGCTAATGGTGACCTTAAACATGTGGGGAATATCCACTTTTACAACTTCACGGGAGCTATTTCCTTTGTTGACGGCGACCGCATGGTCGTCACCATCCCCGAAGGGCATGCGCTGGAACTTCAAAATGCCCAGTCGGCTGTTGGCGTGCAGCTGTTCTTCGACGAGACAAGTTACCGCATCATGTTCGATGCTCTGGAGCGTGTCATGGGTGCCAAGGGCAACCGCTTGGCCTATCTGCGCGACTTATTCTACAGCCATCAGCCTGCCCAGACGTTCACTTTTGAGGCGATGCGTTTCCCGTGGCTCAATGCCAGCCAAGAACGTGCCGTCAACGACGTGCTGCGCGCCAAGGACGTGCGTGTGCTGCACGGTCCTCCCGGCACGGGCAAGACCACGACGCTGGTCGAGGCCATTAACGAAACGCTGATGCGTGAGACGCAGGTGCTGGTGTGCGCCCAGAGCAATACCGCCGTCGATTGGATTAGCGAGAAGCTGGTGGACTGCGGCGTGCCGGTGCTGCGCATTGGCAACCCCACGCGTGTCAACGACAAGATGCTGAGCTTCACCTATGAGCACCGCTTTGCCGATCACCCCGACTATCCCAAGCTATGGCAACTGCGACGCACCATGCGTGAGATGCGGCGACGGCGCCGCGAAACGGGCGAACGCTTCCACCAGCGTCTTGACCGCCTGAAAGAGTTGGCAGTCGAGCTCGAGGTGCGCATCAACGCTGACATCTTCGGCCAGGTGCGCGTCATCGCTTCAACCCTCGTTGGGGCGGCCAACAAGTTGTTGGATGGCCAAAAGTTCGGCACCGTGTTCATCGACGAGGCGGCCCAAGCGCTCGAAGCGGCATGCTGGGTACCCATCCGCCGTGCCAGCCGCGTCATCTTTGCCGGCGACCATTGCCAACTGCCGCCTACCGTCAAGAGCCTTGAGGCGCTGAAAGGCGGGCTGGGCAAAACGCTCATGGAGCGTATCGTCGAGAACAAACCCGAGTGTGTCTCGCTGCTCGAGGTGCAGTATCGCATGAACGACGAAATCATGCAGTTCAGCAGCGACTATTTTTACCATGGCAAGATGAAGTCGGCGCCCGAGGTCGCGCACCGCCTTATCCACGAGGGCGACGCGCCCATCCTGTGGTTCGATACCTCGACCATCCACCTGAGCGAGGACGAGCGCGACGACTTCAGGGAGCAGTTTGTCGGCGAGACTTTCGGACGAATTAACAAGGGCGAGGCAAACCTCACCCTTAGCCTGTTACAAATCTATTTTCAGCGCATCGGCAAACAGCGCATCCTTGACGACCGCATCGACGTGGGCATCATCTCGCCCTACCGCGCCCAGGTGCAATACCTGAGGCGCCTCATCAAGAAACGTGCCTATTTCAAGCCTTTCCGCCACCTGATTTCGGTCAACACCGTAGACGGTTTTCAAGGTCAGGAGCGCGATGTCATTCTTATATCGATGGTACGCGCCAACGACACGGGGCAGATCGGCTTCCTGCGTGACCTGCGCCGCATGAACGTCGCCATCACGCGTGCCCGCATGAAACTCTTCATCCTGGGCGACGCCCCCACCATGACACGCCACCCCTTCTACAAACAACTCTTCGACTACATCCAGGAAGTCAGACAACAAAGACAACCCGATTAACAACAAAGACAACAATATTGTTGTCCCCATTTGTCATGATAAGTTGTCTGTGTTGTTTGAAAAAATAGATTTGTCTATGTTGTCTGAGCAGTGGTGGGGATTTTTTTCAGCCACTGGCGGTAGCCCAGCACAGCCATGACGGTGTAGAAGCCGTAGAGGCAGGCGGTAAAAGGTATCTGCTTGTAGATATAAAGGACTGTGCAGACGGCATCCACGACAAGCCACAACAGCCACTGCTCGGCATACTTCTGAGCCAACGCCCACAACGCAACCATGCTCAGGGCGGTGGTGAAGCTGTCGCACACGGGGACGCTGCTGTCGGTCCAGGTAATCAGAATCCAATAGATGATGCCCCACAGCGCCAGCCCGATGAGTGCCACAGGCAAAACGCGGCGCAGCGGGAAGCGCGTGATGGGGCGTTCGGCGGCTTTCTCGCTCTTTCCATTGCTTCGCGCCCAGCGCCACATGGCGTAGCCATAGATGGCAGCAAGCACGTAATAGACTTCCATGCCGAAGTCGGCATACAGCCCTCTTGCCCAATACAGGTAGCCGTGAACGATGGGCATGATGACGCTCACCAGCCACAGCCAGATGCTTGCCTTGAACTCGAGCCACAGGTAAACGAGTCCCAGCACCAGGCCCGCCATATCGATGGCCTGGACCCAAGTGATGTCACTGAAGTATTCCATTTAGTTTCTAGTTTCTGGTCCCTAGTTTCTAGTTGCATCCGCCTTCATGATTAACCGTGCTAACGCACGGGAAATTAAACATTTAAAATAAAATTCTTAACTGTTGTGTCGCAATTCTAAAATGTAATTTGATTAATTTCCCGCCTGCTTGCAGGCGGTTATCGTTACGGGCGATAGTATCTCAAAAGCGGAAAGTGACGTAGCCCAAGGCGTTGATGCCGGCCATGGGGTAGAAGCGGGGATCGCTGTAGAGCGTGTAACCGCTTTCCTTGCTGCCGCCGGGATATAGGGCGCAGGTCTGCGAATAGCCGTTGGTCTCGTACTTCTCGTCAAACAGGTTATAGACGGTGACACCCGCTGTGATGCTGCGGATGTGCGGCAACTTGAAAGTGTACGCCAGGTCCAGATTGTTGACAAAGAAGGGATCCAGTGAGTCCTCCTTGCGCTCGAAGTTGTCGAGGTACTGGCGCGACACATACTGCGAATGCAGTGTGGCTGTAAAGCCCTTATAGTCCAAGGTAATCATGCTGCCCAAGGTCATGCTGGGCGAGAAGGCGATGGTGGTGGAGCCTTTCTCGACGGCGGTCTGCGTCCACATGTCGTCCCACGTGTCGGCGTCATAGTCGCTCACATAGCCCACATAGTCCTTGATGCGGTTGCGGCTGAAGGTGGCGTTCACGTCCCAGCGCAGCCAGTCGGTAAAGCGGTAGCCCGCCATCAGCTCGACGCCCATGCGGTAGCTGTCGGGGACGTTCTCGGCCATCAGTTCGCCAATCTCGTTGATTTTACCGTTGAGCACGAGCTGGTCCTTGTACTTCATGTAATAGAAGTTGGCGCTTGCCAAGAAGTTGCCTGTGTGGAACTCGTAGCCTGCTTCCCAGTCATAAAGTTTCTCGCTGTTGGGATGCTCCAGGAACAGACCGTCGGTATAGTTGTTGCGCGTTGGTTCCTTCTGTGCCACGGCAAACGAGAGGTAGGCGCGGCTTTTCGCATCTATCTGCCAGTTCAAACCCGCCTTGGGGTTGAAGAAGTTGAACGGCTCGTCGATGTCGAGCACTTGCAGGTGCTCGGGGCTTGCCGTCCAGTCCCACTTGTCGTTGTCGCCCGTGATGCGGTAGCTGATGTGGCGGAACTGCAGGTCGGCATAAGCGCTCAGTCCGCGGGTAATTATGTAATTGCCCTTGATGTAGATGTTGTAGTCGGTCTTGCGTCCGTTGTTGCGGTAATACTCGTGGTCAGGTGCCAGTGTGCTGGTGTAGTTTTCTACCCAGATGACCTGTCCATAGTGGTCGTTGCTGTAGCGGTTGATGCCGCCGCCCAACGTGGCTGCCAATCTCTCTCCGCTGTATAGCAACGAGAACACGCCGCCGCCAAAGTCGCTGTTAACGCATTTCTTGCGCACGAGGCTTGCTTTTTTGAGGGTGCCCTCGGGTGTTACGACAGGCTCCAGACCGTATTCCTTGAGCGTGCGTGCGTTCTTGTATTCCTGGTAATAGCCAAAGCCGTCGGTATAGTGCAGCGCCACGTTGAGTTTCCACAGGGGGCTGAACGTCTGGTTCAAAATCAACTGGTAATGGGTCTGGCGGTAGATGTCCTTCTGGTCCCTGTAGAAGCCCGTCACCTTGCCGTCGTGCTTGATTTCGCCGTTGGGGTTGTAGGTGCGGTTGTTGGTAAGGTCATCGCGGCTGATGCCGTCCCAGGCATGGTAAGTATCTTCCTTGCCGCCATAGGTGATGAAGCGCAATGACGTGCGGTCGTTGTAATAGCCCGCTTGGCCAAAGTAACTCGTCAGTTCACTGCTCGCGCGGTCACGGTAACCGTTACTGCCAATGTGCGACAGGCGGGCCTCAAATGCCCAGTGGTCGCCCAGCATGCCGCTACCCAGGCGCAGGGTTTCCTTGTTGGTGTTGAACGAGCCGTAGCTGCCCGATACCTCGGCATAGGGGTCGCGGGAGAACGACTGCGTACGGATGTTCACACTGCCGCCAAAGGCACCCGAGCCGTTGGTCGAGGTGCCCGCACCGCGCTGCACCTGGATGTCGCGCACCGACGAGGCAAAGTCGGGCGTGTTCACCCAGTAGATGCTGTGGCTCTCGGCATCGTTCTGCGGGATGTCGTTCACCGTGATGTTGATGCGGGTGGCATCGGTGCCGCGCACGCGCATCGACGTGTATCCCACACCGGCACCCGCATCGCTGGTGGTGATAACGCTCGGCGTCATCGCCAGCAGGAAGGGGATGTCCAGGCCGTGGTTCTCGGCAGCCAGTTGCTTGCCCGTTACGTTGGTAAATGCTACAGGAGTGTTCTCAGAGGCACGGGTTCCCAGCACCTCCACCTCGCTCAGAGCGATGGAGGGTACCGTGTCGGTCGCGGCAGTCTGTCCCGCCGCACCAAGGGTCGCCATCATGGTGGCAACCGCTAAAAAAGTCTTCTTCATTGTTTTAATTAATAAGTTGTTCTCTACGCCGGCATTGTCCGGATCAGGTCAATGGGTATGTTCTCAGCCCCCATCTCTCAGGAAGCACCCCAAACTCATTGAATCAGGCTGCAAAATTAGTGCAAGTCGAACACAATGGCAAGAAAAACAAATTTTTTCTTGCCATTGTTGAGACGCAGCCTAATTTCGACCGAAGGTCAACGATAGTGAAAAGTTCAAAATAAAGCACTACCTTTGCAAGACTTTAACGACTTTAACAAAAAAACAGCCCTGCCATTGACGGCAGGGGCTGCTTTTTAATGCGGTGTTAAAGTGTCGTGAATTACTTCACGTAATACTTCTTGCCGTTGCGGATGTAGATACCGGGCTGGCTGGGAGCAGTGATGCGGCGACCGTCGATGGTGTACCATGCGCCATTCTCCTCGTTAGCAACCGAAATCTCCTCAACAGCGGTGGGTTTCGAAATCGTGAAGGAAATCGACAGCACGCCGATGGTGCCCTCAGCAAATGCACCCTGGGCAACAACTACGTTGTAAGTGCCTTCATTGATATACTCGTCGTTAGCACCAATGACAATGTCCTCGCCGTTAACGTTTACAACGAAGCTCACGGGAGAGCCGGTATACTCGTAGGTGTTAATGTACTGGCTTACAGGATAGGAGCGAACGTCAACCCAAGTCAGACCTTCCAACGGAACAGTGTTGCCCAAGCCATCGTTGTAGCGCACTGCAACCACGTGGTCGGTGGTGCGGTTGGGGTTGTAGCTAACGTTAAAGTCGAACTCATAGCCATCCTCGGCACCAGAGATGAGTTCACCAATAGTGTGCCAGGTGTTCTCATCGTCAACCTGATACTCCAGATAGCCGTTCTGGCCATAGGCATGCACATATTCACCCCAAACCTTGACGGGATGAGGAGCACCGTAGTTATTCCAACCCTCGCAGTCATAGGCCTGGATGTTATAGGTGAAGACGGGCTGCGGCTCATCGGGCTCGGGATCGGGATCGGGGTTGAAGGGCTCAAGGAAGTCAACCTCACCGACGCTGATCAGGTAGGACAGCTCAATGCTCTCGTGAGCGGGAATGTCGCGACCAGTCCAGCAGAAACCCAGACCGCTGTCGTAGGTGCCGTTCTCAATCATGTAGTACTGAGCATAAGACTGATCCCAGTTGTGGTTGGTCGAGGGATAGATAGTGCTTGAGTAAGCACCACAGATTTCATTGGGGTGCCAGTTAGAGCTGTAGAATCCGAACCAGCAGGTATCGGCAGCGGTCACACCAGTCACATGGTCGCCGAAGAGGGCGCACAGCAGCGGGGTGTTCTCAGCGTCCCTGTACTTCATCTTGATGCCATAAGTTGCACCGTTGTAGGTGTTGCGCATGCACTCTAGCGGAGCCTCGTCGTTGTCACCAATCATGATGTCACCCCAAACACCGGCATTCACCGTCACAGCATGATCGTTGTTATTGGTCAAGGTGTACACGACGCGGGCTGCAACATCGCCCTGGGGTTCAAGACGAGCGGTCATGCGCACATTGTCGATGGTCGTGCCGTAACCGTTACGGGCGTCCAGATAGTCAGCTGTGCCACCGTTTACCTGGAAGGCAGCGATGAAACCTGCACCAGGACCATTGTTCTCGTAGGTGGATGAATAATAGTCATAGTCGTAGATATAACTGGTAGTGTTGTTCACCCTACCGAGGATGCTGATACCATACTGGTAGCCAGGGCCTGAAGCCGAGCGGCGCGAGATGTCGTAAAAAATTGACGTGTTGCCCAAGCGGGTAAATCCCTGATCGCTGTGGTAAATCGCGGAACGCGCAGGGGCTTTACCGGGAGCGGCGTTCATTTGCATAGCAAAACTGCCTGCAATCAATGCAAACAAAATAAAAGTTAATTTTCTCATTTTTAAGTTATTAAGTTTAAAAGTTAATAAATAATTAGTATTCTCAATCAATCACAAGGGGTAAAAATGAAGCTTCAAAATGTGTTTGTTTTATGCTACACAAAAAGGAAAACCGCATTTTTATTGCCACAAAGATAATAATAACCTACCAAATCCATAGCATATATACAGTTAAATTAATATAAAACTAACATTTTTGGTGGTCTGATGCAAAAAGGGCTTAAATATGGAGCAGCAGTTAAAAATGCTTCATTTATCGTGATTCACAGGCGGAAATCAAACAAGTTCTCTTGTTTTGCACTATCTTTGTCCCCGAGATAACAGCAACCGATGATAATAAACTGAAATAAGATATGAAAAAGATGATTGTTGCCGTCCTCATGTTGATGGCTTGTAATTTGATGGTCAACGCCCAGGATGCTGAGCGCATGACAGAGTCGTGCACGAGTATCATGGTGGGCAAGTCGGCAAGCGCCGACGGGTCGGTAATCACGTCGCACACCTGTGACGCACGTTACCGCACGTGGATGGCGATTGTGCCGGCACGCGACTATGAGCGTGACACGGTGACGGCGGTCTATCGCAACCGTTTCCACACACGTGCCGCCAATGACAGCACGGGTATGCCGCGGCTGGGCGTGATTCCGCAGGTGCGCCACACCTACCGCTACCTTGACACCGCCTATCCCTGCCTGAACGAGAAGCAGCTGGCGATGGGCGAGACAACTATCAGCGGCCGCGACACGCTGCGCAACGCGCAGGGCATTTTCATGATCGAGGAACTGTCACGCATCGCTCTGGAGCGCTGCTCCACCGCGCGCGAGGCCATCCGCCTGATGGGCGAACTGGTCAAGAAATATGGCTACGGTGACAGCGGCGAGTGCCTGACGATTGCCGACAAAGACGAGGTGTGGATTTTTGAGATTTTCGGCGAAGGCCCGAAGAAGGTGGGCGGCGTGTGGGCCGCCGTTCGCATCCCTGATGATGAGATTGCGGTGTCTGCCAACATCTCCCGCATCGGCGCGCTTGACCTGAGTGACCCGGACCACTACATGGCATCAGACAACGTGTTTGAGGTCGCCAAAAAGCTGAAATTGTGGGACGGCAAGGAGCCGTTCTGCTTCTGGAAGGCCTACAGCGGCGGGAACTACCTCAAGGAGGTGAAGAATTACAGCATACGTGAGCTGTACATCATGCAGCAACTCGCTCCCTCGCTGAATCTGACCGATACCATCAGCAACCTGCCCGTGAGCGTCAAGCCTGACAAGAAGGTGAGCGTCGAAGACGTCTCACGCCTGCTGGGCAGCTACTATGAAGGGACGCCGCTCGACCTGAGCGCCCGCCACAAGATTCCCAACCCCAAGCGCAAAGACAAACAGGGGAACATCGTCGAGACCGAGCCCGACAGCATCGTTTCGCCCGTCGCCAACCCGTGGATTACCAACGAGCAGCTGGCGATGTACTATGCCATGGGCGACTCGGCCATGAAATGGACGCGCACGGTGAGCGTGCCGTGGTGCTCCTACAGTACCGTCATTCAACTGCGCAACTGGCTGCCCGACGAGGTGGGCGGTGTAGCATGGGTGGCATTTGACAACCCGGGCCAGAGCCCCAGATTCCCCATCTTCTGCGGCAACACCGACCTGCCGTCTTCAATGAAAGTGTGCGGCCACAGCGGCGAAGATGACAACACGGTCATTTGGCAGTTCCGCAAGGCCAACCGCTTGGCATCGCTGCGTTGGGGTGCTTTCCGCAAGGTGCTCGAGCCCGCGCGTGACCACTTCCTGGAGAAAGGGCTGCGCGAGCTGCCCATGATAGAGCGCACATGGCAGGAACTTAACGCCACCGACAAGGGCAAGGCCGCGGCATTGCTCAACGACTATACCGCAGACTGCCTAGGTGCCGCTGCCTATCGTTGGCAGCAGATGGCGCACGACTTCTGGCTGCAGACATGGAAAGGATTTTAAACGTCTACATGGGCTAATTACATATTTTTATTAACTATCAATCATCAAACAACATGAAGAAATTTTACGCATTCCTGCTCTTGGCGGCGATGGCTGCCGGAGCGATGGCACAGGGCTTCGTGAGCGACGGCAACGGCACTGTGTACACTTTTAATTCTTTGAGCCAGATTGAGGGTACCGGTGTGACCTTGCAGGACGACGGTTCCTACCTCGTGGCCGAGGAGTTCACCATCAGTGAGGGCGACGTGCTGCAGATGGACAACAACGCTGTCATCAAGATGGCTAATGGCGTGAGGGTTTACATTAACGGTGATGCTGACTTCGCTCCTGTCGACACCGCGGTCGTGACCCGCGATGTCGAGGGTTCCAACCCCAAGGGCTTTTGGATGCTGGGCGACAACGGCAATGCCAACCTCAAGAACGTGACCTTTGAGTATGTGGGTGTGACCTTTGGCGGCGTGAACAGCAGCCTGCACGCCGACAACTGCACCTTCTACCAGTACAACGGCAAGATGAACAGCTCGGGCGCCCTGGGCTTCAATGCCTCGTGCGACAACAACATCGTGGAGAACTGTTACTTCATCGAGTGCGATGTCAACGCCATCGGCAACGGTGCCACCAACCCCGTGGGCATCATCATCCGCAACAACGTGTTCTGGCACAATGTGACCAGCAACCGCAACAAGCCGCAGATCAACATGACCGTGGGCGGCGACTATGATGTCCTCATCGCCGACAACCAGGTGATTGGAGGCCAGTTCACCATGTCGGGCGGCATCGCTCTGAGCAACATGATGGGTCTTGCCCACAGCGGCACCAACATCGTGGAGAACAACTACATCGCCGACAACCGTTACGGTATCACCACCATTGGAGGTGTTGACGCCATCATCCGCAACAACGTGATGATTGACAACCGCTACGAGACCAACCCCAACAACGGTGGCAGCTGCATCAGCGTCTATGACAGCAGCAGCGAGAGTAACATCTACATCGAGGGCAACTGGATGGAAGGCGGCTTCTGGGGCATCACCATTGTAACCGGCTCTCCCAACGTCAACTTGGGTAAGATCGAGGATCCCGAGGCCGAGGACTACAATCCCGGCAACAACACCTTTGTGAACAACGGATTCAATGATGCCTTCTATGACTTGTACAACAACGGCACAGGCACCGTTTGGGCTCAGGGCAACACCTGGAATGTCACGGTGCAGGACGAGGAGAGCATCGAGGAGGTCATCTATCATCAGGTGGACGATCCCACTAAGGGCCTTGTCATCTTCATGCCTCCTCACCAGGAAGATACCGCTGTCGAGGAAATTGAGGCCGCTCAGCAGGGCGATGGCCTGTATTACAACTTGATGGGTGTTCCCACTGAGGCTCCCAGGGCTGGCGGCATTTACATCCACAACGGCAAGAAGATTCTGGTGAAGTAACAGCAACGCCGGTTCTCAAGACACAAAAATCCCTGGGGGAAAGCCCTCAGGGATTTTTTGTTAGTTCTCGGTCGGGTAGGGGGCGCGGGTGAACTCACTTGCGAAGCAGGAGGTTCAGCACCAGCCAGCCACCGATGGCTTGCAGAATCATGCCGAGATAGCCCAACTTCCAGTCCTGCAGTGCGCTGGCAAGGCTGCCGGTCAAGGCCCACTCGATGAGGCCGCCCACCAGTTGATAGGCTAGTACGACACCGATAAGCGCCAGCAGCGAGGCTGATTTGCTGCGCTTAGCCACCCAAGCGGCGGCAACAGCGAGCAGCACACCCTTGATGATAATGATGGGCAGGGCCGCTGCGGGCGGCATGCCGAACAGTGCCGAGTTCACCAGCGGCGACAGCACGGCGGTCATCAGGCCCACGTTCAGACCGTATTTGTAGGCGGCTATCAGCGTGAAGAAGTAGATGGGCAACAAGATGAGGCCGCCCTGCGGGAAGAGGTGGCATAACTGCGGCAACACGATGTTGCCGACGATAAACAGAATTGCAAACAGATAGGTGCGCATCTCGCGCCATCCCAGCGAATACAATCTTACAGCAGTAGCGTTACTTTCCATTGTGGCTATGACTTTTAATGGGGCATCAGGGCCCCGTTGTTTGTTTGACTGCAAAGGTAACCTAAAAATCGTTCTTTTACAAAACGTTGACTAAAAAACTTTCGATTATCATTGTTTTCAGGAGAGAATACGGGCCCTTGGTTCACTGGCCCATGATGCCGTTCCACACGGCGTTGCGCAGGGTGCCTGCCTCGTCATCGCAGCGGTATTCCCAGTACATCGCCCCACGCATGCCTTTCTCCTTGACAAAGCGGCACTTCCATGCCAGCGACTCAGCATCCTCGTAGGTGCATACAAACTCGCCGTCCTTGACCAGATAGGGGACTTTGGCAATGTCATCCCACATGCGGGTGACATCGGTGCGCTTGACCAGGGCACCATAGGACGTGTCGCCGAATCCCTTGACCGAGCGCCCGTAGAAAGGTACGCCCAGTACCAGCTTGTTCACGGGCATCCCTGCGTCGAGGTGGGCCTGCAGGGCCTCTTGGGCCGTAACGCGTCCCGACTTCTCGCTACGGTAAAGCGACGCGTGGTGATAGGGTGGGTTGCCCACGTCATACATCATGATATTCACCAGGTCGACGTAAGGTTCGATGGCCCTGAAATCGACAAAGCGGCCATCGGCAATCGTCGCGCACGAGAGCAGGTATTCCTTGCCCAAGGCTTTGCGCAGTTCACGCATCAGCAACGTGAAGTTGTCGATGTCGGCGGGCGACGAGATGATGCCGCTCTCGCTGCTGCTGGGGTATTCCCAGTCGATGTCGATGCCGTCGAGGCCATATTCCTTGACGATGCGTTTGCAGTCCTTGGCAAAGAGTTTGCGGCGCCTGTCGGTCGAAGCCATCTCGCTGAAGCCGCCGGCGGTCCACCCGCCTATGCTCAGCACGACATAAATCTCGTGATCTTTCTTCAGCGCCGCCAACTGGCGCAGGCGCTCGGGGCGCTGGATGGTCACGCCGTCGAAGGTCTTGTTCACGTTGCCAAAGGCGTAGTTGATGTGCGTCAGCACCGAGCAGTCGGGTAGGGGCATGTCAGCATTCCATCCGGTCACATAGGCTGCCACAACCGGGCCGTCGTCTTTATGCTTGCCTGCCTGCATGGGCACCATCAGCGCCAGCAGGCACGTCAAAATCAAAATCCTTTTCATCGTCATCTGGTGAGTTCAGTAATGTTCACCAAAGATACAACATTCTTGTGACACCGCCTCAGGTAGTTCAGGTTTTTCTGATAAAACCTCTGCCGGATTGAGTCTGCGGCTACATTTACGGCTTTCTTATCGGGGAATTGTCAGGAAAAAGAGCTAAATTTGCCGATGAAAAGAATCTATCATCATTAACCCTATCACTTTTGAGGCTTATGAATAAAGCTTTATTACTTCTTGTTACATTATTTGTTGCACTCACAGCGCAAGCTGTGGCCACTGCCGCTGCCCCTGGCATTGGCGATTCGACTCCCAAGTACACCTTCAACAGCGCAACCGGTGAACTGACGCTCAACTGGGGCGAGTTCGACCGTTACGACAATTGGGACTATGACGTGACAAACACGTCAGTCAAGAGCGTTACCGCCACCAGCGAGGTAAGCTTCACCGGCGACTGCTCTCAGCTGTTCTATAATTTCAATCATTGTCAAAGCATGGACCTGAGCCGCGTCAACACCAGTGGGATGACCAGTGCAAATAGAATGTTCCGCGACTGCACAAGTCTGACCACGCTCGACCTCTCGGGCTGGAATATGGCCAATGTTACCGATTTGTACGAAATGTTCAAATACTGTGAGAGTCTGACCTCGCTCAACCTGTCGGGTTGGAACACCGGCAATGTCATCGACATGGGCTTGATGTTCTACGACTGCTATCATTTGACCTCACTTGACATCAGGGGCTGGAACACCGCTAATGTTACCGACATGTACTACATGTTCAGTGGTTGTGAAAGCCTGACTACGCTTGACCTCTCAGGCTTCAATACCGCCAATGTCAGCAGCATGACCCAGATGTTCTACGGTTGCCGAAAGCTGACTTCACTCAACCTGACGGGCTGGAACACAAGCCATGTCATGACCATGGGAGCCATGTTCGCAGGCTGCACGAGCCTGAGGTCGCTCGATATTTCGGGCTGGAACACCGGCAATGTCATCGACATGAACTACATGTTCAATGGTTGCGTGAATTTGACTTCGCTCGACCTGTCGGGTTGGAACACCGACAGACTCGAGAATACGCAATATATGTTCTTGGGCTGCACAGGCTTGACATCGCTTGACATCTCGGGCTGGAACACCGCCAATGTTTGGTACATGAACGACATGTTTGCCAACTGCTCGGCCCTGAGAACCATCTATGCAGGTACAGGCTGGACCACCTATAATGTTTATGGCGAATGGGGTGAAGGCATGTTCACGAACTGCATCGCACTGGTGGGCGCAGAAGGCACTGCCTATGACGCGAACCATACCGACAAGACCTATGCCCGCATCGACGAGGGACCGAGAAACCCGGGCTACTTCACCGGCAGGCACTCATCCATGCGTGGCGACGTGAACATGGACGGCAACGTCACGATTGCCGACGTGACCGACCTTATCGATATCCTGTTGGGCTCGGTACTCACGGTCTATGACATGAACGCCGCCGACGCCGACCGTGACGGCAAAATCACCATTGCCGACGTTACAGTGCTCATCGACTATCTCCTCAGCCATCATTGGTAAAGTTTTGGCTTTCCCGCAATTAGTTTTAATTTGAACCGATTTGGACATGATAAAAAGACAATATGCAAAGGGAAGATGTGATTGCTTTGTGCCACTACTACAAAGGTGAAGATGAGGATAAGTGTCCCTTCATCGATAAGAAGAAAATGCAATTGTGGGCAGCAGAGATGATGGCTTGTACCCACCTGATTGAAATGATCGGTGACACAAACCCAAAGGACGATCTTCACAATGTTGTCTTTGCCTATCTATCCAAATGGGATCCTTACGGTTTTAGAGAGACGCTCGACGAATACATCAAAGTCGCCAAACCTAAGGAAAAAATCATTAAAGTCTATTATTCCTAAAACAAGAAACGCAACCGACTTTTTCTAAGCGGTTGCGCTTTCTTTATATCAGGTTGAAGTTCCTAATGCTATTGCGCACGGACGGCACGCACGGAATAGCCGAGCTGGCGGCTGCCAGCGCTCCAGAACCAGTTCGGCGAATAGAAAAACAGGCTGCAAGCATAGTTTGGGGTGCCGGAACTAAGCGTGCGTGTCCAGTACTGACCGCTCCAATCCGCGAGATAGAGCGAACGGCCAGTGCGGTAGCCTGCGGCGGGTAAGAATATCGAGTTGCCGTTTGGACCAATGACCAAGCGACCGAAATTGTCGTTACGACTCGTCCATTGCCAAGTACAGTGTTCAACGAGTTCACTAATCTGCTCTTCAGAGGGCATGCGCCAAAACGCCCCCTAGTTGATATAGGCGGCATCATCGCCCATAGTCAATTCGGTCTTGCCGTCAACCCAGCCGTAGTCGCTGCGGGTACAGTATTTTGTCAACGTGGTTGCACTACCGTCACACCACTTATAGGTGCTCCAATCATAGCTATAGTTGTCTTGGGAGCCTTTGGGCTTAGTTTCACCCCAGGCGAAATAGTAGCCATAGTCCTCGGGGCTGGTGGCGCCAATGTTCATTGTCGCCCATAACGTGCCGCTGGGCAGTCCCAAATCAACATATTCGTGGTTATCGGGGGTGGGAGGGCTTCCGCCTAGAATGATATGAATCACCGCATTTATGTCATTGATGCTAATTTCGCCATCCATGTTTACATCGGCAGCCGTTGCGGGACCATTGTCTCCCATGATGATAGCAATAACTGCATTGATATCAGAAATATTGACCTCAATATCACCATTAACGTCACCATAAATGCTTTGGGCATATGCAGCTGTAGGCTCCATCAGGGCACCTAGCACTAATAAGAGAACGAATGATTGCAGGACTTTCTTCATAACGTGATCGATTTAGTGGTTTGTCGGGTTTTCCACTTGCAAAGTTAGTGGAAACAATTAAATTTTGCAACATTATCAATGACAGAGCCAATGGAATCCCAAAAAAGAAAATCCCTCATGCCCAGGAGAGCATGAGGAATGTATCTTACCCTTGCAGGAGTTTTAGTTCCAGGTGCCGCTCAGCAGATAGTCGATGAGGGCGGTGACGTCGGCTATGCTGGTTTCATTGTCCTGGTTGCAGTTGGCGGCGTCAATATTGATGACTGTAGCGTCGCCACTCAGCAGATAGTCGATCAGAGCTGTTACATCGGCGATGCTCACATGGCCGTCATCGTTCACATCACCCCGGAGGAAGGAAATGTTGACAGTGAAGTGGTGGGGTTCCAATTCGCCGAACACTGGTTGCTGATAACGGTGTCCTGACTCGTCGGCGCCGAAGACGTAGTAGTCAACCTCCGAAGCCTGATGATAGCCCTTGATGTAGCCCACATATTCATCGGGATTGCCGGTGGCTCTCATGTGTGCAATCTGGTAGGGACCGTTGTCAATGCTGTAGTAAACCAACAGTGAGTCCTCTTTCAGGGGCTTACCGCTATAGGCGATGAACTTGCTTGTGACAGCGATGGAATCGCTACACTGCTGCGTGCCGAAGAGCACGTTCCTGTGGTCTACAAACAGCATGTTGAAGTCCATCACACCGCGCGTGCGGCAGTGCAGCGCATCGGTGTTGAGCCACGAGGTGCTGCTGGATGTGTTGGTCACGCCCACTACCTCGTAGCCGGGCATGGCTTCCCTATAGACCTGGAGTGCGCGTTCATTGTAAGTGCTGTTGCTGCCCAGCGGCACATAGACGTGCTTGTTGAGGATAAGGCTGTTGGTATAGGGTGCGACGGTGTAGCCACCAGGTTCCTCGACGCGATACACCTTGTAAGGATAGCCCCAGCAGCAGTTGGTAGTGGCGAAATAATTGGCCACGGCCTCATAGTCCTCATAATTGCTGTTGCTCTTCGGAAGTTTCGCAATCAGGATTTTATCTGGCGCCAGGTATTTTCCCCAGCAGTCGACATGGGCAATGTAGTCGCCCTGCGGGTCGATGGTGATGTGGTAGTTGTCGATGCCCAGGTAGTCAAGCATTTTCTGGCGCACATTGGCCTCGTTATTGTTGTTCTCCTGAAGGATCAATTCGTCGCTAACGCCATGTCCGCGTCCGTCCTCCATCATGTTGCCTCCAGTGTGTGTCAGGTTCATGCCGTACATGGGAATACCCCAGAACGAGGCAAAAGCCGAGGGTATCGCATCGTCGTTCTGTCGCGGACGATTATACACGTTGTCGACGATGGCAGGACTCTTGCCGGCAAAGATATACCAGGGACCATAGTCGCGCACCCAGTAGGAGTCGGTTTTCGCGTTCACAAAAGTGACACGATCCATGTTCACTCCCGCGTTGGTGAAAGTCGACCGAGCCGATGACTGTTGGGTCGAATTCACGATGCAGTACACCTGGCAATTCTCGGCCAATGATTTAACCAAGCTAACCGGAATGCCCAGCGGATAGACAATTGTCACGCCCTGCATGGGCTCAAACTCTGCCACGAAGCGGGGTGCTTCGGTTGGCGCGGGTGTCTCCGTGAAGTTGGTGGCCCTCACGGGTGTGTACATTTCTTCTTCTGACAGGTAATGGAGTTTTCTCCAGTCGGGCCCTTCCTTTGTCTGTGCTTGGGCGTTCATGTAGCCCATTGTCGACATCATGGAAGCAAAAACAAATAAAGCGAAAAATGATTTTTTTCTTGTCATAATAGCATGAGTTAACCCGTTGGCGGGATTAAAAAGTTAATAAAAAGATGTTCAAAAAGTTGCGCATATCGCTGATTTATAGTAATTTAGTGGTGATCAAAACATTAAATTCAAATCACCGTATGCACAACTTGTACGCAAATTTCGTAAGAATT
>JAFRRT010000008.1 GCA_017427945.1 Muribaculaceae bacterium | reverse complement strand
GATGCTCACGTTGTTGTCGAGGTTGCAGTCGGCGGCGCCAACATTGATTAACGATGCATCGTGACTGAGCAGGTAGTCGATCAGGGCCGTCACATCGGCGATGCTCACGTTGTTGTCGCCGTTCACGTCACCACGCAGGAACGTCACATGCGAGCTAAAGTAGCCAGGATCACTGGGACCGCCGTCCACGTGAGCATAGGCTTTATCCACATGGTTGGCGTCATAGGTCGTGCCCCTGCCGCCAACGATGCTCAAGCAGTCGCTGAACATGCCGGATGAATTGGTCACTGCAGTCGTGCTCCACTCGTCACCCACATAGACGGTCACCAGGTTGCGGCAGAAGTCGAACATGTAACTCATGTCCGTCACCTTTGCCGTGTTGAAACTACTCAGGTCAAGGCTCGTCAGTCCGCTGCATTCCAAGAACATGCCATTCATCGACTCGGCATTCCGAGTATCGAAATTACTCAAGTCCATACTGTTCAGACCAACGCAATCAAAAAACATCTCCTTGAAGCTCTTCACATTCTCAGTATTAAAACTGCTCAAGTCAAGGCTTGTCAAACTGCTGCACTCATAAAACATTCCTTCCATGTACATCACGTTTCGCGTGTCGAAGCTGCTCAAGTCCAGGCTCGTCAAACTTTCACAATAAGAGAACATGTATGCCATGTTGGTCACCTCGCTGGTGTTCAAGTACTCGATACCCTCGATGCTGGTCAGGTTATACATATTAGAGAACCAGCGGCAGGTGCTTGTGGGTCGTGCATTGGCAAACGACGGGTCGAATACTGCTGTCGAAACATTCCCGCAGCTGTTGTCAGTGTACCAGCCGGGGTTGTTGGCTCCCTCGTTCAGGAGGTATGCCGTCTCGGTGGCGCCATTGTGTGTTGAGCGCTTGCTGTCACAGTAGAACGTCAGCGTGGTGTTGCCAGAATCATAAACAACATAGGGAAGGACCTTGATAATCACGCCATTGGTCCATCTGTTGCCGTTACTGTCAACCGTGTACCCGATATTCGCGTCATAGGAGCCGCCTTCGGGCACCACATAATCGAGACCGTCTTCCAACGTCACGCTGCCAAAGCCATAGATACAGCTTGACAGGTTGATCTCGGTATCTGCTCCTCTCACCTTGAGCGTTGCACTATTCGAGCCACTGATGCTACTGCCATAAATGGTGCAGCCGCCTTCGATAATCAACGGATGCTCACCCATCATATCGATATAACCATTATATCCGTTTAACTTCACCGTCAGCGAGCCTGGGCCAGTTATGGTGGTTTGACAACGCAAAGCCACAGGGCTGTAGCTGTTAATGTTGATGTTATTATCACCGACAAGGTGGATCGTCAAGTCATTGAAGACATAGTCGGTCGTCACTTGGATGCCGGGGGCTGTGCTGCTGGTGATTGTGGCATCGGTCAATGTGAGCACATGCGTTGCGGGGTCGAAACTTACGCTGCCGCCCGTGATGCTGGCACCGGTAATGTCAGCAACATTCTGATCGGAGACCACTACGCCCCCGACATTGATGCCATAGACGACTTCGCCATCTTGGAATATCCACTTGAAGTCTTTCCACACGTCGGCCGCCTGATAGCTTTCTTTGGTGCCCTGGGGTACAATAAGCCATTGGTTGGCGCGGTTGGGGAAGGCGTCGGCGGGCACGACGAGGGGCGTTGTCCAGTTGACAGTCACTTTGGTCATGTTGTCACAGCCATAGAAAGCGCGGCTCTGGATAGAAGTTACCGATGAGGGAATGTTGATTTCGGTCAGACCTGTACCCTCAAACACACTCTCGCCAATGTATATCAGCCCATTGGGAAGCGTGATGGAGGTCAAGGACGAACAGCCCTGGAACACCGAGTTGACGATGTATTTCGTACCCGAATTCAGGGTGACGTTGCTCAACGACGTGCAGCCCTCAAAACCACCACTGATGGTAACGACCGTTCCCGGGATGTTGATGCTGGTCAGTGCCGTACAGTTCCTGAAGGCTCCCTCCTTGATGTCGGCGACCTTATTGCCGAGTGTCACGGAAGTCAGATGGGTGCGACCTTCGAAGGTGTTGCTTTCTACAGAATTGGCATTGAAGCTGACCGTAGCAAGGTTTGTACACCCTTGAAAGGCATCACCTGCGACAGTAGTGGCTCTGACAGTGAGCTCGGCCAGTCTTATGCAGCCATGGAAAGCATTACTCTCAACAGTAGTGGCAGTTACAGTTGCAGTATTTAGTCCCGTACAACCATTGAAAGCATTACTCTCAACAGTAGTGGCAGAAACGGTGGCCGAAGTCAGACCTGTACAACCTTGGAAAGCATTACTCTTGATTGTCGCAGCATTGACCGTAAGATCGGTAAGGTTGGTGCAATTAGCAAAGGCACTCTCACCAATCGTGGAAATATCATTTAGGTTAGAAACAGAAACAAGATGACTGCAACCCATAAATGCACAGTTGCCAATAGTTTTTAAACTTGTGGGCAATGTAATAGTCTGAAGACTGCTGCAATTTTGGAAAGCACCACTATCGATGTTTTTTACATACTCAGGGATAGTAATGGCCGTTAAGTTTCTGCAACCATTGAAGGCGTTTTCTGATATATTTGCTAACCCTGTGAAATACTGAAGTTCGTTAAATGAAAGGATTTGAGTATTTCCTTGAAATGCTGCCCCTAAATCATTGATCACAGATGCTTCCATTTCGTCTAAATAGCCATTATGGTCAACATCCCAATTCTGTACGCAGATAGCCTCTACATTGGAATCCTCAAAATAGATTCTTGAAGGTTCCTTTATCTCCTTAAAATCTTTCCAGTAATCTGCCATGGCATAATTTGGCAGGTAACCAGTGGGAACATAAAGCGTCTGATTTCTGCGATTAGGGAACGTATTGTTTTCAATAGCTGCAGGTGTAGTCATTTGGGCAACAACGGAAGTCAAGGATGTACAACCATGAAATGCATAATCACCGATGGAATCCACATTTGAAGGAATAATAACAGAAACCAGGTTTTGGCAATTTGCAAAGGCATACTGACCAATAGAAACCACACTTACTGGGATTTTAATTGATTCTGTTGGACTATATCTGATAAAATAATCTGGAATGTGCTCTACATTTTCGCCGATAAATATTTTACATTGACTTCCTAAATAAAAAGAACCACTTTCAGAGTGCCTTGCATTATAATACAATGTATCCAAAGTCATATTCGGCTGATCATTATAATTATTTATATAGACACTAAGAAGATTAAAACCAATTCTTGTTACATTCTCAGGAATTGTGAGACTGCCGGAAAGGGGACAATCATGGAATGCCTCTGAACCGATATATTCTAAACTATTTGGCAAAATGATTTTTTTAAGGCTTGTAACTCCTCCAAAAGCATTAGAAGCAATTCCTACAACTGTATACTCTATTCCGTCATGAATAA
This sequence comes from Muribaculaceae bacterium, assembly GCA_017427945.1. Taxonomy (GTDB): domain Bacteria; phylum Bacteroidota; class Bacteroidia; order Bacteroidales; family Muribaculaceae; genus Sodaliphilus. The sequence continues at coordinate 971 of JAFRRT010000008.1, read as the reverse complement.
CAGTACTTGGAATATCTAAAGTTTCCACGTTAGAATAGCCTCGTGCAATAAAATAATCATGATTCACTAAAGTCTGAGACTCAAATGTTACATATACTTGTGGGGTGGTTGCACTTCCAATAATTCCATAATAGATGGTTATACCATCCGCGTTCTCAGCGCTAAAGTCATACGCCGAGGCTGTGAGGGTTCCCAGTAGTGCCATCAGCACCAACAGGGTTCGTTTAAAGAGTTCTTTTGTTTTCATATCGATATCGTTTTTTATGAATATAATTTGATTGTTCGATTTCTCATCTAGGGCAGTCCATGGCAGCGAATATAGCAACACAAAAAGAAGCGCGGACTGCTATTTATGCCACGCTTTGTCGATTGATGGTCGTAGGAAAACCAGATACACAAAAAGGGGATAAAGTGAGACAGCCCACGCCGTAGCGTGGGAGCCGTCGTGCCCTTCTCTTGTATATCAATGAAAATTTCCTACGTTTTCAATCAACAAGAATAAGCATAACGCTCCTTGATTGCAAAATGTCGTGGATTGGGTTACAATCCACCGACAAAGGTAATGAAATTTTTTATGAGAACAAAAAAATTAAGCGTTAGGTGTTGATGCTCGCTGGCGCACTCGTTTTCAAACAACAGGAACAACGGTGAACAACATCAACCATATTTTCGTCCATTCATCCATACGCCCACGACCTTGGGTATCCGCACTCGTCGCCTAGAAACAATAACCGTGCTTGCGCCGCCCATTGGGCGGTCCAATGTTCCAGGCGGGGACATCAACTCCTCCCCTAAGATAGGGGAGGTGCCCGTTAGGGCGGAGGAGTATGGATAGTACCTTTGAGAAATCATCTTGAAACATCAACGCCCCCTGCCCGCTCTTCCAGCGGCAATGGGCTTCGCCTCAACAAAGTGCAAGCACGCTTGCCCTCTATATTCGGCTCGCTCCATTGGTCTAATCTTAGAGGGGG
>JAFRRT010000007.1 GCA_017427945.1 Muribaculaceae bacterium | reverse complement strand
GGGCAGCAGGTCCTCGTTCATCCGGCCGGGACGCACGCCCTTGAAACGCTCTGAGCGGTAGATGGTCCGTCCGTTCTCGATGACACTGTCCAGCACACAAAGGTAATTGCGGTTGCCAAGGGTGTACCAATTATAATAGAGGCCGTCATAACCGATACCTTCAATGGCGCAGAATTCATCATCCCATTTTGAGATGTAGCGCTTGGTCGGCCGCCCGTCCACGGTCGTCATGTCGGGAATCACCCTGGGATAAATGAAGGGGATGGGGATGGGGTTCCATTGGTTGATGAACCCTTCGAAATCGTTGAAGTCATACAGTACAAACTCCTCTCCGGCGGCGATTTTCTCCTGAATGCCCTCATCCCGGTCAAATCCGACAAGACAATCCTCATAGGTCTTCCCGTCAGGAACGATGCCATAAACCACCTTGTCCTCCTCGCGCAGATAGACAGGAACGGTATCGTTCTCCCGATCAATCTCCTCCCCGCTGTATTTGTGCATCACTTTATAGGTATTTCCGTTTACCACGGCCTCGCCTTTCAGCTCAAGGAAGAACCTGCTTTGCGGGTTGAAGTAGTTGCTGCGGCACGCCCATTTCACGCCTTCACGAACAAAAGGTACATACTCGTAGTCCTGCGATATGCCTAAGGAGAAGCCTAAAAGCGCCAATAATGATAGAATTAAAAACTTTTTCATAATCTCAATTATATTTATTAAATGATTAATAATTAGTGACTTATAATGTTTTGTGCGTTGTATTATTGTGAATTAGTGCAATTCGTATTAATTCTTGTCATTCGTGTTTAAAATAATGATGTCGAAGTATCCCTCGAAAGAGTTGCCTGTGGAGGAGTCGATGGTGATGACGTACTCGCCCTGGGGTAGCGAGGAAATGTCAATGGTGCCATAGGAGCCGCTGACCTGGGTGGAGATATAGACCGTCCAGTTGGTTGCCGAGGCAATTTCCACGTCGTAGTAGGTGACCACACCCAGGCCGTCAACGATGATCTGCTGGTTGGAATTGTCGTAATACACATCTGGCATATCAGCAGGAAGCGGAATACCAGAATGGTTGCCTGGTCCATTGTGCTGCAAATTGATTGCTGCCGGATTACCGTCATCGGCAAACATTATCAGTATAGATTCGAGACAAAATAATAAAAATAATAATCGTTTCATGCAGTACATTATGTTTACTATAATGGTTAATTTTTCTGCAAATTTACGACTATTATCTCATTATTACCCAAAATAACTGGTCACTTTTTGAATTGCTAATTTGTTGGTATGTAGAGTGTTATAAAAAAATAATTGTCACTTTGTTTAAAAACACCTCATTAATGTCTTATAATTTGCCTTTCAGGTACTCTTGTAGGAATTCATTTAATGTCAAATCAAGCCCCATCTTTTTCTTTATAATGACATTGATCCTGTTTGAGATAGTTTTCACGTTCGTGTAATTCAAACATAGCTTAATGATTTGAGGAGGTACTTTTGCACATAGTAGGCAAAACAATTGTTGCTCCTTCTTTGAAAGATTGGGATATTGTTTTTCGATGTAAGAAATTATACCGTCATATTCTCCATTTACCGAAAGTTTCATTTTCTTCCAAAAGTTATCGGACAAATTAATATCCATAGTCTGATAGTCATCGCTTAGGCCCATAATGACACTTGACAATGGTATGATAGACCTTACTCTATTGTTTTCTTTATCTTTAGTCTTGAACTTTACGCAGTCATACAGCTCCATTAAAGCATCAATCCTATATCCAAACAGCTCAGAAACTGATCCTTGTAATTGATTCAGTTTCAGTTGCTTTTCTTTCAATTCCAAAACCGTTTCACTCAGCATCCGATCAACTTCTTTTCTCTCTTCAAAGTTCCTTTTAACGGCAAACCTCTGGCGAATGAAGAGCAAGACAAGCAGCAAAGTTAAACCCAATACCGCTAGCAAAACGAAAATCAAATAACCATTCCTGCGCTTGACTACAATCTGTTGTTGCTCGGCTTTGCTTTTTTGGAAATTCGATTCGGTGACTTTTAAGACTTCTGTTTGGCTGCTTGACATGATCTGGATCTCTTTCTCCCGTGATTGCAGCAAGTTTGATTTAAAGGCCAATGAATTATTCTCAGCTTGAGCAATTTCAGCCTCAAGTTCGAGCCAGTTCATACTGTCAACCGCATCTTTAGGAAAGGGAGTCTCCCTTAAGACGTACTTGGCCGAATCCAAATGTCCCATTCTGATATAAGTCCATGCTGCATAAAAATAGTATTGGTTTTCCAAACTATAACCTTTGCCATGACGAAATATGTCCATTGCCAATTCATTAGACCTTTTATAATCTTGATAGTAATAGAAGTAGAATCCTGCCAGTTTGGACTTATAGGTGTAGTATTTAACAGGATCTATATTCTTGGATAGATCAATGGCGTAGACTAAATAGTACACAGTAGAATCTGGATATTTCACACCGCAAACGGCTCCAAGATCTCCATAACAAGAAATTAGATAGCAAGTGTCATTAATTGCCGTAAAATAACTAATTGCATCTTTATATTTATTAATAGCAACACTGTCTTGAGATACCTGGTCTTTATAGAGAGAAGCAATCCTCAAATTGACATATCCCAGGTTAAAGTAGTCGTCGGGGGCGGCGGTGGCTTCGGCATGCTTGTAGTAGTACATGGCACTGTCGGGGTGGCCCAGTTCCTCCATGACGGCACCCTTGTAGATGTAGGCGCGGGTGAGCTTCTCGCGCTCGCCGCTGTGGGTGCGGTAATAGGCGAGGGCGCGGTTGATGTCGCTGTCGCTGGTGGCTGTGATGTAGCAGCGATAGAGGGCCTGGGTGAGCAGCAAGTTGCGGTAGGCCCGGTCGCCCTCGTCGGGCAGGCTGTCGAGGACGATGGCCTCGACTATTGCCAGGGCGCTGTCGGGGTTGGGCAGCATCAGGCTGTCGGCCGCCGTGAGGCGGCTGTCGTAGCGGTGCGCACCGCCGCACCCCGTGACTGCTGCCACAAGCACAACCAGAAGCGATATGACCATCAACAGCTTTTTCATTCCTTAATAATATAACGCACCATCGTCTTGATTATTATTTTAGGCATTAGGTGTAAGGATGCATCCGCACACCTATTTATAGTCGGCGAATTAAGCTAATTAAACGAAAGGCTACACACTCGTCTCCTAGAACATAGGACCGTGCTGCGCACGGGAAAACTTGTGCAAGCTGAAGGCCATGAAGTTTACTTCAATGGCTGAAACGCAGCCAAGTTTCGGGAAATTTTTATTTAAAATATTAATTATAAATTTTGTTTAATTTTCCGTGCGAAGCACGGTCAAAAGGAATGCGGATGCCCCTTTAAACTCTAAACTTTAAACTGCGAGCATAGCGAGCATCTATGCTTGGCGCCTTAGCGAGGGGTAGAGGGTGTCAATGGGCGTAGGAACGGTGATCCATGTCGGCTTCGATCCAGCGGGGGACGCTGTCGGCGGTGTTGGGGCCGATGACCTCGCTGGCAGCGGCTTTGACTTCGGGGAAGGCGTTGCCCATGGCGACACTGTAGTCGGCTGCCTGCATCATGGCGATGTCGTTGCGGTTGTCGCCGAAGACGACAATGCGGTCTGCACCCACCTCATGGGCTAGATCACGAATAGCGTTCGCCTTGCTTGTTCCGGCGGTGAAGATTTCGAGATATCCCTCGCTCTCGTCAAAGATGTCGTGGTAGAGCATCACTGAGCAGGTGGGGATTTTTTCCAGGTCTTTGGCGATGGCCTTGAGCACGGCATACTTGTTCATCGAGAAAATGAGCAATGCCTCGTCAGGGCTGTGGCGGAAATCATCGTCGTGGAGGAAGAATTTCTTCAATGGCAAATGCTGGCGTGAGGCGATGAAACGCTCTTCCTGCTCCGACATGGCACCGCTGTGGTGCGTGTGCAGCATGTTGCCGTGCCGCCTGTAGATGAAGGGATGTGTATTGTACCTGTCAAACACTTCGGCCACAGCGTTGATGGTGCTGTCGTCGATGGCGCGGGTGTGCTCGTAGCTTGCCGTGACGGGGTTCCACATCGCCGAGCCGCCAATGACGATGAACGGCAGGGAAGCATGCACCTGCTGCATGAGCGGTACCACCGTGGCGGGGGTGCGTGCCGTAGCAACGGTAAAGAGGCCACCCAGCTCCCCAATGACGCGGTTGAGCGTGGCGACGGTGGTCGGCGAGAGTTGCGAACTGTCGTCGAGCAACGTCCCGTCCAAATCGCTCACATAGAGTGTCCTTACCTTATTCCCTTTGGTAGTCATTGCGGTTGCAAAGGTAAGCCTTTTGCCTTAATTGTTATGCGTTATTTACCTCTTTTCAAACTTTTAAGTCCAATTATAGTGTGTTTTATGGGTTAAACCATTATCTTTGCATATCTAACTTCTTAAATGCTTTTGAATTATGAAACAAACGATGCCTATTGACGGGAAATTTGAATTGATGATCTATTCCTATTCGCCCGATGAGTTGGCTCCCGCCATCAGTGCCGAGACCATCGGCTATCACCACGGTAAGCACTTGCTCACCTATGTAAATAACCTGAACGCGATGCTGCCTGGTAGTCCACAGGAAGGAAAGTCGTTGGAGGAAATTGTGCTGAACGCCCAGGGCGGTATGCTCAACAATGCGGGACAGATTTTGAACCACAATATGTACTTCGAGCAGTTCCGTGCTCCTGTGGAGAACAATGTCCCCACTGGCCGTCTGGCCCTGGTGATTGATCACGATTTCGGTTCATTTGAGGCTTTCAAGGAGGCGTTTGTCAAAGCCGGTGCGACGCTGTTCGGCTCGGGTTGGGTATGGCTCAGCGCCAATGCCGAGGGGAAACTGGTGATTACCCAGGAGCCCAATGCCGCTAATCCCATCCAAAAGGGCCTGCGTCCGCTGCTGACGATGGACGTGTGGGAACACGCCTACTACCTTGACTACCAGAACCGCCGTCCCGACCACCTGAATGCCCTGTGGCAGATTATCGACTGGGACGTGGTGGCTGCCCGCTATGATGAGGTGTGAGAATGTAGTCCCGCGTGCAGTCTTGACTTTTCTTGCCCTGCTTGTGCTGACGACCACAGCATGGGCTGGTGACAAGGTGAATGAAAGGTGGCAGCAGGCAGTGCTTGCCGCCATCGACTCATTTCCCGAACACGGCGGCTACTACACTGGCGGACGCCCCAATGCAACGTTTGCCAAAACGACGTGGCGCGGTCTACACGATGCCTACCAGATGACTGCTAACGATGAGCGTCCGCGCTTTGACCCGCAGCAGGCGCAGCCGTCGTTTTGCTCCAGCGCCACCTATTCGGTGCTCATCAAGGCATTGCTCATCTGGGACACAAAGCACAAAATCAAGCGCGAGGCATGGATTAACATGAAGCCCCGCGTAGGTATCGCCGACGAATTTAATCCTGAAGGCCTCGGGCAGGACGACGGGGTGGGGTTCTGGGGGCGCGCCAATGCCAATGGGCCCGGTTTGGGTGTGCTGGTGCGGGAATTGAGGGCCGGCTACAGTTTTACCGCTTACCGTGGTGCCAAGAGTGAGCGCAACAAGGAAACGCCCAATGAACGCTACCTGACCGATGCCGAGTGGTGCGCTCTTGATGTGTGGAACAGAGCCGTGCCTGGCGACCTGATGAAAATCTTCTGGAACCGCAACGAGAGCCGCGGGCGCGACAGCGGTGCCATCATTGGCTGCAACGACGATAAAACCGCTGATCAGGAGGCGGGCCACAGCGTCATCTTCATGGGTTGTGAGGGCGACACGGTGACCTATTGGTCATCAAACGGCCCCGGCGAACACCCCGAACTGATGGGCTACAGCATAGGGCGTTGCCACAAGACCGCCATCCAGCGCGTGGTTTTCACCCGCATTATAAGGCCCGAACGCTTCAACAATGCACGAAAAATGGCGCCGACCGATGTCAACGCCTATCTGAGCGACCTGAATGGCCGTCGCCACAGCACCACGGCCGAAATGCTCCGCCAACTGGGCATCAAGTAACCCAAGACTTGACTCCTAATCCAAAAAATATAGTAATCCCCAAAAAGACTGGCTTTTTGGGGATTACTTACCTTAGAGATGCAAAGTTAGTTTTAAGCAGTGCTTACTGGATGGTGTTGTCGGAGGTTGAGCTGATGTTAACCTTACCGCTGCCGGCGATATCCTTGGTATAGTTCTTGACCACTCCCTTGATGTTCACGTTGCCGCTGCCTGCGATATCGACGTGGACGTTATCGGCATTGATGTTGTTGCAGTTGATGTCGCCCGATCCAGCGATTTCGGCCTTCAGCTCTTTACAGGTCATGCTGCCCAGGTTGATGTTGCCGCTGCCGGCAATTTCGGTCATGGCTTCATCCACTGTGAGGTTGCCGATTTCGATATTGCCCGAGCCAGCGATTTCCAGGCTGGAGTCATGGCAGGTAACGGCCGTCAGGAACACCTGGCCTGAGCCAGCGATATCCACGTCCAGGTCATTGTTGACAGTGATGGGGTTGCTGGCTGCGAACATGCCCGAGCCGGCAAGTTCAATCATGTTAATAACGGGCGAGGTGACATAGACCTTTACATCCTTTAACGACACTGTGGGTTTATGCACCGCCTTGCGGATGCGCAGTTCACGATCCTTGACGTATATTGTCATCTCTTTGAGGGCCTGCTCAGATGCCTCAACGCGTACGTTGTGCTCATTGCCTTGCTCATAGATAACCTTGAAGGGTCCTGCAATATCCACTTCGTCGAACGGCTGCATCGTCGTCAACTGGTTGATTTGCTGAATCTGTGTGGGAGTTTTGTCCACATCACCGTTACCAATGTTCACACTCATGCACGAGGTCATGGTCATACTCATGATGGCCACCAGGGCCAAATTAATCACTTGTTTCATCTTTTTAATGTTTTGTTAGTTGATATCGTTTGTACATTAGACGCACGGGCCCCTTAAAAAGTTTCAAAAAAATGAAGAAAAATTCGAGTTGCCCTCAATTTTGTGGTTGAGAGGGGTGTGTCGTTGGCACAAAAAGTCAGTAATTGAGCAGTTGACGGGCGTTATCGATGGCGTGCTTGATAACCTCTGCTGTCGTTAGGTGAAGCGTCTGGGCGACAAGCGTTGCTACCTCATTGATGGGCGTGTCGCTGTCGTCGGTCTCGATGAGCAGGCGGTCGATGGGGGTAGCAAGCAGGGCGGCAGGGTTGAAACGTGCCCCGAAGGATAAGTAGCAGCCAGCATCGAGCCAAGTCTGCGCAACATGGGCATTGGAACGCATTCCGTGAATTGCGAGAGGCACCGCGGTGAGGCCTGACTTGCGACGGATGGAGAGAATGTTCTGGACCGTTCTCACGCTGTGAACGACCACAGGCTTCGCCACGTCGGCTGCGATGAGCAGATGGCGAGAGAATACCTCGCCTTGAATGTCGAGCGATGCACCGCGCAGGGCATCCATACCTGTTTCGCCGATGGCCAGTACCTGGGGATGAGCAGCGCAACGGCGTAGCAGGTCAAAGTCTTCTTCGGTGATTTTTTCCACCTCGTTCCAGGGGTGAAAGCCCACCGAGTACCATAAACCTGGCTGCGGGTCGAATTGCCGTGGATCCACAGCGATGAGCGCAGCGGTAGTGTCGTATTGGTGGGTATGGAAGTCGATGATGTCGTTCATGGTACAGGATCGTAGCCGCTGCCGCCCCACGGGTTGCAACGCAGGATGCGCCACACAGCAAGTACAAAACCCTTGAAGGGCCCGTGTTTACGGATGGCCTCGATGGCATACTGGCTGCACGATGGGGTAAAACGGCAAGTGGGCGGTGTGAATGGCGAGATGAACTTCTGGTAAAACCTGATGGGCAGAATCAGCACTTTTCCCAAAAGGCGCAAGACCTCATGCCAGATGGAGCGGATTTTCTCGATGATAGTCATGGCATAGGATTGTTATCGACCTGCTGTGGCTGGCCCTCGGTCGCGGCTTGGGCAATACGGGTGAGCAATGAGTTCACTTTCTCCTGGATTACTGAATAGGGGGCGGGAGAACCGTCAAGATATACAAAAGCGATGTCCACACCCTGCCCCGACTGGGTGAGTGACGGCATGAGCAGCTCGTGCCGATTGAGGCGGTAGGCCTCGCGCACCCTGCGCCGCAAGGTAACTCTGTTGACCGCCTTGCGAATGCGTTTCTTGGGGATGGAAATGAGAAACTGCACGGGATGTTCGCCCTGTGGACGCAACCTGTAGGCTGCACGCAGGGGAAAAGCCATCAGCGACTTCCCCTCATCAAACAGGAGGTTGACCGCCGTACGGCTACAAAGTTTCTCGTTCTTGTTCAGTTTAAAATCCATTCAGGATGCGAAATTACATAAAATGTGGCACAGTGTAAACCATGCCACATTATTATTTGATTGAAATAGATGTTATTTCTTTTTCTTTGCCGTGCTCTTGGCTGTCGTTGCCTTTTTAGCAGGAGCCTTGGTTGCGGCCTTCTTTGCGGGAGCAGCTTTCTTGGCCGGAGCTTTAACCGCGGGAGCCTTCTTTGCTGCAGTTTTAGCGGCAGCGGGCTTAGCAGTGGCTTTCTTGGCCGGAGTAGCTTTCTTAGCGGCGGGCTTGGCGGGAGCCTTGGCAACGGTGGCTTTCTTGGCAGGAGTAGCCTTTTTAGCAGCGGGCTTAGCAGTAGCCTTCTTGGCAGGCGCCTTCTTTTCGGCATCGGCTTTGGTCTTGCGGGTTGCCGCAGCCTTCTTGGCAGCGGCCGAACGTTTAGCTGTAAGCTGCTGGCGTTCTTTCTCTTTCTTTGCAGCTTCGCGTGCAGCCTTTCTTTCTTCTTTCTCCTGAAGCTCTTTTTCTTTCTTGAGATAGAGCTCGATGGCGCTGGCCATTGAAGGAGCCTCGGGGGTGATGGTGACATCAACGTTGATGCCGACCTTAGCGGCTTCTTCGAGTGTTGTATGTCCCATGGCTGCAATCACTACATGGCGGTCCATGTAGTCAGGGAAGTTGCTGATGTAGGACCTGATGCCTGCAGGGGTAAAGAAGACCAACATGTCATAATCAAAAGCTTCACCGGGCTTGAAGTCGTTGCTGACGGTGCGGTACATGACAGCTTTGACATACTTGATTTTGTTATTGTCGAGCACCACGGTCTTGTCGTTGTGGACGTCGCTGACCGGCATCAGATAGGTCTCCTTGTTGTGCTTAGCAATGACGGGAATCAAACCGTCCATCGTTCCTGATTCACTATAGAAGATTTTGCGTTTGCGGTAGATGACATACTTTTGCAGGTAATTGGCAATCGTCTCGCTTACGCAGAAGTACTTCAACGTGTCGGGCACCTTGTAACGTAACTCGTTGCACAGGCGGAAAAAATGGTCGACAGCTGTGCGTGCTGTCAAAATGATTGCTGAATAGTCGGGCACGTTGATCTTGGATTGTCTGAACTCCTTAGACGAAAGCCCTTCCACTTTGATGAACTGTCGGAACACGATTTCAACGCCATACTTTTTCTCAAGGGTGAAATACGGTGATTTCTCCGACGTGGGTCTTGGTTGGGAAACCAGAATCTTCTTAATGCTCATATAGTTTTTCTACTGTAAAGTACCACATATCCAAATAGTTACCTTCGATATTATCACTAAGGGAACGATTTCGACGGCGCAAAGGTACAAAATAAAATAGAAAACGGATGTCAGATTGCTATAAAAAATTCGAAAACCTTTATAAATAAATATCAGTCGTGCAACCAAATACAGTAGGGCGGCGGCCATGAATAGCATTTTGCCATGAGCGGGATAAGTCATCACCAACATCAGCACAGGAACCAACAATAACCCCAGCAGTGATTGGGTGGCCTTAAAGCCGTCGAGCCACAATTTTGTGCCCTCCTTGTCGCTGAACGTGTAGCCTAGCGTTTTATAGGCCAGCCATTGCACACCATAGAACAGTGCCGCCAGTCCGCAGAATGACGCTATATATGGAAAGACGTTGGCCTGCAATGCCGTTGCCATCGAGGGACGCAGCAAAAGCACAGCCAGATAGATAAGGAAACCCTCGACAATGCAGGTGTTGGCAATCAAAGCGATTTGAATACTTGTCTCGTTCACTGTGTGGTCCTCGAACAGGTTCTCACGCCGACGTGTCGAGAACATGTAATGGAAAAAGTTCTCGATATACTTGTAACCCGTGTGGTAGCACAGCGCCACAGCCAGCAGGCCGGCTATCAGCAGCGACATCGACGGTGTGTCGTGCAACGGAGAACGGGCAAAGGGCACTGCCTCGCCCGCTGCCGGAACCTCCATCACCGCCAACGTGTCGATGCTGCCCAACAGCGTATCGCTTGCCTGGGCAGCAGGAAAGCCGTCAAGGTATTGCGGCGCAAAGTTGGCGGCAGCAGAATCGCCTTGTTGAGTGGCGGGATTCTGTTGCGTCACTTCCTGGATGGTGTCGGCAGTTTGGGTGTTGGCGGGCATGGCGCGGGTTAGTATTTGGATTCAAAGTCCACAGGTTTGCTGTCGTTCAACAGTGCCAAGGCTTCATAGGGGGTAGTGGCAACCTGCCATAACTGTGCGTGCGAGGGTTTCATAAAGCCCTCATCGATGGCGTGGCCGAGCATTGCCAGCAGGCCGTCATAGTATCCCAGCGTGTTCAGAATGATAACGGGCACTTTGACCAGCCCCAGTTGGCGCCAGGTGAGTGTCTCGAGCAGTTCCTCGAGGGTGCCCACACCACCGGGCAGGGCGATGACGGCATCGGCCATCTCGCTCATCATCTGTTTGCGTTGGTGCATGTCGGCGGTGATGATGACGTCCTCAAGGCGGTCATAGCACCAGCCGTTGTCGACCATGAACTTGGGGATGACGCCTGTCACTTCACCCTCGGCATCGAGAGCGCCGTCGGTCACGGCACCCATCAGCCCCACGGCACCGCCGCCGTTCACGCACCGCCAGCCGTCACGGGCGAGCAAGGCGCCTAACTCTCGCGCTGCAGCTAAGTAGCGCGAGTCGATGTTGGCGCTCGAAGCGCAGAACACACACACGTTTCCTCTTGTCTCTCGTTTCATGGCTGCAAAATTAGTAAAAAATCAGCAAAGGCCGATGATGGAAAACCGTATCGCAGGATTTGTAGCTTATGGATTTTGGGATTGTGCTGCCCAACTGTCGAGCTGGCTGCGGTATTTCTCGCGGAGGGCACGGCAGTGGGTGAGGACGTCCTGGTCGGAGGCACCGCAGATGGGCTCTTCGGTCGAGTTGACCCACTTCTGCTGGAACTTGTCGGCCTGTGCACGGAAGGAAGTGTCGTCAAAGTCTTGACGGGAGATACTGGCGACAGTGACTTCGCGGATGTAGATTTCCCACCGTTTGGCATAATAGTCCCACATGAGGCCGTTCCAGCAGCGACAGGCATAGTCGTTGAGGCTACCGCCCCAGGTAGTGATAAGGCGTCGTGCATTCATCTCGTAGTAGTCCTTGACATCGGGTGTCGAACCCAGGTCACGTGCCTGCTGCAGCCATTGTCCGAGTGTGGCCTGCGGATGATGGCTGTTGAGGATATCGATGTCGGACAACAGCTCAAACAGCATGTTGCTGATGTCGAAAACACCTTGTTTGTCTTTTTGGTTATAAGCTTTGTCAAAGTTCTGCTTCTCGATCAGGAAGAGGTCGCCCAGCAGTTGGCGTCCTACCCAAACGAGGTCGATAGTCATGGCATCGGTGGTGACCTTGTCCTGCGCCAGCAGATAGTCCCACACGGCGAGCAGGTCGCGCGGGTTGTACTTGACCGTGCGGCTCTCTTTGCCCAGGGTGGGGTAGGAACATGGCAGCGAGGCAGCAAAATTGCCCGGAGTGATGTCGAGCACCGTGTTGTACAACAGTTTCCACGCTTCACGGGCTGGCTCGCTCACATGGCCGGCATGGCGGTCGGCAAGTTCATTGATGACCTGCTCGTCGGTCTTGGCAAAGTCCCATGCCTTCTCGAGGATGTACTCGTAGGGGAACTGCTGCACATCAAGTCCCTCGAGCGTGGAACCGATGCCCACAAGGTTGTCGCCGCACTCGGCCAAAGCCCGCTCGATGCGTTCGCCTGCTTCACGCACTCGGCCCTGCACATTGGTGTTGCCGCCGAAGTTGCCCAGGTAGCACCAGATAAAAGGCAACCCGTAGAAACCTTCGTGCTCGCGCCACATCTCTTTGTACTCGCAGTAGTAGTCAAGCATGGTCATTTTCCCCGTCGGTACACCCGTGAGCATGGCGCGGGTGCGTTTGGGGGTATAGTCCTTGCGCTGGTAGTAGAGGAACCATGCCATCTGTAGCCACTCGGCCTCGGGGTCCACGGCGGTAAGGCTCTCGTATATGTGCTTTGTTACTTTGTTGAGATAATCGGGCTCAAAACTGGGTGGGTCCACCTCGTTGAAGGGGTCGATACCGTAGATGTGGTCGGTACCGAAGAGACGCGTCTGCTCCTCGAGGAACATGCGCTGGATGCGACTGTATAAGGGATCCTCGCTGTTGAGGAAATAGGTGCGGTACTGGTCATCAAAGCCTGCCCAGCTGCCCAGCGCCTGGATGTCAGCATTGGGGAACAGGTCCCGCAGTGCCCCGGGCACATGACCGGCAAAAGCGGGTAACACTGGCCGCATGTTCAGGGCGCGCTCACGTTCTACGATGCGTTGCTGCAGGGCTGTCTGTCCCTCGAGCCATTCCTTGGGCAAGGGGCCGCACCAGCCGTCGATGTTCGCCATACGGTGCCACGGCAGGTAGGACGGCCCTGTGAAATAGGAGCGCACCTGCTTGTCGTTCATGCCCAGTTTGGTCCACACATTGTACCACACCGCCTCCTGTCCTGTAATGGCCAGCGGCAGGTTCACACCGTTGAGTGCCATCCAGTCAATGAGGCGTTCCCAGTCGCGCCATTGCCAGAAAGGCATCGTGTAGCCCCAGGTGCAATAGTTAAGGAAAAAGCGCTGCGGCACCCTTGCTGTAATGCTCAAGGTGGTGGGCACGTCAGGCAGGACGTCGGGCAGTTCGACAGGTACGTCAGCATACCATGAAACCGTCGTCATGCAGTAGCGGTTTAGGTAGGTGTTCAGTCCCACCGCCATTGAGTTGGCGTTGTTGCCGCCGATGACGACTTTGCCGCCTTGACTCTCGAGGGTGAAGACGTCCTTGCCGTTGTCATCTGCAATTTTGTGGAACTCCACTTTGCCGGCCAGTCGCGGTGATAGCCGCTGTGCCAAAGCCTTGGCTTGTCCTACATCGTCACTTCCCGTTGCAGGAGAAGCCGCAGCTGCGAGCGCCAGTATGAGGCTGCACAGCATCCATATGCATCGTTTCATCATAGTCAATATTTTTATCGTTGAAAACGCAAATTTAAAGATAAATCCCGATATCGGCGGTCGGTAGTATAGGTTTTTTGCCGAACATGGGACATTTGATTTGCCGCTGTGAGATATTTGGATTACTTTTGTGACACAAATAATAATCAAGTGACTGTGAGGACTTGGAGAACAATTTTGCTTGTATTTATGCTGGTGGGGGCGATTTTCCCCGCCAGTGGGCAAATTGTAAAGACCGAACATAACGAGCAATGGGATGCCGACAGCATTCGTGCCGAATTGGATAAACGGCCTTACTTCAGTCTGTACAAGGATACCTATTTCATTGCGGGAACGGTGCTGGGGGGTAATCCCACGAAATACAACAGTGACGTGAAGTTCCAGGTAAGTTTCCAGCAGCGCCTCACCAAGAGTGTATTGCCGTGGCACAGCTATCTGTATTTGTTCTATACCCAAAAGGCCATCTGGAATGTGTTTGAACGTTCCATGCCGTTCCATGATTTGAACTTCAATCCCGGAATCGGCATTTCGCGTTATGTCATCATGAAGAGCCGGCTTGTGGGCAAGTTCACGGTGATGTTTGAGCACGAGTCCAACGGACGTGACGGCCCTGCGTCGCGCAGCTGGAACAAGTTATCGTTGGCGGGCGAGGCCTATATCTCACCCTTCCTGATGGCACATGCCAAGTATTGGATTCCCATTATTGACGGCCAGTACAACCGCGACATCTTGCGCTACAGCGGACTTTACCAAGCTGGTTTCCAGGCCATCAGCAACGATGACAAGTGGGTGCTTGACATGACCTTGATCAAGCGCAAAGGTTGGAACATGAATTTCAACACAGTGGTGCAACTGGGTTACCGCATCAACCACAATTCCAACCAGTTCATCATGTTGCAGTACTATAACGGCTACGGAGAGTCGTTGCTTGACTACAACCAGTATCACTCACGCCTGCGTATCGGTCTGCTCATCAGGCCCCAATTCTTCAGCGACTTCTAAGCTCATGGTGAGGGTTTTGAGCACATTCAGCGGGTGATATGGTTGGGAAATGAAAAAAACTTGTTATCTTTGTGGCTCATAGATAGACGAAAAAATCAATTTTTTATGCAGTACTGGATCAATCATAATGGAGTGCAGTCGGGTCCTGTCGATATTGAGGGCTTGAAAAAGATGGCACTCACTTCGCGTGCCTATGTGTGGCATGAGGGCCTTACCGACTGGGTGAAGATTACCCAATTGCCCGAGTTGCAGGGTCTGTATGAGATGGCAGCAGAGCCAATTGCTCAGGGACAACCCATGGCCACTGAGGCTCAGCCGACATCAGGGACTTCAACGGTCACGACGGGGCAGCCTGTGCAGCAACCTGTTCAGGGCTATGACCCTGTTCAGCAGCCTGCCGCTCCCGAGCCCTGCCCGCCCACCAACCTGGTTTGGGCCATCATCTCAACCATATTGTGCTGTTTGCCGACGGGTATTGTGGCCATCATTTATGCACTCAAGGTGACCAACAAATACCGTGAGGGAGACATCGAGGGCGCCAAGCGCGCCAGCGAGACTGGTGCTTGGTGGTGCATTGCCACCATTATTTTGGGCATTTTGTTCTTGCCTATAGCCATGCTCGTCAGTGGCGTGTCTTGATGTGAAGATGCGCCGATCGTTGATTGTGGTCCTGGCCATTGCGGTACTGCTGGTGGCCGGTTTCATCTACTATGCGTTGGACCCTGCGTCCTCGAGCGCATTTCCCAGTTGCACATTCTTGAAACTCACGGGTTACAAGTGTCCGGGATGTGGCAGCCAGCGGGCCATCCATGCGCTCTTGCATGGTGATGTGGCGGGAGCATTCAGGTATAATGCGTTGCTGATCATCGCCATCCCCTGGATTGCTTTGTGCCTGTATGCCGAGAGGTGGCGAGTGCGCAAGCCACGGCTGTATGAACGCGTCAATGCCCCGTTGCTCATCTGGCTATTCCTTGCCATGGTACTGCTGTGGTGGCTGCTGCGCAACATCTTTAATTGGTGACGTTGGTTATGACATTTAAGAAAAATGGGAAAAACGACAGATAGAATAAATTGGATTGATTGGCTGAAGGTCTTTGCCATGTTTTTGGTGGTGTATGCCCACATCGACACACAAAGCATTGCGAACAGGGTCATTTTCTCTTTTCACATGCCGTTGTTCTTCATGATTTCAGGATTCTTGTACAAGCAACGCTCCATCAAGGATGAGTGCAAAGTCGTATTCCGTTCATTGTTTGTCCCTTATATTATTCTGTCATTGCTGTTGCTTCCATTCTGCAAGGGGGCAATAGGTAAGTATGTTTTATATATCTCGATTGGTTCTCTTGAGAATGTACCGTTGCTGATTAGGCCCATGTGGTTTGTGTTCTCACTGGCCATGATACGCCTCTTTTCAAGCCTGTTCGGCTCATTCCAGCGTAACGTCATAGCGGCCATCATTGCCCTGATAGCCTTCATCATTTTATCATTCAGTAGCCTGATACCTGAAGAAACCGATTGGCTGCAGTTCAACACCACGTTAATGGCTTTCCCGTTTTTTGTATTTGGCCGTTCACTGAACAAGTACTTCAATTATATCATTAAGTATAAGTGGGTGATTATGGCTCTTTCGTTGCCGTTTTTCTATCTTGCGACAGCCAATGGCGATGTGAACATGTTCAGGTGTACGACGGGTAACAACATGCTTTTGTTCTATCTCAACGCGTTATTCCTCTCGTTCTTTTGTCTCTTGGCATTTCAGACGTTCTTCAGCAAGTTGTCCAGCAGTGTAATTAAGACCACCTCGATGGGACTGATTGTCATTCTTGCATCTCACCTCCTTGTTATCATGATGGTCGATAAGTTCACGTTCCACACATTGCACCCTGCAGTATTGACCATTCTTGTGATGGGGATTGGATTTGGTTTGAGCTGGATAACGCTCAGATATTTTCCGTTTATCTTGGGCAAGCCTTTCAAGCGTCCCCAAAGCCGCCCCTAAACAGGAGAATATAGAAAACAAAAAGGAGAGGACATTGCGTTCTCTCCTTTATTGTGGTTGCCTTGCCCGGACTCGAACCAGGAAATGCGGCACCAAAAACCGTTGTGTTACCATTACACTACAAGGCAATCCTATGTCATTTGGACAGTTGCCTGCCACAAATGCTGTGCAAGTCGAATGCTATGAAAGTTTACTTTCGATGGCTGCGTCGCAGCCAGCATTCTCTAAATGCGGTGCAAAATTACTGCTTTTTTTTGATTTGCAATCTTTTTAGATGGATTTTTTACAGAATCACTCATCTGAAAAGCAGTCACGAGCCGCTAATCAGCTCATGCGGGCGGCAAATTGCCGAGAATTTCGGCCTTCTCTCGGTCGGTCAGCGTGCCCCAGATTTTTGTTCGCATCTTCTTGAGAAGCCTATCGATCTGATCCTTTGTAAGATACTTTTCCAGTTTCTTCATTACAGCATCGATTTCCTTCTCTGTCAGGTCCCCATTCTCAAGTTGCTTCAGCAGTTCTTTGAGTGCTTCGAGTTCTTCTTTAGTAAGAAGATCATTAGCTTTCGTGTTGTTCGAATCTTCCATAATCGTTGAATTCTTTATAGGTTAATAATGTAGCGGAGAGCATCTCCATTATGGTTATGCATTGAAGTCAAACTATCGATTCTTGAGACAGTTAAAAATGAGGATATGGAACCGGACTTAATCCTTTACAATGAGCAGGTAGTAGTTCTTCTTACCCTTTTGGGCAAGGATATACTTGCCGTTGAGCATGAGGTCGGTGCTGGCAGGCATGTTGGGGTCGGCCAGTTTCTCCTTGTTGACGCTCACGCCACCGCCCTGGGTAAGCTTGCGCATCTCGCCCTTGCTGGGGAAGACGGGAGCAACCTCGGTAAGCAGCGAAATCATCGGGGTACCCTCCTCGATGGCACTGCGGGGAACCTCAAATCGAGGAACGCCCTCAAACACGCTTAACAGGGTTTCCTCGTCAATCTTGTGCAGGATGTCCTTGGCTTTGTTCGAGAAGAGGATTTGTGAAGCCTCAACGGCATTCTCATATTCCTCGGCGCTGTGTACCATCGTAGTAATCTCCTGTGCAAGACGCTTTTGCAGCGGACGCAAGCCGGGATCCTTATCCTGCTCGGCCGTCAGCTCGGCAATCTCTTCCTGGGACAGGTTAGTGAAGATCTTGATGTATTTCTTGGCATCCTCATCACTGACGTTGATCCAGAACTGGTAGAACTTGTAAGGAGAGGTGCGCTTGGGGTCGAGCCATACGTTGCCGCCCTCGGTCTTGCCGAACTTGGTGCCGTCGCTCTTGGTGATGAGCGGGCAGGTAATGGCGTAGGCCTCGCCGCCGTTCATGCGGCGGATGAGCTCGGTACCGGTGGTAATGTTGCCCCACTGGTCACTACCGCCCATCTGCAACTTGCAACCCTCGGTCTCATAGAGGTGGAGGAAGTCATATCCCTGCAGCAGCTGGTAGGAGAACTCGGTGAACGACATGCCGTGGTCGGCATTGGCAGCCAAACGTTTCTTCACACTGTCCTTGGCCATCATATAGTTGACGGTAATGTGCTTGCCGATGTCGCGGATGAAGCTCAGGAACGAGAATTCCTTCATCCAGTCATAGTTATTCACCACGATGGCATGGTTAGGCGCGTCGCTGTCGAAATCAAGGAACTTGGCCAACTGCTGACGGATGCACTCCTGGTTGTGACGCAGCGTCTCCTCGTCGATGAGCTTGCGCTCCTGCGACTTCATCGAGGGGTCACCAATCATTCCCGTGGCGCCGCCAATCAAGGCGATGGGACGGTGTCCGGCACGCTGCAGATGCTTGAGCATCATTACGCCCACCAGGTGTCCAATGTGCAGCGAGTCGGCGGTCGGGTCGATACCCACATATCCGCTGGTCATTTCCTTGTTGAGTTGCTCTTCGGTGCCAGGCATGATGTCATTGATCATCCCGCGCCATTTCAGTTCTTCTACAAAATTCATTGTTGTTTTATCGTTTTTTAGTTTGTTATTTTCTCTAATTGAAGGGCAAAGGTACAATAAATTTAATAATCTGCCCAATTCTCACCCCGATTTCCTCTGCCAGTCGTTGCAGGACTGAGCAATAAATTAAGCCGGACGGCCCCTGTTGGCGGCTGTCCGGCTTGTTCGGTTCTGGACTTTGGGGATTACTTACCCAGGTTGTCGATTTGTTGCTTGGCCCATTCCTTGGCCATGCGGATGGCTTCGTTGGCCATCTGGTTGACCATGGAGTCCATGCCCTCGGGGACCTCGATGCCCATGATGCTGTCGGGCAGTCCCATCGGGTCGTTGTCCTTCTCTCCGGTATAGGCATCTTCCTCCTCTTCCTGCTGGGGCTGAGGAGCTGGCGGCGGGGTCACATTGTGGCGTGACTCATAGTCATCCATGGCGCGGGTCCATGCCTTCTCGATGTCATCTTTGCCGAAGGTGAACACGTGGCCGAACAGACCCAGCGATACCATCTTGTCCTGATTGTCGCCGATGCTCATGCGGCCCACCGAGCATACAACATAATTCTTCACGTCGAGGTAGTTGGAGATGACCTTGTCGGTGCCGAAGCCCGTGAGCTCCTTGAGGGCCTTGTTGATGAGGTCGCCAAACACGCCTCCAACGCCGGTGATGGCACCCAGGTTCTCATCTACCTTGTCGCCCACCCAAGCCTTGGTGACTTCCTGAATGGCCTGCTCATGCGCCTGACGGTTGGGGCAGGTGAATACCATCGTGGCAAACAAGATGGCCAGCACGAGCGCTGCGATGAGCCACGGCGTGCAGCCGCTTTTCTTCTTGGGCTCCTCAATGGGTACACGCGGAGGAGTTTGTGAAGGAGAATAGCTCGGAGGGGTAGAGGGCTCATAAGGCTGACCCATCGTCGGCTGGTTCTCGGCAGCACGTGCAGCCTGTTGCGATGCCTCAAACTCGGCTCGTTGCAGCACAGCGGTGAGTTCGGGCACATCGCCTGCCTGCATCCAGTCGGCCATGCCGGGTGCCCACACTTCGCTCTCGGGGGTTATTCCCTCTTGAGATAATTCTTCGATGGAAAACGGGCCTTCCTGTTTTCCATTTTTAATCATGTGAAATTCCATAATCTCTTTACTCTTGTTTTAATGTAAATTCCTGTCTAGATAGTTAAAAGCTAAAAGCTCATTTCACCCCTGTGCAAAAAACGTGCCCGAACATACCGAGTGATACGTTCTGCTGCTTGCCGTTGTAGTTGACGGTGCCCACGTTGCACAGCCAGAAGTTTTTTAGCGTCAGTGTCTTACCGATTTCCTCGGCAATGGCTTTACGGGCTTCTTCGGGCTTTTCTTTAGCCTGCTTGAGTAATTCCTCGTTCTTTCCTTCAAAGTCCCAGCACACAATGGCAGTGCTGTCCAGTCCGCCGTCGGCGGTCGCCTTGACGATTTTGTCGGCGATGGCTTCTTTGTGCTTCTCGGCACCGGGGCGTGTGAAGTACATGATCACAGCCAAAATAATCAAGAATGTCAGAAACTTTTTCATAACTACACGAGTTTTGCGTCCACTGGGGACAGTTTGTAATGTGACAAAAATACAGTTTTTGCCACAATCTCACCACTTTAAGTCAAATTTTTATATTCTTTAACTATTTGTGTTAAATTATTGTTAAAAGCGGAAAAAGTATATACAAGGGAACAAGATTTGTATATATCTTTGCGATATCAAAATGATATCAATTTAATAATAACCTTTTCAACTTTTACGATTATGGAAACAAAGGAATTTAATTTCAAGGGTGTAACCATGAATGGCTTCTTCATGCTGTTCGTCGCTTTGCTGTTGCCGGTTCTTGCCGTGTGGGGAGTCTATAAGAGCATCGTCTTGTTTGAAATGCCTAACCACGGCTGGCTTGCCGGTGTGCTGATGGCAATTAGCATTATTTTGGCAATCTGCGAAATTCTGATTTTGGGTGGATTCCTGATGCTGGAACCCAATACCGCCAGGGTGACCACCTGGTTCGGTAAATACAGCGGTACATTCACGCGCACGGGATTCTATTGGATTAATCCTTTCTATAGCACCAAGAAGGTATCGCTGCGTGCCCGCAACCTCGACGCCGAGCCCATCAAGGTCAACGACAAGGTGGGTAACCCCGTGATGATAGGTCTGGTACTGGTTTGGAGATTGAAGGATACCTATAAGGCCCTGTTTGAAGTGGATTCCCAGACGATGGCTTCGACTACGGGCAGCATCGGTGGCGACACCAAGGGTCTGATGCACGCCCTGGAGAACTTCGTGAGCGTCCAGAGCTATGCCGCCTTGAGGCAGGTTGCCGGACAGTATGCCTATGACGACAACGACGAGAATACCAAGGAACTGACCTTGCGCTCGGGTGGTGACGAGATCACCGAGCAGCTCGAGGCCAAGCTCAACGAGCGCCTGTCGCTCGCCGGTATCGAGGTCGTTGAGGCCCGCATCAACTATCTGGCCTATGCTCCCGAGATTGCTGCCGTGATGTTGCGCCGCCAGCAGGCCAGCGCCATCATCACGGCCCGCGAGAAGATCGTCGAGGGCGCCGTGAGCATGGTCAAGATGGCCCTTGACAAGCTATCGAGCGAGGAGATTGTTGAACTCGACGACGACAAGAAAGCCGCCATGGTGAGCAACCTGCTTGTTGTCCTGTGCGCCGACGAACAGGCTCAGCCCGTGGTCAACACCGGCACGCTGAATCAGTAAATTCCTGTTTCGCCGAAACAGAAGGTTTAGAGTTTAAGGTTTAGGGTTTAGAGGTGATTTCACCTTCTAGACTCTAAACCAAAAGAACAAACCAATCAAACAACCTGCAGACTATGGCAAAGAAAGCCACAAAGAGTTTCATCCTGCGTGTCGACAGCGACACGATGGATGCCATTGAAAAATGGGCAGCCGACGAGTTCCGTTCCACCAACGGCCAGTTGCAGTGGATCATCACCGAGGCGCTGCGCAAGGCCCGCCGTCTGCCCAAAAAGAAGAAAACCAATCCCGATAGCCAAACCGACGACAATGGCAGCAATGATTGACAAAGCCATGCAAGATGTGCGATTTCATGAGCGCCAGCAATGCATTATCAACCAGAAAATCATAGGATTATGAAAGATTCCAAACCAATAGTAATGATTTGCCTCTCGTTGCTTCTTGCGTCGGGGCTATACTATTTGCGCCACAATGGCTTCATCGATAGTTTTCTTTTCAACACGCTGGCCACTATCTGTGTAGTTGGAGTCATTGTCAATGTCTTAAAAATCTGGAAATCGCGCAAACATGGCCAGGAGCAATCAGGCAAGGCTGGTGGTAATGACAATGCAATAGACGATCACGTGAGCCGGACCATCCAATTGAGACCCACCCTTGCGGGAATGTGTTGTGACTCGATGACACTCGTCATCCTGTTCATCGCATGGGTGCTCATTATCAGGAAAGGCCTGCTCGGCTTGGGTATTGGTCACGGATCCTATAATGTCGTGATTTGCACGATTACTGCCATCCTATGTCTTGTTGACAACTATCTGCCCAAGAGATATGGCGGCATGTGGGAGCCCTTGGGAATTAAACAGGTCAAGCAGCACACCATCCGCATTCATGTGATGGGGCTAGTCAGTGCTTTGGTGGTTCTGTCCGATGCTCTCAGATACCTGCTACCGTCAAATGCCATGGTTAAAATTCTGCCAATCATATTGATTGCTGCCCTGATAGGTCTTTTCATTTGGGATATGGCTATCAAGAATGTTAATCCTAGCCTGGAAGACTTGGAAAAACCGCTTGAAAATGATCAATCCACCGACCAACAATAACAATGTAAATTATTCACAAAAAAATCATAGGATTATGAAACCGATTAAACGAACGACGATCATGGGCATCATGGGAGTGATCACATTCCTGCTTATCGTCCTTTCTGCCTTCCTCGCTACGGATGGCGACAAGGTAAACGAAGCTGCCATGTTTGTTTCTGGTACGGTCTTGATAAGCCTCTATTTCATCGCTTCTATTTTCATCATTCTTAAATACCCGGCCCATGAATCCAAGGTCCATGACGGCTTTGATATAGAGAAAGTCCATGTAGCCCGCACAAAGGAAGGGAACATCATTGAAGCCGTCTCAGGCCTAATGGTCATTATTGCTTGGGTGATTGCGCTCGCGACCCGACGATTCATCAACGCCGAGGGAGGGGTTAACTACTTCCAGATTTTCACTTGGGTCATATTAACCTTTTGCGTAGTGCTGTCTCTCGTCCAAGTCTATAAGCCTGGTGCTATTATCGGAATGGGAGAATTGACAAACATGAAGCAAGTTAACCTTGCCATAAAATTAAGCCGCATTATGGCTCTAATTCTTGCCTTGGTATGCATATGCTCTGCCATCTTTGGTCAGGCAATATCCCATTTCTTCCTTGAAAAAATGGCTCTCTACATGCTATTACTCTTCACGATTATAGCCCATATCCTAACTAATAAACTGAAATAGTTATGAAACCTTTTGACAGAAAACACGCCTTGTGGGCTTTGGCTATTTTAGAGGCCATCGTTATTATTCCCCTGTGTGTGCTCCAGGGAATGGGCAATATGAGTGGTCTGACTTTTGTCCTGGCCTTGTTTGCGATACTGTTCCTGTCGCTTGCTGCGGTGGTGTTTATCCTGTACAAATACCCGGTGACGACGTTCATGTCGAACGATGGATTCGACCCCGATTCGGTGAATGTGGACCGCACCCGCGAGGGGACCGTCTTTGAGGTCATAACTGGCATCCTTGTTGCTGCAGCATGGACCATCGCGCTTGTCTCTCGTCATTTCATCGGTGACAGCGGTGAAATCCTCTATCGGGAAATCTTCGATATGGTCATGCTAACCTCGTGCATCGCATTTTTACTGATTGATGTGTACACGCCAAGCTTTCTTTTCTTGGCGGGGAAACTGACCAATGCCAAGCAGGTGGGTCTTGCTGTGCGCATGGACCGCATCATGGCTTTGATTATTGCGGTGTTTCTCGTCTTGTACGTCACTCCGGCTTTGCATTACAACTGGTTGGCCGTTTGCATATTTGCCTTGTTGATTGTCACCGTTATCGTTTTCCGCATCTTGATTAACAAGGCAAAATAGGAGCGATAACAAATGGTAAAAACTGAATTATAACTCAAGAATCAGGAAACGATGAAACGGATAAGCAAAAAAGCCCTCTTCATGATGGTTGGCTTCAGTTCAATTGTCTTGATTGCCCTCATCATGCTCTATGTTAAGAGAGTCATCAGCGGGACGGCATTAGATATCTTGGCACTTATCTCATTTATACCGTTCTTGTTGCTCTTTATCCCCCACGAGAAGGAAGAGATTTGGAAGGGCACTGTGGTCCCCAACTGGTTGCCGCGCACCAAGGAGTCCACGGCGTTTGAAGCCGCTGCGGCATTCATTCTCATCATTGCCTGGATCATCGCCTTGACTTCCCGCAACGGAGAACTTCATGTGTTGGCGCTCATCACGCTTGCCGTGATTGTAACGCTTACTTTAGCCTATAGTACCATGGGCTGGGTTTACGGCCGAGGGCGGGTTGACAGTATGAAACAATGCCTGATTAACGCACGGCTGAACCGCATCGTGGCAGTGGAGACGTCATTGTTTGCTATGCTGTCGGTAATTCCGGGCGTTGATAAGGCTGTCATCATTGCGTTTATCGTGGTAGCAGTATTGGCTTACATCTGCGCCTCGGTCATCAACAAATAGGCCGCCGGCACATCCACACACGATTATTAACCGCCCTGCGGGCGGGAAATTTTATGTAAAATTATAATAGAAATACTAATGCTTTGATAGTTATTTATTAAAAACGGCTTTTAGCCGAAGGTGCGTTTGAGCCAGATGCTCATGAAGCGGTCATAGATGATATAGCCCTTGGGGGTGCGATAGACGATTTCTTTGTCGAGCAGGCCGCGCAGCGATGACTGCACGATGCTGGGCGATAGCAGGTTGTGCTGGCGGATGAACTTGCCGCCCATGGGCTCGGCGACGATGCCCTCACTGGCGATGGCTTTCAATAGGTTGAACTGGTTGGAGGAGAGGAACTGCGCCAGGCTCTCGTATTGCGGCGATTTGCTCTCGACGAGGCGCACGGTCTCACTGTTCACCTCATTCATGGTTTTAACGTGCTGGCAGTTCTCATAGAGCCTGTTCAGCACGTTTTGGATATACCAGGTGTGTCCCTCAAAACGGTCATACAGGTTGATGAACGTGTCATGGTCCAGGCTGCCGCGCTTTTTCTCGAAGAAGGCGTTGGCGAAGCGGTAATAGACTTCCTTGTCAAGGGGCTTGAGGTCCATCATCTCGGTGCTCTGGAAGAAGGGGCGCTTGGGCGAGCCGAACATCTCGGCCATCAAGTGGAACTTGCTGCCGGCGAAGATGAAGTGGATGCCGCCGGCAAACTGGATGTGGGAACGCAGCAGGGCCTCGGTGCCCTCTTCGGGGTAGTTGGCAATCTGCTGGAACTCGTCGATAGCGATATAAATCTCGCGGCGGCTCTTGTTGAGCCATTCAAAGATCTGCTGAATGGTGATCTGGGCGTGCGACGGCTCGACGGTGATGGCCATCTTGGGCATGCCGGTCAAGGGGTCGGTGGTAAACACCGGTCGCAGGCTTCCCACCAGGTTAGCTGCCTTTTGAAGAAAGGTCTTCTCCCGCTTGGCAAAGCCGTTAAAGACGGCAGAACCGAACATTTCGGTGAAATCGCGCAGGTTCTTGGTGGCGAAAATGTCGATATAAAGGCAAACAGCATTCTTGTTCTGCTGCTCAATTTGATAGAAAAGATGCTTAATCAGCCCAGTTTTACCAATTCGTCGAGGCGCAACAAGGGTAATATTGCGGCCATTTTCGAAGTGGTTAAGCATCTGCTCGGTTTCGAGTTGACGGTCGCAAAAGTATTCCGGCCCGATATATCCCTGACTTACAAAGGGGTTTTTGAGTTTCGTCTTCTTGTCCTTGGCCATATCTTGATTATGAAAAAATCATTATTAAAATTTGATAATGCAAAGGACGTAATATTTTTTTGATTACGCAAGAAAAATAATCGATTTTTCTAAAAGAAGCGCGTCAGCCCATTATTTTATAGTCGGCTAATTAAACTAATTAACAATATATTTTCGCATAATTCGTCTAATTCGCGGACAAGAAAAAACGAACGCGGATGCCAATTCCCCCTCTAAGATTAGAGGGGGAGCCTGAAAGGCGGGGGGCGTTGATGCTACAAGATGATTTCTCAACGGTACTGTCATACTCCTCCGCCCTAACGGGCACCTCCCCTATCTTAGGGGAGGAGTTGAGTATCAGCACTTCACGTTGATTATTCTAAATTTGCTTAATTTTGATAAACTTGGCGGCGCTTCAGCCATTGAAGTAAACTTCATGGCCTTCTACTTGCACAAGTTTTTCCGTGTGCAGCACGGTCAAAAGTAATTAGATAAATTCGCGAAATTCGCGGACAAGAAAAAACGAACGCGGATGCTCCCTAAACTTTAAACTGCGAGCATAGCGAGCAGCTTAGCGGGCGTTGATGAAGTCTTGGAAGGCCTGCTTGTAGCTGTCGCCGATGGGGATGTACACGTCGCCAAAGACGATGCGGTTGCGCTCGATTTCGCGTATTTTGCTCTTTTGCACGATGAAGGAGCGGTGTACCCTGATGAAGCGTGAGGCGGGCAGCATCTGCTCGATGGCCTTCATGTTCATCAATGACAGGATGGGATGGGGAGACTGCTCGGTATAGATTTTCACGTAATCTTTCAGGCCCTCGATGTAGCGGATGTCGTCAAGGTTGATTTGCAGCAGCTTGTACTCGCTCTTGACGAAGATGCTCTTGATTTCCTCGGCAGGAGCCGCCGTAGCGGCAGGCTGCTCATTTTGCTGTTGTACGAGCTGGAACCACTGCATCGCCTTGTTACACGCCTCCAGGAAGTCGGCATAGCTGATGGGCTTCAACAGGTAGTCCAGGGCGTTGACGCGGAACCCGTCGACGGCATACTGGTCGAATGCCGTGGTGAACACGATGCGGGTGTTCTCGGGCAGCATTTTGCTCAGCTCCAGTCCATTGAGTTCGGGCATCTGGATGTCGAGGAACAGTAAGTCCACGGGCTGCTCGGTGATGCCGTGCAGGGCATCGGTGGCATTGCTGTACTTGCCGCAGAGTTCCAGAAACGGTATTTTTTTCACGTAGCTTGCCAGCAGTTCCACTGCCAGCGGCTCGTCGTCAACGATGGCGCACTTGATGATCATGATTCCTTGGTGTTAAGGGTTATTTTGGAGAAGTATTCAGTCCCGTCCTCAGTGATGCCCTTTTCCCACGTGTAGCGTCCGGGGTACATCAGCTCCAGGCGCCGGCTCACCTGCTCCAGCCCAATGCCCGAGCCGCTCTTGTCGTTCTCGCGCTTGGGGTAGTAGGAGTTGTGGATCTCGCAGATGATGTCGCCGTTAGTCTGCGACAGGTTGATTTTGATATCGCCTTTTCCCTGGGGTGAGATGCCGTGTTTGAAGGCGTTCTCGATGAGGGATATGAAGATGAGCGGTGCCACGGGAGTCGAGTCGTTGGGCTGGACATTGATGTTGTCCTCGATTTTCACATTATCGGTCACGCGGATTTTCATCAGCTCGATGTAGTTGCGCATGAAGTCGGCTTCCTTGAACAGCGGCACATAGTCCTGCTGGTTCTCGTAAAGCACGTGACGCAGCAGTTT
This sequence comes from Muribaculaceae bacterium, assembly GCA_017427945.1. GTDB lineage: Bacteria > Bacteroidota > Bacteroidia > Bacteroidales > Muribaculaceae > Sodaliphilus. The sequence continues at coordinate 56,358 of JAFRRT010000007.1, read as the reverse complement.
GCTCAGTTCACCCACTGCCGTCTGTGCCTTGTCCTGGTCAAAGGCGATGAGGGCATAGATGTTGTTGAGCGTGTTCAGCAGGAAGTGGGGGTTGAGCTGGTTGCGCAGGTTGCTCAACTCGGCCTCGGCGCGTGCAGTCTCGGCCTCCTTGCGTGCCTCCTCGAGATGTTGCCACCGCTGGTACATGCGCACTGCCACCGCCAACGCGATGCACAGAATATTCCACACCACCAGATAGAAATAGCCCGAAGCACGGGGCGGCTTCTTCCTGAACGTATTTTGTGTCACGTTAATGAGATCGGGCAACAGCTGATGACACATCCAGCGCCACAAGTCCACAAAGAACACAGCCAGCACCAGCACAAACAAGTTGATGAGGACGAACCGTTTCCAGTCCTTCTTCTTGAGCATGTAGCGCGGCACAATCCACATGTAGTTCAAATAGAACACCAGCATGCACGACAGCGTTCCGCCAAGGGAACGTGCATAGCGGTTCCAAACCATGGGCCAGGAGTCCTCGGAACTGTGGAAAAACAGTGGCGCAATAATAACTACCGCCCAACACAACACGTGCAGGACTAAATAGCGGTATTTGGGTTTAGTTTCGACAAGAGTTTTGGTCATCTTCACATCTTTTAATTACGTATCGCAAAGATAGTCAACTCTTTTCACCATTACAAATAATATCGACAAAAAATGATTTCTCGTAGACAAAATCCATGATAACATCACTCGTAACGGATGGCCTCGATGGGGTCGAGGTTGGCGGCCTTCTTGGCAGGATACCAGCCGAAGAACACGCCCGTGACGGTGCAGACGAGGAAGGAGAGCAGCACAGTCCATGCCTGGATGCTGACGGGCCAGTGCAGCAGTGACTTCATCAGCATCGATAAGCCGATGCCTATGAGCACGCCGATGATACCGCCCGTCACACTGATGAGGACTGCCTCGATGAGGAACTGGCTCAGGATGTCGATGCCACGGGCGCCGACACTCATGCGCAGGCCGATTTCCTTGGTGCGCTCGGTGACGCTCACATACATGATGTTCATGATGCCGATACCACCCACGACGAGCGAGATGCCGGCGATGCAAGCCAGCAGGATGGTCAACATGTCCATGGTGCTGGTCATCATTGAGCTGATTTCCTCCTGGGAGCGGATAGAGAAGTTGTCCTCCTCGTCCTCACGGAGCTTATGGTTGATGCGCAGGATGCTGGTCACGTCCTTAATGGCGATGTCGGTCATCTCCTCGGTCAAGGCACTGGCATAGATGCCCTGCAGGTAATTTTGTGCCAGCACGCGCTTCATGACGGTGGTGTAGGGTGCCAGCACGATGTCATCCTGGTCCATGCCCATGGAGTTGTAACCCTTGCTCTTGAGCACGCCGACCACCTTCATGGGGATGGCGTTGAAACGGATGACCTGCCCGATGGGGTCGGCTCCGCTGGGGAAGAGGTTATCGACGAGTGTCTTGCCCAGGACGCATACCTTGGCAGCCGACTTGATGTCGGCTTCGGAGAACATGGTGCCGCTCTCGACCGTCAACTGGCGGATAGTCAGGTAACCCTCGCTCACGCCGGTGACGCTGCTCTGGTAGTTGTTGTTGCCAAAGATGAACTGACCGCCGCTCGACACGTTGGGGCTCACCGCAGCCAGGTATTTTGCCTGGTCAACGATGTCCTGATAGTCTTTGAGTGTCAATGTCTGCATCTCGTCGGCGCTCTGGCGCGCTCCACCGGGACCACGGTCGGCACCGGGGTTGATCATGATCATGTTGGAGCCCATCTCGCTGATATTCTGCTTGATGCTCTGCTTGGAGCCTTGGCCGATGGCGAGCATGGTGATGACCGACGCCACACCGATAATGATACCCAGCATCGTGAGGAAACTGCGCATCTTGTTGTTGCTGATGGCCTTGAGCGCTATCTTGAATAGGTTGGTACCGTTCATTTCTTTCAGTTTTTATAGTGACAATCTATAGTAACTGTACTTTAATCTTCGTTGACGGGGAGAGTGGCGAGTTTCTCGGCGGCGTTGAGGATGTTGTGGTTCACCACGTCCTCACGCACTTTGCCGTCGCGCAGGTTGATGGTGCGCGTGGAATATTCGGCAATCTCGGGGTTGTGCGTCACAAAGATGATGGTGCGCCCCTCGGCATGCAGCTGCTGGAACAGCACCAGGATTTCAAACGACGTGCGGGTGTCCAGGTTACCCGTGGCCTCGTCGGCAAGGATGACGGCGGGGTCGTTGACCAGTGCGCGTGCAATGGCGACGCGCTGCATCTGTCCGCCCGACATCTGGTTACTCTTGTGGTTGAGGCGGTCACCCAGTCCCACGCGCTGCAAGGCGGTGACGGCCCGTTCGCGGCGTTCGCGGGCGCTCACGCTGCCGTTATACATGAGCGGCAGTTCCACGTTTTCGACAGCGGTGGTCTTGGCCAGCAGGTTATAGTTCTGGAAGACGAAGCCGATTTTGCGGTTCCTGAGGATTGCGCGTTGGGGTTTGCTCATCTTGCGCACGGGGGTGCCGTCAAGCTTATACTCACCGCTTGTGGGGGTGTCAAGGCAACCCAGGATGTTAAGCAACGTGGATTTGCCGGAGCCCGAGGTACCCATGATGGTGACAAACTCGCCCTCGTTGATGGTGAAGGAGACGCCCCTGAGGGCATGCACCACTTCCTCGCCCACCACAAAGTCGCGGCGGATGTTCTCCAGTTCAATGATTGGTTTTTGTGCCATGTCGTGATTGCTTGTGGCGGTTTATTTCTTGGGGCCGCTGCCACCCTTGTTCTTGTTACGTCCCGGAGGACCAGGCATAAAGGGTGAGTTCTCTTCATTGTCGCCGCCGGGAGGCATCATCTCGCCCTCGGGGCGTCCCACGATGAGGTCAAGCACAACCTTGGTGCCCTCATCAAGGCCGCTCTTGATCTCGGTGTGCACGCCGTCGGTGATGCCGGTTTCCACCTTGTGGGCAGTGAAGACGTTGCCCTCAAGGGTCCACAGTTTCTTTTCACCGGGAGTGTCCTTGATGATATATTTCTTGCCGATGATGCTGGGCTCGGGGGTGAAGCGCAGGGCTGCACTGGGGACACACACCACGCCGTTGCGCTCCAACGTGAAGATGGTCACGTTGGCGGTGAGACCGGGCTTGAGCTTCAGGTCGGCATTGGGAGCCGAGATGACTACCTCATAGGTCACCACGTTGTTTGTTGTGGTGGCATTTTGGCGCACCTGCTTAACGGTGCCCGAGAAAACGTCGTCGGGGAAGGCGTCAACAGTAAACGTCACGCGCTGTCCTTCCTTCACACCGCCGATGTCAGCCTCGTCCACGTTGGCGATGCACTGCATGTCGGTCAAGTCCTTGGCGATGGTGAACAGGGTGGGGGTGCTGAAGGATGCAGCCACGGTCTGTCCTTCCTCCACCGACTTGCTGATGACGATGCCGTCGATGGGCGAATAGATGGTGGCATAACCCAGGTTGGTCTTGGCGCGTGACACGCTCTGCTGGGCAACCTTGACGCTCTCCTGCGCCTTGCGGTAGCTCTGCAGCGCCACGTCATACTCGGCGGCGCTTACCAAGTCCTTTTGTTTCAGTTCGGCATAGCGGGCATAATTCTTCTTCTGGTAGTCCAGCTCGGTCTGCGCACTGCGCAGGTTGGCCTGGGCCGATGTCAGCTCGCTGGTAAGGTTGGTGCGGTCAAGCACAGCGATGACCTGCCCTTTCTTGACCACGCTGTTGTAGTCCACATACAGCTTGTTGACAATACCCGACACCTGAGTACCCACTTCGACGGTCGTCACTGCCTCGATGGTGCCGGTGGCGGTGATGCTGGTTGAAATGTCGGCGGTGGTCACTTCGGTGGTCTGGAAACTGATTTTGCTCTCGGCTTTCTTCTTGCCCAGCATGAAGAAAGCGCACAGCGCCAGCAGCAAGGCTGCCAGTACCAGAATGATGATGGTTTTCTTTTTCATTATTGTATTCTTTATTGATGTTGTTCTCTCTCTTCTCTAAACCCTAAACTCTAAACTTTAAACTTCAGTTTGAGTCATTAAAACGGAATATTCTCGCCATTGTAATACTTGAGCATGGCCATGTTGAGCAGAGCCAAATACTTGGCTTGGAGCATCTGCTGTATGGCACTGCTCAGGTTGGTCTTGTCCTGGGTGAGCTCGACGATGTTCTTCATGCCGAGCCTGAACTGCTCACTGGTGAGGTTGTAGCTCTCGCGGCAGTAGTCCACGTTTTCCTTGGCAGCCACGTAGCGCTGCTGGTTGCTGCGGGCCTGCAGCCAGTAGTTCTCGATGGTCTTCCACAACGACTTCTGGGTATCAATCATGTCCAGATAGGTCGTTTCGCGCTCGAGACGTGCCTTGGCGACGGCGTTCTTGGTCTTTCCGTGGTCCCAGATGGGGATGCTCACCGACACGCCCACGCCGTTGTTCCACTGGTTCTTGAGCTGGGTGAACATGTTGCCGTTGCCTGTACTGTTGCTCGTGTTGATGCCTGCACTGGCGCTCACGTTGGGTTTGCCCGATGCCTCGGCGATTTTCTCGTCAATATAGGTGCGGTCCATGGCAAGTTGCTGGACCTTGAGCTCGGGACGCGTCTCTACGGCATGCTGATAAACCAGCTGCTTGCTGGGCAATTCGGCAAGCACGTCGGCCTCGAGATTGGGGTCGGCAAGCGTCAGGTTCTCGTCACCGTCGAGCTCCATAATCTGCTTGAGCTGCAGGCGATAATTGTCGAGGGTGGTCTCGTCGGCCACCTTCTGGTATTTGTCCTGGGCAAGTTGCGACTCCAGTTGCGAGACGTCGGCCTTGTTCAGCAAGCCGGCTTTCTTGAGCGCTACGGCGCGGTCCAGCTGTGTCTGTCCCAGGGCAATGAGTTCGTCGTCTTGCCTCAGGGCGTCCTGTGAATAGAGGATTTGGATATAGAGTTGTGTGATTTGCTCCTCGATAGACAACTCGCTGGCGAGTACGTTCAACTCGGCAATCTGCGAGTTGATTTCGGCCAATTTGATGTTGTTCTTGATTTGGCCGCCGTCATAGAGGCTCATCGAGGCGTTCACGCCATAGCTGCCGCTATAGCTTGCCCTGTTGTTGGAACTGATGATTTCGCTCCCGATGACAGCGCTGTGGCTCTCCTGGAACGGCCTGTAACCCACCTGCTGATTACTGGAAAAATTCACGGTGGGAAGACGGTTGTTTTTGGCGTTCTCCAAATCAAGCGCCGAACTGCGCACGTTCACTTTGTTGCGCTGGATGGTGATGTTCTGCTTCTTTGCCCAGTCGATGCAGTCCTGCAACGTCCAGGCATAGGGCTTCTCGACGGCTACTGCCGTGCTGTCTTGAGCGATGGCTCCGCCGGCGCACAATAGTCCGATGCATCCTGTCAAGATGTATTTTTTGATTGAATTCATAATATTAATGTATCATAAATGATATTTGTTTTGCAAAAATACGGCTCGGACAGTAATTATGCAAATATATTCGACAAAACTCCCTATCTCCTCGACAAATCAGTTTACTATTTTTGTAGTGAGTATGCATTGCCCATGACAGCCGCTGCCAGCCTGCCTTCCTGAGCTTGGCACGGGATTTGCTGTGATAGGTGTGTTGACTGAACCAATTTAACTGAAAACAATGACAGGGAACAGAAATATCAACCTTGATGATTACGCACGTTACTTCAACGACAACAAGTTGTGGAAGAAACTCAAGAAGGTGGCGCAGAAAGCGGGCCGCAAGGCAGTCTATTATGTGCTCGTGCTCTATTATGTCTCGCGGGATCCTGCCGTGCCCACCAAGTTGAAAATCAAGGTGCTTGGGGCTTTGGGTTACTTCATCCTGCCGTTGGACTTCATTCCTGACGCCATCCTGGGGTTAGGCTTTACCGACGACCTCGCTGCGCTGGCTTGGGCCTTGTTCACAATCAAGAAGTACATTACGCCCGAGATTGAAAGCAAGGCGCGCGAGCGGCTGCGGGCTTGGTTCGGTCCCGAGGAAGGTGAGGAAAGCGATTTCGTGATTCCGCATTACAACCCCAATGACCCGCGCGTCATTGATGTTGAGGCCGAGGAATACTAATAAACATTTAACACTATAATAGAAGAAGGGCGGTCACCATGCGTGGCCGCCCTTCGTAATATCCGTTAAGTCGGTTACTTCACATAGAAGTCGGCCGACACACCCACGCCGCCGGCTTTCAGCTTGCCGTAGTTGCCGTTGCCCTGATATTTCTGGGTCCAGACGCGCTCTGTGCACTTCTTGCCGAGCTTGTCCTGGGTGATATAGTAGCCATAGATGTTGCGGCGCTCAGGTACCAAACCTTTCATCACAACATCCCAGTCGTTGCTGGTGATAACTACATCGATGACCTTGGGGTCATCAGCTTTAGCGATAGCGAGTGCCTCGGATTTGAACTTGGCTTGCATGGAGCCTGCCTTGGGCATGGGCTTGTAGTCAATATTCTCGGGCGTGTTGTTCGCGATGGCTTGATCTGCGGCACTGGCATACACATTCTGATTGTAGTACATGTATTTTTTTGTATTACTGTACTGCTCGCCGACTTCGTCCCACAACAGAGGGGTGTCCTTGGTGAAAATCTGGAACAAGTGCATCTGCTTAGCACATTTTTTTGCACCCTCCAGGTCCTCAGCGTTCAGGAAGGAACCTTGTCCGCCGAGGGTAGCGAAAACATATTTGCCGTTACGACTCACTAGGGTGATGCCTTGAGCAGAACCTTTTGCACGGTACTTGTTCGCCGTCATCATGCTCCCTTTGGTTGAAACGCTCACAGCGCCATCAGCATCTTCGGTAACTTTCGTGCTGTTGATCAAGACGAGGGTCCAGGAACTGATTTTATCATAGAATTGCCAATAGCGTTCATTCTCTTTCATGATGTTCTCCTGGAGTTTTGTATCAATGTCAGGTCCGGAGTTCATCTTTTCAAGAATGTGGTTGTGCTTGAAGCGGGCATCCAATTGGTTTCTGAGTTCTCTCAACCCATCCTCGGTAATGTCCATCTCGGCCATGCGATCAACAAACTCCTCGATTCCGAAGCCGTTGTACGTGCCGTCCTGGGCCATAACCCAGGGCAGGGTTGGGCGCTGGGTCTCGAGGGCCTTCATCTTGGCATCGTTTTTTGCATCTTTGGCCTTTTCTTTGCCCTTTTCCACGACTTCATTCTTTTTCTTGTCAACGACTTGCTCAACTTTTTCTTTGGCTTTGTCCTTGGCTTTCTTCATCAAGCCGCCCAACTGGGCGTTTGCCGTCGAGGGCACGCTCATCGCAGCCAATGTGATGGCGGCTACCATCAGGGTTTTAATAGAATTCTTCATAGCGTAAAGTTATTAAAGGTTATTAATATGATTTAATTCTGTATAGGAGTCCATCCGGGGGTGTTCCCTGCTCAGGATGGAAGTACAGGGCAAAAATAAGCTTTTTTTCTTGAAGTAGCAAAAAAACACTACTAAAAATAACGAGGGTGAGTGCCTTGCGGCGCTCACCCTCGTCCCTTAGGGTTGGGATTAATTTCCTTAGTTCTGTTCCTCCTTGGGAGTCTCGTTCACGTTGATGTAGATGTGACCAGCGCGGTGCTGGAACTCTACGGTACCGTCAACCAGAGCATAGAGGGTGTGGTCCTTGCCCATTCCTACGTTCTTGCCCGGACGGTGCTGGGTACCGCGCTGACGGCGGATGATGTTACCGGCCTTGGCAAACTGACCACCAAAAATCTTCACGCCGAGGCGTTTGCTTTCGCTCTCGCGGCCGTTCTTTGAACTGCCGACACCTTTTTTATGTGCCATAATCTAGAGTTTTGATTTTTAAATGGTTAATTAAGCAATGACATCCTTAATCTCAAGTTGTGTGAACTGCTGGCGATGGCCGTTGAGACGACGATAGCCTTTGCGACGTTTCTTCTTGAAAACGATGATGTGTTCACCTTTTACGAGGGGAGCCTTTACCTCGCAAACAACCTTTGCGCCTTCGACGGTAGGCGCGCCAACCTTAATGGCACCGTCGGCATCCACGAGCAGGACGCGGTCGAACTCAACAGAGTCACCTTCCTTGCGCTCGTCGCCGAGGTAGTGGACATACAACTTCTTGCCGGCCTCGGCACGGAACTGCTGTCCCTGAATTTCTACAATTGCGTACATTTGTTAGTTTGTAGTATTTAAATGTTTGTCCCTGAGGCGTCTGGATATCATTTTCCAGCACTTTGCTGAGCCTCGCGGGCACTAATGCGGGTGCAAAGGTAATGCTTTTTCCTGAACCGACAAGCGCGTAGCAAATTTTTTTCGGCTTTTTTCTTTCCCCTGTCAACTCTGTCGAGTGTTGGCCAATGACTTAATATGGATAGGTGATGTCCCACAGGAAAAGGGCATTGCCGGGCATCGAAGTGCCTGCAGCACAGCGGTTCTTGCGCTCAATGACCTGACAGAATTCTTCGATGGTCATCTTGTGTCGCCCCACCTCAACGAGGGTGCCGACGATGGCACGCACCATGTTGCGCAGGAAACGGTCGGCAGTGATGGTGAACACCCACTGGCCATCTTCCTGTGTCCACTGGGCATGGGTGATGCGGCAGTTGTTGGTCTTGACGTCGGTGTGCAGCTTGGAGAACGAGGTGAAGTCGGTATAGTCCAGCAATCGCGCGGCTGCCTGGTTCATCAGGTCAAAGTCGAGGTCGGGCGGACATTTCCAACTCAAGAGATAGCGGAACGGGTCTTTGCAGGTTACGGCAAAGTATTTGTAGGTGCGGCTGTTGGCGTCGAAGCGGGCGTGGGCATCGTCATGAACGGGCGTGATGCTGTAGATGGCGATGTCGGGCGGTAGCAGGGCGTTCAAGCTGTGGATGAGGCGGGGAATGTCATCAATGGGTTGCTCCACGTCGAAGTGGGCTACCATCAGTCGGGCGTTGACACCGGCATCGGTGCGGCCTGCACCCGTCACGGGCGTAGGCACCCGCAACAGCGTCGCCAAAGCCTCTTCGAGCGTCTGTTGCACCGAGGAGTCATGGGGCTGCACCTGCCAGCCGTGGAAGGTTGCGCCCCGATAACCAAGCCGCATGAAATAGCGCATTATTTCTCGAGATAGGTGTAGCCATAAAGGCCGCTGCGGAAGTTGCGGACAAACTCGTTGCCTTCCTCGCCGGTGATTTTGCCTGAGCGGATGGACTCGCTCACCCAGGTCTCGACATTACGGACCAGCTGTTTGGGATTGAACTCGACATAGTCGAGCACCTCGGCAACCGTCTCGCCGTCAATCACCTGGTCAATCTCGTAATGGTCCTTGAAGACGTTGATGTGCACAGCGTTGGTGTCGCCAAAGAGGTTGTGCATATCACCCAAAATCTCTTGATAAGCACCCACCAGGAAAATGCCCAGATAATAGTGCTGACCGACTTTCAGTTTGTGGACGGGCAGCGAGTGGGCAATGCCCTGGGCCGAGATGAAGTTATTGAGTTTGCCGTCGCTGTCACAGGTCATGTCCTGCAGCGTCGCGAAATGGGTGGGACGCTCGTTCAGCCTGTCGATGGGCATAACGGGGAACACCTGGTCGATGGCCCATGCGTCGGGCAACGACTGGAACAGAGAGAAGTTGCAGAAGTATTTGTCGGGCAACATGCGGCTTACCGAGCGCAGTTCGTCGGGGGCATGCTTCATGTTGCGTACGAGGCCGTCGACGTCGCGGGCGATAGACCAGAACAGTTTCTCGACCATAGCGCGAGTGCGCAGGTCGATGAGTCCCAACGAGAAGCGATCCAGCGCTTCGTCACGTATCTGCAGCGCGTCGTGCCAGTCCTCGAGCAGGCGGGCCTGGTTGATTTTGTCCCAAATCTCGTACATGTCGCGCACCAGCTCGTTGTCTTGGTCGCTCACGGTGTCAACCTTGTCGTCCCACTCGGGCAAAGATGTGGTCTCGAGCACGTCAACCACGAGCACCGAGTGGTGGGCGGTGAGTGAACGGCCGCTCTCGGTGATGATATTGGGGTGCTTGAGCCCGTTCTTGTTGCTCGCATCCACAAGGGCATAGACAGCATCGTTGACATACTCCTGGATGCTGTAGTTCATCGAGTGGCTGCTTGCGCTTGAGCGTGTGCCGTCATAGTCTACGCCCAGACCGCCGCCGATGTCGACATACTCGACCTCAAAGCCCAACTTGGCCAGTTGGACATAGAATTGCGCCGCCTCACGCAAAGCGTTCTTGATGCGGCGGATTTTGGTGATCTGGCTGCCGATATGGAAGTGGATGAGTTTGAGGCAGTCTTCCAGCTTGTGTTCGTGCATATAGTCGATGGCGCTGAACAGTTCGCTGGTGTTCAGACCGAACTTGCTGCTGTCGCCGCCGCTCTCTTCCCACTTGCCGCTACCGCTGCTCGACAGCTTGATACGGAAACCGATGTTGGGGCGGATGTGCAGTCGTTGTGCCACCTTCTCGATGAGCTCCAACTCGCTGAGTTTCTCGACCACGACAAAGATGCGGCGTCCCATCTTCTGTGCCAGCAGGGCGAGCTCGACATAGCCCTCGTCCTTGTAGCCGTTGCAGATGATGACGGGGTTGGCGTTCAGGTCGGTCATATTGCTGGCGAGCACGGCATGCAGCTCGGGCTTGCTGCCAGCCTCCAGACCAATGTTGAACTTCTTGCCGTGACAGATGATCTCCTCGACCACCTGCCTCATCTGGTTCACCTTGATGGGATAAACGATGAAGTTGGCTGCCTGGTATTCATATTCCTTGGCTGCCTTCTTGAAGCAGCTTGAAATCTTGTCGATACGGTTGTCGAGGATGTCGGGGAAACGCAAGAGCACGGGTGCTGTCACTTTGCGTGAGTGCAACTCGTCCATCACGTCAGCCAGGTCCACGGGCACACAGCTGCTCTTTGGAGTGACGGTAACGTGGCCGTTCTCATTGATGGAGAAGTACTTGAGGCCCCAGCCTCCGATGTTGTAGAGTTCGGCGCTATCCTCGATGCGCCATTTGTTGATTGCTGACACGGCGTTAGGTTTGTTTTAGTCGTTAATAGTTTTGTGAGCGCAAAGTTAGACATATTTTTGGTTATGGCAACAACTGGGGACTGTTTTTCACCCTTTGGCGATTCAAAAACAGGGCAAAAAAACAAAGCAGGAGGCTCAATCAGTGAGCCCCCTGCCATGTAAGGGTTTGACAATAAAGTCGTATTAGTTGCTCCACTGATGGCTCAACAGGTAGTCGATGAGCGCAGTAACGTCGGCGATGCTAACGTTCTCGTCGAGGTTGCAGTCAGCGTTTTCAACACTGATGTTGGTTGCATCGTGGCTCAACAGGTAGTCGATGAGTGCAGTAACGTCAGCGATGCTTACGTTGTTGTCCAGGTTGACATCACCACGCAGACCGTTGTTGATTTTCTCGATGATAAGCTTCATGTCCTCGAGATTAACGGTCATCTTGTACTCACCACCAGCGATGCGGACAGCATGATACTCATCCCAAGTCAGTGAGATAAATTCCTCTTCGCCAGTGTACCAGTAGTCGGTACCCTCTTCAGCAATAGCACCGAAGCGGAAGGGCTCAATGTATGCCCAGCCACCATCGTCATTGTTCTCGGCGAGCTCAGTGGTGAAGCCGAAGTAGTTGAATTCAGCAGGGAAGTTAACGGTAGCGGTGTAAACCTTGTTCTCTGCGTCATATTCAAACATGGTACCACTAGTGGGATCCCAAGGCTGGTCGTCGCCACCCAGCATGTAAACATTGGGAATGTCAGCCTCCTTGGTCAGACGGTAAACGGTCAAGTGGGCATTGGGATAATACTGATAGATGGTAACGCCATCGGCATCAACCTCGGCCCAAAGCCAGTTGATTTGGTTCGAGTTGGCAGCTACGGTGACAGTGGGCTCCACTTCCACAATAGGCTCGGTAATATTGCCTGCGGTAGTATAGGCCTCGGCTACAGCGAATCCATCCAAATAATTGGCTGCACCTTGAGTGTTATAGAGGAAGAGTTCCTTGCCATCCCAAACGAATGGGAACATACCCATGGTAGTACCCCTGCGGGGAAGCATGAAAGCTGTTGCTGAGAAGTTGTCACCATCGGGCACCAACTTGACGGGATTGCTAGTGCGGGTGTAGTACAGAAGAGCGTCGTTACCCTCTACGTCCTTGTAGTAGTAGATGGGTGTTGTGGTCGATGTGGTGACATTGCCGCAATCAGGTGCATAGCTATCATCGATTACGACCTTTCCATCAGAAATGACTAATTTAACGATTGTGGTGCCGCTGGTATTGGTGGTAAGGTAGAGTTCACCTTCCTCCATCAGGTTGCCTTTGGCAAGACCCAGCAAGTCGCATCGGCCTAAATCGCCACATTCTTCAGGAATCTGATATTCTTTAAAGTCTCCTGTCACGGGATTAACAACCTTAACGAGAGCTCCAATTCCCCAGTTGCCCGGGAAAGTCACTTCGCTCAAAATGATGTTGCCGGCCTCGTCACGACCGATAGTACAGTTGGGACTACCGGGCATCGTACCAATCATGCCAGTCTGGTCATAAATGTAAATGGTTTGTGCCGCCTTGTCGTTGATGTAGAACTTTCCGTTCATACCTAATCCTTGACGGCAATCGCCTGGAACGATGCTCGAGAGGTCGTTGACCTCCCATACTTTTTCTAACGAGTAGCCGGCATTTGCGCCAAAAGCTACTGCTGCCATAGCAGCGATCAGTAATAATTTCTTCATAATGCAATAAAATTAAACGGTTAAAATAAAATAGGAATTTATAGTCAGTTAATTTGATTAAACATGTTTTACAATCAGCTACTTTAGCGTTAGTCGTTTGTTGCGTAGGGAACCTGTAACCTGTTATTAATCAGCCTTGAGCGTTGCAGAGCAAGGAATGTGGTACCGAGGTGCCTACTAACGATTGCAAATATACAAAAAAAATGTGACATCAAAAAGAATTAACAATCATTATGAATTGTTTAATTATTTTTAAAATACTTTGCTCTGCTTTCAAAAATTAACGTGCGGACTTTGGTACTATAGCCAAAAATTTATACCTTTGCCGCATAATAAGAAACATGGTTTAATCCAATATTATCTTTTTACAAAACTTATGGTAAATTACAAGGATTTAGGTCTCGTGAACACGCGCGAGATGTTTGCTAAGGCAGTTGATGGCGGCTATGCCATCCCCGCATTCAACTTCAACAACATGGAGCAGTTACAGGCTATTATCAAGGCTTGCGCCGAGACAAAATCGCCGGTTATTCTGCAGGTGTCAAGCGGTGCCCGCAAGTATGCCAACCAGACGCTGTTGCGCTACATGGCCGAGGGTGCCGTGGAGTATGCCAAGGAGTTGGGCTGGGAGCATCCCCAGATTTGCCTCCATCTTGACCATGGTGACACTTTTGAGCTGTGCAAGTCCTGTGTGGACTTCGGTTTCTCGTCGGTGATGATCGACGGCTCGTCGCTCCCCTATGAGGAAAACATCGCCCTGACCAAGAGGGTAGTGGAGTATGCCCACCAGTTTGATGTTACCGTCGAGGCCGAGCTTGGCGTTCTTGCCGGCGTTGAGGATGACGTTGTTGCCGAGGAGTCGCACTACACCAAGCCCGAGGAGGTGATTGACTTTGCCACCCGCACCGGTTGTGACTCGCTGGCCATCAGCATCGGTACCAGCCATGGCGCTTACAAGTTCAAACCCGAACAGTGCGAACGTGACCCGCAGACGGGTAAGCTCGTTCCTCCTCCCCTGGCATTTGACGTGCTCGCCGAGGTAGAGAAGAAGCTCCCCGGCTTCCCCATCGTGCTGCACGGTTCGTCGAGCGTTCCCCAGGAGTATGTTGACATCATCAACAGCCACGGCGGCAACCTGCCCGATGCCGTTGGTATCCCCGAGGAGCAGCTGCGTCAGGCTGCCAAGAGTGCAGTGTGCAAGATCAACATCGACAGCGATAGCCGTCTGGCCTTCACCGCTGCCGTGCGCAAGGTTCTTGCCGAGAAGCCTGGTGAGTTTGATCCCCGCAAGTACTGCGGTCCCGCCCGTGACGAGATGGTGAAGCTCTACAAGCACAAAATCATCGAAGTGCTGGGTAGCGACGGCAAGGCCGAGTAATCGAATTCAGTAATCCTTTAAAGAATGATGTAGAGACGCAAAATTTTGCGTCTCTACTATTTTGCTCGTTATCAATACTTTATGATAATTTCTGTGGTTTTGATAGCAAAAAAACGCAAAAAAAATTTGGTCAGTATATAAATCGGTATTACCTTTGCACCGCTTTACGAAACTAATGCTGTTTTGTGAGTGCGATCGGGGTGTAGCTCAGTCCGGTTAGAGTACGCGTCTGGGGGGCGTGGGGTCGCTAGTTCGAATCTAGTCACCCCGACATCGCAAAAGAAAGTGCTGATAGTCATTGATTATCGGCGCTTTTTTAATTATAAACGTAACAAAATTCAAGCTATCATGGCTAGACGAGTGATTTTGATGATGCTGGCACTGGCGGCAATGATGTCGCTGGCAGCTCAAGCGTGGCTGGGTGGAGACATCTCGATGATGACCTCCAATGCCCGCAGTGGCGTGATTTACAAGGATTCCTGCGGCGTGACGGTGGACCCTTATGACCTGTTCAAGCAGCAGGGCTGGAACATGATGCGTGTGCGCCTGTTTGTCGATCCAGGCAATGCTCCCGGGGCACATCATGACCAGGGGGTGTGCCAGGACCTGGACTATGTGATTGACCTGTGCAGGACCATCAGGGCGAGGGGCTTTGAGGTGATGCTCGATTTCCACTATAGTGACACGTGGGCCGACCCTGCCAAGCAGTTCACGCCCAAGCGCTGGGAAGGACTTAATGCCCAGACGCTGGCCGACAGCATCTACCGTTATACCCGCCATTGCCTCAAGGCTTTGAAGGCGGCTGGCGTGGAGCCCGCCACCATTCAGGTTGGCAATGAGGTGACCTTTGGCATGGACTGGCCAGTGGGCCGTGTTGACCCCATGAACGATGACAATTGGGATGCATTTACTGGCTTGCTCAAGGCGGGTTGTCGCGCGTGCCGTGAGGTCTGCCCCGCAGCAGGCATCATCATCCATACCGAGAAGGCTGGTGTGTGGCCTATGACCCGCAACTACTATGACCGCTTGGCGGCTGCTGGTGTGGACTATGACATCATTGGGCTGAGTTATTATCCCATGTGGCACGGCACGATTCCCAACCTGGGTGTGACGCTCAACTCACTGGCGGAGCGTTATCCCGACAAACCCGTTATGATTGTAGAGGCAGCCTACTACTACCAGCACGACGGCGTGAACCGCGGCGAGGAGGATTTTACCCATTGTCTGCCCGGCACCATCGAGGGGCAGCGTGAGTTTACCGCCCAGCTGGTCAATGAGTTGAACCGCCACGATAACGTGACGGGCCTGTTCTGGTGGTTCCCCGAGGAGAACAGCTACGGCACGCCCTGGCAGGGACGTTTCGGGCTGAACCGCGGTCTGTTCAACAGCTCAACGGGATGTGCCTTGCCGGCCCTTTATGAGATGTCCCGCTTCAAGCAATAGCGGTCATTGTAAGCCCCGAAAAAGATTAGAAAAGATGTTAAAATTGGGCCTTTTTTGCTTAAAAATACCCTATTAAGGGTCATGTTATGTGGCGAAAATGAAAAAAAATTACTATCTTTGCATTTAAATTATCAAAGAAAGCAATCATGGATGTAAAGAAAGTCCTATTTATATCGCAGGAGATTGAGCCATATGTTCCTGAACGCCGTCTGTCGGTTGTGGGAAGGCTATTGCCGCAAGGCATCAAGGAGCAGGGTGTTGAGGAACGCACCTTTATGCCCAAGTATGGCATGATCGCCGAGCGAAGCAACCAGTTGCACGAGATGATCAGATTGTCGGGCATGAACGTGATTATCGACGATACCGACCATCCCCTCATCATCAAGGTTGCGACCCTGATTCAGGCTCATTTCCAGGTCTATTTCATTTATAATGAGGATTATTTCGCAAGTAGCCGTATCGACGAGTTGGAGATGAATTGTTCTCCCGATGACAATGATGAGCGCAGCATGTTCTTTGTGCGTGCCATCATCGAGTCGATACGCAAGATGCGGTGGGTTCCCGACATCATCCAATGCACGGGGTGGATTTCGGCGTTGGCGCCGGTTTACATCCGCACGCTCTATGGCGATGATCCTTCCTTCCGCGATGCCAAGATTGTCACGGCCTTGTTCAATGAGTCAATACCCGCTCCGCTCAGTGCCCGATTGGCCGATAAGATGCGTCAGGACGGTGTGCCCAAGAGTGCGCTCAAGCCCATCAACGGCAAGGAGTTGACCTATGAGGAACTGATGGCCTATTCGCTGCAGTATTCCGATGCTGTCATCGAATGTGAGGAAGGCGTGAGCCAGTCGGTGCTTGACGCTGCAGCCGAGTTGCCCCACTTGCGCTTCATCGAGGATGATGATGTCGTGAAGGTGAAAGCATTCTATGACTCACTGGTAGATTAAGCCGTTTTCTCATCAGGTTTTTCTGTATTCTTAAATCAATCGTTATTTTCATTCCGGAAATATGAAACACTTCTTCTATGTGATACTGGCAGCGGCTACGCTGCTCGCCTTGTACGCATGTAACGATGAAACAATCGGTGTGTCCATTACCGACAGTGTGTCGTCGATTATCGAGGATTCTTCATTCGTCATTACGGGTCACTCCGTGCGCAATGACCGGGTGCAGATGCGCACCAGCACCAAGATGTTGGGAATGATACATGTTGACGGCTTCGGTGACCTGAGTGCCGAGGCTGTGACCTCGTGGATGCCCGCTATTACTATAGATACCGCAGGCACTCGTGCCGAGTGGATTGATTCGTGCCGTCTCAAGTTGCGTCTGCCGTACCGCGACGGCTTTACCGGCGACTCGTTGGCTCCCATGCGCCTGGATGTGTATAGGCTGAACAAATCCCTCCCCAGCCCCATCTATAGCGACTTTGACCCGACGGGTTATTACGACAGCAGCGATTTGCTGGCTTCAGAGTCCTATTCACCCCTGTCAGGATGGATGGAGGTGTCCACCTCCTATGTGACGGGAACCGGTGAGTATGACACAGTGAGGGTTATCTCGGTGCCCTTGCCTGTTGAGCTGGGCCGAGAGTTGTTCACCACCTACAAGAACAACCCCGAGACATTCGCCAGCCCCAAGGCGTTTGCCGATATCTTCCCGGGCATCTATATCACCAACAGTTATGGCAGCGGCCATGTTGTGAACATCAGGGGAATGGAGCTGGATGTCTATTACCGCAAGTATGCTCATCTGACCGACACAACCGATACCATTTATCCTGCACAGTGCCAGTCATATCTGGCATCGACCCCCGAAGTGGTGTCGAACAACATCATCGACTTCAACATCGACGATGCCATCACCTCGATGGTGAACAGCGGTGAACCCTTGATTGTGGCTCCTGCGGGCTATGAGGTGCAGGTGCGTTTCCCCATTCAGGATATCATCGACAATTACCAGGCTAATGTGGGCAATAATCAGTCTATCATCAACACGCTCAGTCTGGAGCTGCCTGTGAGCGTACCGTTGACCCAGTACAACATCCAGCCGCCCACCTATCTGCTCATGGTCAAGACATCCAAGAAGGAGACGTTCATTAACGGCGACAGCCTTGTCAACAACAAGGATTCGTTCTATGCCGTGTATGATGCCTTGAACAAGAAGTATGAGTTCAAGGGGTTGCGTGATTACGTCATCAACATCATCAACAACCAGGGAGGCATCGCCACCGAGGATGACTTCAACTTCACGATTACTCCGGTTGACGTGACCACCTACACTTACTCGTCATCTTATTCTTATTACTATGGCTCGTCGTCAACATCGACGGTGACCAAAATCTCGCCCATGGTATCGCGTCCGGCCATCGTCAGATTGCTGCTGGACCAGGCCAAGATAAAAATTACCTACAGCAAACAAATTGTCAATTAATGTTTGCAGAGTAAGAAAATTGTGCTACCTTTGCACCCGCATTGCAAATAATCGCAGTGCACCAAGCCGCAATAGCTCAGTCGGTAGAGCATTTCATTCGTAACGAAAAGGTCGCGGGTTCGAGTCCCGCTCGCGGCTCAATCAAGGGACGGGAAACAAGTGGGTTTCCCGTCTTTCAAATTTTTAAGGAGCATGGAAATCAAGGTTAAGGATTTTATGGAGCGTCAGCCCAACAACCCCAAGGTGGCTGAGACCGACCAGTTCTATCTGTGGATTGCGCTTCGGCTTGCCAAGCTGTGGGACGAGTCGCCGTGGCTGCGTGGACTGGACGACGATGTGCGGCGCGATGTGGTGCTTGCCGTGACAGGCTATTACCAGGATGTGGTGGCCGACGGCGGCGTGTGGCGCGCGTTTTCACGATTGCATACCATCAGGCACGGGGCTCCGCTGCCTCACTACGACAGGGGAGAGGATTACATCGACTATGAACTCAACCGCGACGATGTGCGCTATGTCATCTGGTGGACCATTGCGGGAGAGGCTGGGGTAGAAGCCCTTGACCCACATGATAGCGAACTGGAGGCATTGGCCATGGCATTCCACATGCTGCTCGACGAGGAATATGAGAAGGCACCTGTACCTCGCCAGTTCTGCATCGCGAGTGAGGTGGACCTGGACGATCCGCAGGATGCCCGCCGCATCTATGACTACGCTTATTGGCTCTACTGGCGCAGTTTCCTGCTGCGGCCATCATCTCTGGCAGTGATGAGCAAGGCGATGCCCGAGGCGCATGCCATCATCGCCCGTGCCGGGGAAAGCGATGCCCGTCCGCTGCTGCAAGACCTCAACGAGCGGTTGATGTTCGGCGAGCCTGCCGGTCCTATACCCTTGACTACAGCCCAGTGGCTCCGTCTTATCATCGACGACCAGTTGCCGTAGTGGTGATAGTCGATTAAAAGAATTCACGCCAACCCTCATATTGGGGGCTGGCGTGAACTTTATTTTTAACTGTGGTTTTACAGGCCGCGACCGTGGCAGTTTTTGTACTTCTTGCCGCTGCCGCAGGGGCAGGGATCGTTGCGCCCGATCTTGGGACCCTCGTTGCGGATGGGACCCGTGGGGCCTGATGTGCGGTTGCCGGCCATGGGTGTGCCTTGCGGCTGGCTGGGATCGGCTGCTGCACCGCGTCCCTCACTGTAGCGGGGACGGCGCTGCGGCTCGTTCTGCTGGACATTCTCTTGGGGCGGTGCCTCGGGAATCTGTCCGCGCATCAGGATGGCGATGGACTTGCCGTTCATGATGCCTACCATCTGCTTGAACATGTTGAAGGCCTCGGTCTTGTAGATAACCAGCGGGTCTTTCTGCTCGTAGGAAGCGTTCTGCACGCTCTGGCGCAACTGGTCCATCTCACGCAGGTGCTCTTTCCAGTTGTCGTCGATGGTGAGCAGCATCACCGACTTCTGCCACTGCTTGGTGAGTGACTTGCAATGGGTGTCGGCAGCCTCCTTGATGTCGATGACGATGCCGTAGGTGCGCTTACCGTCGGTAATGGGCACACGGATGAGTCCTTGGGGCTCCATGCCGTCGGCCTTCTGCCTCTCGACAATCTGTTGGATGATGGGGTCGGCAACCTCGCTCAGGCGTTCCATCTTGCGGTTGAAGGCCTTGAGGACGTTGTCATACAGGATTTCCTGTTTCTTGCCGTCGTCCATGCGGCGGTATTCTTCCTCGTCGAAGGGAGGCTCGATGGCGTAGGTCTTGAGAACCTGCATCTGGAAGTCCTCATAGTCGTCGGCGCCATACCTTTCCACGATGTCCTCGACACTGTCATAGAGCGTGTTGATGATGTCCAGACCGATGCGCTCACCAATGAGTGCGTGGTGGCGGCGGGTGTAAATAACCTTACGCTGGGCGTTCATCACGTCGTCATATTCGAGCAGGTGCTTACGGATACCGAAGTTGTTCTCCTCGACGCGCTTCTGGGCATTCTCGATACTCTTGGTAACCATGTTGCTCTCGATGGCCTCACCGTCCTTGAGTCCCAGGCGGTCGAGCGTCTTGACAACGCTGTCGCTGGCGAACAGACGCATCAGCTTATCCTCGAACGAAACGAAGAATACCGAAGAACCGGGGTCTCCCTGACGACCGGAACGACCGCGCAACTGACGGTCCACACGACGTGACTCGTGACGCTCGGTACCGATGATGGCGAGACCGCCTGCGGCTTTCACCTCCGGTGACAGCTTGATATCGGTACCACGACCTGCCATGTTGGTGGCGATGGTCACGACACCCTTGCCGTCGATGGCCTGACCGGCCTGGGCAACGATGTCGGCCTCCTTTTGGTGCAACTTAGCGTTCAGCACGTTGTGGGGAATGTGGCGCAGGTTGAGCATACGGCTCAGCATCTCACTGATTTCAACGCTGGTGGTACCCACCAGAGTAGGACGGCCTGAGTTGCGCATGGCCTCAATCTCGGCGATGACGGCGTTGAATTTCTCCTTTTGCGTCTTGTAAACGCGGTCGGCCATATCGTTGCGGATGACAGGCTTGTTGGTGGGGATGGTGACGACATCCAGCTTGTAGATGTCCCAGAACTCACCGGCCTCGGTCTCGGCGGTACCGGTCATACCTGCGAGCTTGTGATACATGCGGAAGTAGTTCTGCAACGTGATGGTGGCGAACGTCTGGGTTGCGGCCTCGACATTCACGCCCTCCTTGGCCTCGATAGCCTGGTGCAGACCGTCGCTGTAGCGGCGACCTTCCATCACACGGCCCGTCTGCTCATCGACGATTTTCACCTTGCCCTCGGCGTCAACGATGTACTCGTCGTCGCGGTTGAACAGGGTGTAAGCCTTCAAGAGCTGGGTAACGGTGTGAACGCGTTCGGCTTTCACCGAGTAGTTGGCGAGCAGTTCGTCCTTCTTGTTCATCTTCTCCTCCTCGGTGAGCGGCTCGTTGGTCACGGCCGACAGTTGGGAAGCGATGTCGGGCAGGATGAAGAACTCGGGGTCATCGGTACCCTTGGTGAGCACGTCGATACCCTTATCGGTCATCTCCACGGTGTTGTTCTTCTCGTCGATGATGAAGAACAAGGGGTCGGTGACGATGGGCATTTCGCGGCTGTTGTCCTGCATGTAGTAAGCCTCGGTCTTGAGCATGGCGGTCTTGACGCCCTCCTCGCTCAGGAACTTGATGAGGGGCTTGTACTTGGGCAGACCTTTGAAGGCGCGGAAGAGTCGCAGCGTACCTTCCTTGACGGTTGCCTCGTCGTCGCTTGCCATCATCTTCTTGGCATCGGCGAGCAGGCCTGTCACCAGTTGGCGCTGGGCGTTATAAACGCGCTCCACATTGGGCTTGAAGTCGTTGAACAACTGGTCCTCGCCCTTGGGAACGGGACCCGAGATGATCAGAGGGGTACGGGCATCATCGATGAGCACACTGTCGACCTCATCGACAATCGCATAGTTGTGCGGGCGCTGTACCATGTCCTCGGGACGCATCGCCATGTTGTCGCGCAGGTAGTCGAAACCGAACTCACTGTTGGTACCGAAGGTGATGTCGCAGTTATAGGCGGCGCGGCGCTCTACCGAGTTGGGCTCGGTCTTGTCGATACATGCCACGGTCATGCCATGGAACATATAAAGCGGACCCATCCACTCGCTATCGCGCTTGGCAAGGTAGTCGTTGACGGTTACCACGTGAACACCGTTACCGGTCAAACCATTGAGGAAGACGGGGAGGGTAGCCACCAGGGTTTTACCTTCACCAGTCGCCATCTCGGCAATCTTGCCTTCATGCAGGACGATACCACCGATGAGCTGAACGTCATAGTGTATCATGTCCCACTTGATTTCGTTACCGCCGGCAATCCAGTGATTGGTGTAGATGGCCTTGTCGCCGTCGATGCTCACAAAGTCCTTGCCTTGTGCTGCCAGGTCGCGGTCAAGCTGGGTGGCGGTGACGGTGATGGTCTCGTTCTCGGCAAAGCGGCGTGCCGTGGATTTCACGATGGCGAACACGGTGGGCAGCACCTCGTTGAGCTTGTCCTCGAGAATGTCGAGAATCTCCTTCTGGATTTCATCGACTTTCTTCCACAGGGGCTCGCGCTCCTCGTAGTCGAGGGTCTCGATTTCGGCCTTGATGCGTTCAATCTCGTCGCGTTTGTCCTGTACCGAGTCATTCAGCTGTTGACGGATATCGGTCGTGCGCTGGCGCAGGCTGTCGATGTCAAGCGCGTCAATCTCGGGATAAATTTCTTTGATTTTGTTGACAATAGGCGTGATTCTTTTCAGGTCACGGGTTGACTTATTGCCAAACATTGATTTCAAAATGTCACTAAGTCCCATTTTTGGTTTCTTGTTGTATGTATTTATGTTATGTTGTTTTAATCTAAACGGCAAAGGTACACTTTTTTAGCCGATTAGCAGCTAAGATAAAGCGATAAATCGCCATCTGTGGGTAAAATGGCGTGTTTTTATGACCGATGAAAGAGGATGGTCAGCCCTTGGCGGGGGTGGGGCCGCGGGTGGTCTTGCCCAGGAGCCACACGTTGGTGAGCGATCGCGTCACCAGTGCGGCCATCAGCGGGAAGAAGGCGATATTGCCCACCTGGGGTTGCCAGGGCCATGCCAGCATGAGCAATGCCACAACAAGGGCGTTGAGGGCATGGAGCCAGCGTGCGGCAGGTTGAGTTTTCTTGAACCATGGCAGCACCGCCAGCAAGAGCAGCAGCGGGTGCAACCAGGCTATATTGATGTTGGGAGAGGTGGCCTCGTGGGTCGAGAAGAACACGAGGAAAAACAGGAGGCACCCTGCCATGCCGCCTATGGTGAAAAGAACGGTGTCAAACCAGCGGGACACGTCATGGCGGCGCCAGTCACGGCCGCTCACGAGCAGCGTCAGCGCCAGCATGAGCACTGCCACGGTCAAGGGGTGCAGATACCAGGGCGTGGGCGGCCTCACGTTGCCCTGGGTGCTCTTGTCGATGGGAACCGTGGTGGCTTTGACCAGCGGCATCGTCACGCCATCGACGGTAATGGTGGCTCCCGCCACGGCATCCATCAGCAGCATGGGGATGAACATGGTGGCACGCTGGTCAATGACGGTGTCGATGTCCCATCCCAGTACCAGGTCGATGCCGAAGCGTTCCCACGCGTAGTTGCGGCAGTAGTGTGCCAAAATGTCACGATAGGTGACAGAGGTGTCGCTTTCCTCTCCCGCCTGGGGGGAGATGCCCGTTAGGGCGGAGGAGGGGGAGAAGGCGGGATATTGCAGACTTTCGCCCGCTGCCATCTCGATGATGTCGCGGGGGCGGGTAGAGCAGTTGTCACTCAGGAATTTGTAGCGGTAAGTGCGGTTCTCGGGCTTTGCGTTATTCCACAGGAAGTCCCTCACTGCCAGCGCTCTGTCTTGCGGCAGATTCAGCTCCTGCTCTACCATGCGTCGCTCTTCCATGCCCATCGTGGCATAGGCGCGCGGCACAGGTATGCACAGGTAGTCGGTCTGCCCCAGCATGAAGCGCCACATGAACGCAGGGGCCTGGAAGTCGAACACGCCATAATTGAAATACAGGTCAATGGGTCCCTGCTGCACCCTGATTTCGCTGTGTCCCCAGATGTTGTGGGGCTCGCTGCCGGGATAGAACGTGACGAGGCTCACGCGCACCGAGTCCTCTTGCTCCTGTGCCTCGGCGGCGTTGGGCAGGACAAGTTCGGGCGCAGCGTCGAGTGTACCCGTTGCACACAGGGCACACAAAACCGTTGTCAGGTAGTATTTCCGCAGTCGTTGCATCTATCTATTCATGTGGCAAGAATAATGCCAATCATTTATATTACTAACGTGCACTCCTCTTCTGATAGTATAACTTCACCCAAAAACACATTTTCCTCCCCAAGTGGAATAATAGAAAGAGCTATCATCCATTGCGAGATTTTCGTTACGAAACTTTCGCAATGGAAGCGTCAAGATTATTGAGCAACCTGCGTAAAAATTCTAAAACTTAAATCATCTGGATCACCTATAGACTCTCCTAGTGATAATTCATCTATATTTGTGGAAGTTGTAGCAAATTTGCTCATTAACTCAAGATGAAATACAAAACCTCCTCCGTTGTCTAAACTTCTGTTGATTTCAAATCTAATCCTTTGTTTATTTTTATCAAAGAACCATTTACCATAATACACAGTTGAAGATGCATACTCTATTTTGCATGAGTCATTGGCATATAAACAGATAACGGTTCCATCAGTTGAGTGCCACTTTCTATTAGCCAGATCAGATTTGTTAAACTTTGAAGAACAACTGCAAATGATTAGTGTTATAAAAACTAATGCTGTTATTATTGCCTTTTTTCCCATGATTGTTATCTTTATTGCTTCATTACCTTGAGTTATTCTACAAAGTTACAACATTTCTTGCACAAGAGGGACGTTTGTCAAAAAAAGTCTCTTTGATGTGTTTTATTGTTTTGTGATGATTAGATCTGATGAGCCGTCCTCAAGAGAGTTATGTTCGTCAAGATGAATATGGGCGCCTGACGGGACAGCGGTCTGAGCTAAATTCAGCAAGTGATTCGCCAAAGAGGTGAGACCGTCTGCATTTGCCTCGATCAAGACTTCTCCATCCACGTTTGAGACCTTTATTTCGGCGTCATTCTCCCACTTCAGCACAACTCCGGTTTCGGGAGAATAGTCGGGAATATCCAATGTCATTTTCATAATCTATAAGAAATATTTACCAGGTGCCGTAGTTGCCGCGGTCGGCATCAAGGCGCAGGAGGATGAACAGCAGAATCGTAAATCCCCACAGCGAGGAGCCACCGTAGCTGAAGAAAGGTAGCGGGATGCCGATAACGGGACACAATCCGATGACCATGCCGATGTTGATGGCGAGGTGGAAGATGAGGTAGGACGCGACACTATAGGCATACACTCGCGCGAAGGTCGAGTGGTTGCGTTCGGCAAGTGTGATGATACGCAGTATCAATGCCAGGAAGAGCAGAAGCACTGCCACGCTGCCGATGAAGCCCTGCTCCTCGCCGATGGTGCAATAGATGAAGTCGGTGTGCTGCTCGGGCACATATTTGAGTTTGGTTTGGGTGCCTTGCAGGAAGCCCTTGCCCGTGATGCCGCCGCTGCCAATGGCGATTTTGCTCTGGTTGACGTTGTAGCCCGCGCCACGCAGATCCTCCTCGATGCCCAGGGTGACCTTGATGCGTTGTTGTTGATGCGGTTCAAGCACGTTGTTGAAGGCGATGTTCACCATGAACATGAACAGTACCGACACGGCGGCAAAGCAGACCGTCATGAGCACCTTCTTGAGGTTGATGTCATGCAGCATGCCCCACAACAGATAGAGCAGTGACAGGATGATGACCAGCAGGAAGAAGGCATAGCCGTTGACGTGGATACCTGCCAGCGCCAGTCCGCCAGCAATGGCACCTGCCGCCAGATAGCCCAACATCACGTTGCGCCCCAAAATCCATGAGCGGCAATACACCAGCAGCATGGCCACGATAAGCACCATCACCAGGATAAAGGCTATGACCATACCCAGCGGGATGCCCATGAAGGTGACAGCTGCAAACTTGAGTACCACTACAAAATAAACCACTGCCATCAATGCGGCAAACAGGACGAAGCCCGACATGCCCTCGCGGTAGAGCACAAAGATGAGTGCCGTGTAAACCAATGCAGAGCCCGTCTCGCGCTCCAGAATGATGCACAGGATGGGCAGCACGATAATGCCTATGGCAATGGCGTAGTTGCGCCAGCCGTTTAGCGTAAAACCATAGGTGCTGAATAGTTTCGCCAATGCCAGCGCCGTCGCCGCCTTGGCAAACTCGGCAGGTTGCAGGCTCACAGGCCCGAACACGAGCCATGAGCGCGAGCCCTTGATGTCGGGCGCGACAAAGATGGTGGCTATCAGCAGCAATATCATGAACCCGTAGATGGGGTAGGCATAGGCCTCATAGATGCGCCTGTCAATCAGCAGCAAGGAGAAACCGATGAGGAACGACAGGGCAGCCCACAGGAACTGCTTGCCCGAGTACTCGCTCAGGTCAAACATGCTCGCCTTGTCATAGTCATAGGTAGCGGCATAAATGCTCACCGCTCCCGCAATGACCATGATGAGGTACAGGACAATCGTGAACCAGTCCACCGACCTCAATAGGTTGGTATTCTCATCTTCATTCCTTGTTTCCATCGTTTTTCACGGGTTTTGATGGTTGTTTATTCTTGTCGGCCTGACTGCCGGAGTTACTGGTTTTCTTGACTTTAGGAACCGAGATGGTGTGACGGCTGGCCATCGCGCGACCTTGGGCCTGCAGGCCAGCGGAGTTGCCGCGCAGGTAACGCTGAATCATCAGGGCGCCGATGGGCACACCGAAGGCGGCACCGAAACCTGCATTCTCGACATACACGCACACTGCGATTTTGGGGTCGTTCATCGGGGCGAAGCCCATAAATACCGAGTGGTCACGGCCGTGGGGGTTCTGGGCGGTACCGGTCTTGCCGCACACGTCAAGGCCGGGGATGTTGGCACGCGTACAGGTGCCACCCAGCACTGCCATGCGCATGCCCTCGACAATGTCGTTGTAATATTTCTTGTCGATGTCGGTGTCGTGACGTTCCAGGTTTTTCTTGAGGACGCCCACGCCCTCGATTTGCTTCACCACATGGGGCGTGATGTAGTAGCCGCGGTTGGCGATGGTGGCGCTCAGGTTAGCGATTTGCAGCGGGGTAGCGAGTATTTCGCCCTGGCCGATGGCGTCGCTGATGATGGTCTGTCCCACCCATTTGCCTTCACCATAGATTTTGTCATAAAATGCAGTGTTGGGGATGAAGCCTCGGCTCTCACCCGGCATGTCCACGCCCAACTTGTAGCCATAGCCCATCGACACCATGTGGTTCTTCCACACCTCAAACGCCTTGCCCGTCGAGCCATACTTGCTGCGCTTGTCCATCATGTACTTGAATCCCCAGCAGAAGTAGGCGTTGCATGAGGTCTGCAGGGCGGGCTTCAAGGCGATGGGAGAGCCGTGTCCGTGGCAGCCCACACGCAGGCCCGCATTGACGTAGCCACGGTGGCAAGGGAATGCGGTGCTTGTGCTGATGATGCCTTCCTGCAGGAAAATCAGGCCCTGGCTGGGCTTGAAGGTCGAGCCGGGTGGGTAAGCCGCCATGATGGAGCGGTCATACAGGGGTTTGAGCCTGTTGTTGACCAGGTCGCGGTAGTTCTTGCCGCGCTCCTTACCCATGAGCAGGGCGGGGTCATAGCTGGGGCTGGAAACCAGTGCGAGAATTTCGCCGGTCTTGGGCTCGATGCACACGATGGCGCCAACCTTGCCCTGCATGAGCATCTCGCCATAGGCCTGCAGCTCAATGTCGATGCTCAGCTTCAGGTTGTTGCCCGCAACGGGATTCACGTCGTCGGCTCCGTCATTGTAGTGGCCCTTGATTTTGCCCGTGGCGTCACGTATCAGGATTTCCTTGCCCTTAATGCCGCGCAGCCAAGTTTCGTAGCTCTTCTCAATGCCCAGGTCGCCCGTGTAGTCGCCGGGACGGTAGTAATCGTCATTCTCAATGTCTTTGGCGTTCACCTCGCGAATGTCGCCCAGCACGTTGGCGGCCACCGCATAATTGTACTGCCTGAGGATGCGCTGCACCACATAGAAGCCTGGGAACCTGTACAGCTTTTCCTGCAGGCGACCGTAGTCCTCGGGGGTGAGGTGGTGCATGAACACTTGCTGGGTGAAAGCCGAGTAGCTGCGGCTCTCTTTCATCTCCTGCCACCGATGGTCAAACTCCTCGCGGCTGATCATCAGCGTACTGCAGAAGTCGACGGTGTCGAACGGTTGTACGTCTTTGGGAATCATCACCAGGTCATACTCGGGCGTGTTGTACACCACGAGCTTGCCGTTGCGGTCATAGATGAGTCCGCGTGAGGGGTAGATGACCTTCTCCATGAAGGCGTTGTTGTCGGCATTGGCCTTGTAGGTGTTGTCCAATACCTGCAACTGCACCAGGCGGGCAATGTAGATGAGGACTATCGCCACAATAAAGCCGCTGATGACAAACTTGCGTTTCTCGAGGTTATAATCTTTTCTCACGGCGTGTGCTCACTAAACTGTCCAACCCAAAAATGATGATAATCGACAAGACGCTGCTGGCGGCAATGCGGGCAAGCGTGAGCACGAAGTTGTGCAGGGAAAAGGCTTGAATCAGGAAGATGAGTGTGCAGTAGATGGTCACCAGCGTCGCCATGTACTTGAAATAGTCACCAATTCCCATCGAGTCAACCGACGGGATAGGGATGTTCATGTCATTCTCGCGGGAGACAAACATGTTGAACACGGGGCGACGCACAGCAGCCATGATGGTGCAAGCCAGGGAATTCATGCCGGGCGTGTTGCTGAAGATGTCCATGAGCAGGCCCGAGAAGAAGGCGATGGTCAACACCCAACCACCGTGCAGGTTGACCGGCAACCTGAGGATGAGGTAGATGAACACCACAGGCATGGCGACGTTGAACAACACAATCTTGTTGCACACCAGCTGCAGCACCACCAGTGCAAGGAACAGCACGATGAATTGTATCACGGTCTTGGTCATGGCTGGTCAATGCCTCCTCCTTCAGGCTCTTGGGGCTCTACGGGAGCAGTTTGGACGGGTTGTGCGGGCTGGCTGGGCTGAACCGGTTGGGCAGGTTCCTGTTTGGCTGATTTCTGCTTCTCCCGCGGCTTGTCATCGGGGAGCACGTCGATGATTTCAGGCTTGATTTCGGGACGCGTCTCGATGTTCGCTGCCGTATCGACACCTTCCTCGGCACGTCGCAGTGCCTCGATTTGAGGCTTCATGTTGTTGGTGATGACGCGCACACTGCTCAGCTGGCTGAAGTTGGTCGTCAGCCTGATGCGAAGCGAGATGAAACTGTCGCTCATGCCGCGTGCCAGACCTTCGACAACACCCACGATGATACCCTCGGGGAAAACCGCCGAGTAGCCGCTGGTGACGATGGTGTCACCCTTGTGCCAAGTAATGTGCTTGGGCAACTCCTCGAGCACGGCATGCCGCGGACTCTTGCCGTCCCACACCAGGCTGCCGAAGAAGCCGCTGTCACGCAGCTTGCACGACAGACGCACGTGAGGGTTCAGCAACGAAATCACGCGTGAGGCGTGAGGCCCCACCACGTTGACGATGCCCACCACGCCGTTCTGGTCAATGACACCCATCTCGGGCAACACGCCGTCGATGTGTCCACGGTCGATGGTGATGAAGTTGTTAGGCTGGGCAATGCTGTTGCTGATGACGTGGGCCATCACAAAGTTGTACTGCCGCAACGCGGGCTGACGCAGTGTGTCGGAATGCTTGAGGTCCTGGTCGGAAAGTTGCTCCCTCAGCTCAATCAGTTCCATCTCCAGCATGGCGTTGCGCTCTTGAAGGCTCTCGTTGATGCCACGCAGGTGGAAGTAGGACGTGACTTCGTTGAATGCCTTATAGACCGCGGCGCTCACCGAGTTGGCCGAGGTCAAATAAACGCTTTGCTGATAAGGGTTATCCTTAAACAACAGCACGAGGCTCAAAATCACATAGATTGCGAAAATGAACCACGCACTGTGTCTGACGAAAAAGTTGAGCAGATTGTTCATGCTTGTAGGCTTTAGGCTCATAGGCTTTAGGCTTTAGGTTTTAGGGTGGTTGCCTAAAGCCTGACACCTAATGCCTAATGCCTCAGTTTAGCGCATGAGGAACTTGAAGTGCTTGATGTTCTTCAGAGCGATACCGGTACCCTTTGCAACAGCGTGCAGGGGATCCTCGGCGACATGGAACTCGATGCCGATCTTGTCGGTCAAGCGCTTGTCAAGGCCACGCAGCAGGGCGCCGCCACCGGTCAGGAAGATACCGTTGTGGACGATGTCCTGATACAGCTCGGGGGGCGTCTGCTCCAGTGCGCTCAGCACGGCAGCCTCAATCTTGGAGATGGATTTCTCAATGCAGTGGCACACCTCCTGATAGGTCACGGGTACCTCCAGAGGCAGGGAGTTCACCTGGTTGGGACCATGGATGATGAAGTCCTCGGGAGCATCGGGGCCTAGGTCGGTCAGAGCTGAGCCGACGTTGATCTTGATTGCCTCGGCGGTGCGCTCACCCACACGCACGTTATGGGCGCGGCGCATGTGCTCCTGGATGTCCTCGGTCAGGTCGTCACCTGCAGTGCGGATGCTCTTGTTGCTCACGATACCACCCAGCGAAATCACGGCAATCTCGGTGGTACCACCGCCGATGTCAACAATCATGTTGCCCTCGGGGGCGAGGACGTCAAGACCGATACCCAGGGCGGCTGCCATGGGCTCGTAAATCATATAGACGTCGCGACCTCCGGCATGCTCACTGGAGTCACGCACGGCGCGGATCTCGACCTCGGTAGAACCCGAGGGAACGCAGATGACCATGCGCAGCGAGGGCGAGAACCAGTGGTTCTTGGCGCTCACCTTCTTGATCATGCCGCGAATCATGTGCTCGGCAGCGTTGAAGTCGGCGATGACGCCGTCGCTCAACGGCCTGACGGTGCGGATGCCCTCATGGACCTTGCCGTGCATCTCGCGGGCACGCTCACCCACAGCAATGGGCTTGTTGGTCTTGGAGTCGAGGGCGACTACCGAAGGCTCATCGATGACGATGCGGTCGTTATGGATGATAATGGTGTTGGCTGTACCTAAATCGACAGCAATCTCTTGAGTGAATGAAAACCATCCCATGATGAAAAGTCTGTATAATTGTTAGTTATGAAATCTTGTTGAAAACTCTCGATAAATGGACTGCAAAGATACTCCAAATTTGTCAATAACTTGCTAAAAAATTCCAATTAAAAAAGAAAAATATCTCTCTTGGTAGGGTAATTAAGAGTATTCAAAGCTGTCAGAATTCTCAGAGCAATAGTTCCAGCGCCTCGACCGCGTGGCGCACGCAGTCCTCGCACGAGCACAGCACGCCGTGGTCGGTGCCCACGCCCTTCAGGTCCTTGCATCGTGTGGCGCCGCAACGCTGTTCAAACTCGGCACGCAACCGGCTCGCCAGCGGGTTTAGGCGGTGGCCGTCATAGCGCAGCATTCCCTGCGCCATCTGTGCACCGCACAAGGCGCCGCAGGTCTCATCCATACTGCCCATGCCGCTGCCAAAGCATGCGCCCATCGCCAGCAGCCGCTCCTCGGGCAGTCCCAGCTCGGGGGCGAACGCCAGCAGCACCGCCTGGCAACAGTTGTAATCGCGCTTGTACAGTACCGCACGCTCGCGTCGCGGCATCCCGTTCATCATCTCATTTTGTTCCATCTTACTATTATATATAATGTATTACAATCCAGTGCAAAGGTAGCGCATTCCCTCGACATAACAAAAAGATTTGCTCCGACGAATACAAACACGGTAAGCTTTCCGAGCGTCAATAATCTATTCTCCTATTCCCACACCACAAGGAGTGCTCGTTTCAAACTTGCGGTGTGGGAATTGTTTTTACGCACTATTGAAATCATAATCTTGTGCTGTGTGGCAATAACGGGGGAGGGTTCACGTTATATATTTATAATGAAAAGAAATATCAAGTGCGCACTATGAACAAAAGAATAATAATGCTCATGGCGGCCGCGCTGGCTTTGTTGTCGGTACGCGGTCAGGTGTCGTTTACCGATGAGGGTCAATACAGCGTGATTGAGGTGACGCCCGAAATGAGTACAGGATTAAACAAGATATTTGTAGTCTATAACACCCAGGGGGTGAAGATGAACTATACTGCCACCAGTAATGAAGAGGTGACATGGTACAGCTACGACACCCGTGGCGGTGGTTATGCCGAGCCCATTTCAGGTATCACTCATGCGGGAGCGGTCACGACGCTGTCGCAGGTGTTGCCCAACACAGGCTACATCATCGAGGAGGGCACTGACCGCTATTATTGCTGGGTGGTGAACTATGCCGACTACTACTTGGAGTTGAATGACATGTTCTATAACAATGAGTCGCCGTGTAGTCTGCTCTCGTTCAACATCGACGGTCATGCCAGTTCCATTCTCTATTATGACATCAATGGCCATCGACTGGTGCTCGACCGTGAGATCAAGCTGCAGTACAACACGCTTGTGTGGGACGACAGCACCCACTGGCAGGAGAAGGAGGTTATTGAGACCTTTGCCTCCCTGGACCAGGGTGTCGATATTACCCCGCCGCTGTGCAATACCGAGTTCACGCTCTCGGGTGACCGCTTCCTGGAGCAATGGGGCATAGGTGAGACCATCGAGGGCGAGTATTTCTACACCCATGCTGTGGGGTGCGGCGCCAACGTCGTGCAGGAGGACCGCGGCAACAGTAACGAGAGAGGACTGGACAGCGGACTGGGCGGCTCGGCTCCTGTTCACATCGTGTTCACGGGCTATCCCACCGACGCTGTTGTTTACCGAGTGTGGGAAATGTCGACCGATCCTGACTTTATGAATATTGTCCTGCAATATAATCAAGACGAGGTTGATTATACGTTCAATGACTGGGGTACCTATTACATGCGCTACATGGTAGCCAATGCGGAGGGTACCTGCGAAGCCTACAGTGACGTATATACCATCACGGTGAGCGAGAGCGAGCTGGTATGCCCCAACATCTTCTCGCCCGGTTCCACCGAGGGTGTTAACGATGTATGGAAAGTCTCTTACAAGTCGCTTGTGGAGTTCCACTGCTGGATTTACAACCGCTGGGGTAACCTCGTGTGCGAGTTCACCGATCCCGGCAGCGGCTGGGACGGCACATACCGAGGCAAACTGGTGGACACCGGCGTGTACTACTATGTGGTGACCGCATTGGGCAGCGACGGTGTGAAGTACAAAAAGCGTGGCGACATCTCCATCCTGCGTTACAAGCGTGGCGGCGAAGGCACCTCGGGTGACGGCTCGGGTGGAGTCGACACAGGTGGATTTTAATCAACCTAAAAGAAATGACCTGACAAACCAATGAAACGAATCATATTGCTTGTTGCAGCGCTCATGGCAACCACTGTCGTGATGCATGCGCAGCTCAAGAAAGAGTATAGTAAGCAGTCAAGCACGGGAGCATCGTCCCCCGTGTTTGGCGTTACAGCCAGTCCTGATATTCCCATGAGTGTCACGTTTGCGGGCGAGAAAGTGAGCTTTGACCGCCTGGATATGGCCGAGAGGCTGGACCGTGAACTCACGGGCATCATCTATGGCCAGACGACTACTGAACTGTGCTTCAAGCGTGCCAACCGCTATTTCCCGGCGCTGGCTAAAATCCTCAAAGATCAGGGTGTGCCGCAGGATTTCCTTTATCTTGCTGTCACCGAGAGTTCGATGGACTACAATGCCTATTCCAGTGCCAAGGCAGCCGGAATATGGCAACTGCTGGCAGGTACGGCGAGGGACTATGGCCTTGAGGTGGGCGATGACGTGGACGAGCGCTTCGACCCCGAGAAATCGACCGTTGCTGCCTGCAAGTACCTGAAGGCGGCATACAAGAAATACGGCCATTGGCCCACTGTTGCCGCAAGTTACAATGCCGGTATGCAGCGTTTGTCCAATGAATTGTCCAAGCAGCAGGTCGATAATTCGTTTGACCTCTATCTCGTGCAGGAGACGTCACGGTATGTCTTCCGCATCATCGCCTACAAGCTGGTGATGGAGTCGCCCAAGCGCTACGGTTACCGCTTCTCGCGCAAGAACCTGTACCAGCCGGTGGACTATACAACGGTTGATGTCACAGGGTCTGTTGCCAGCTGGGTGGATTGGGCCAAGAGTAAAGGCATCACCTATGCCCAGCTGCGTGAGGCGAACCCGTGGATACGCTCTACCAGGCTGACCAATGCCAGTGGCAAGACCTACAAGGTGAGGGTGCCCAAGCAGAGCGAACTCTACCGCAGCAAACGCACGTTCACCGCCTATAATAAAGACTGGGTAGTCGATTAACGTCTAACGTAAGAAACATGAAATTTAACGGGCAGGATATAGACAGTGTCGAGGTGTTGGGCGCAAGGGTCCACAACCTCAAGAATATCGACGTGGAAATACCGCACTACAAGCTCACGGTCATCACCGGGTTGAGTGGCAGCGGTAAGTCTTCGTTGGCGTTCGACACGGTGTTTGCCGAGGGCCAGCGACGCTACCTCGAGACATTCTCCTCCTATGCCCGCAACATGCTGGGTGTGCTTGAGCGCCCCAACGTGGACAAGATATCCGGGCTGTGCCCCGTCATCTCCATCGGGCAGAAGACCGTCAACCGTAACCCGCGTAGCACGGTGGGCACCACCACCGAGGTCTATGACTACCTGCGCCTGCTGTATGCCCGCGCTGCCGACGCCTATTCCTATTTGTCGGGCGAGAAGATGGTCAAATACACCATCGATAAAATCCTGAGCCTGATTCTTGAACGCTATCAGGGCCGCAAGATATACATCCTTGCCCCGCTGGTCAAGAACCGTAAGGGACATTACAAGGATTTGTTCGAGAACCTGCGTAAGAAGGGTTATATCAACGTGCGTGTTGACGGCACCCTGCGTGAAATCACCTTCGGCATGAAGCTCGACCGCTATGTGAACCACAACGTGGAACTGGTGGTGGACCGCCTCAAGGTGGCCGACAAGGACATGAAACGCCTTGCCGACACGGCCGATCTTGCCTTCAAGCAGGGCAACGGTCAGCTGATGGTGCTCGATGACGAAACGGGGGAGGTGGGCTACTACAGCCGCTCACTGATGGACCCCGTGACAGGCCTTTCCTATCTGGAGCCCGCTCCGCACAATTTCTCGTTCAACTCCCCATTAGGCGCTTGCCCGCATTGCAAGGGCTTGGGATATGTGAACATTATCGACCGCGACAAGATCATGCCCGACATGACGTTGAGCATCAAGAATGGCGGCATCCTGCCGTTGGGCAAATACAAAAATTCACAGATTTTCTGGCAAATCCAGGCTATCTGCGAGAAATACGGCAGCACACTCGACATGCCGTTGAATGAGCTGCCCGAGGAGGCCCTTGAGGAAATCCTCAACGGCACCAATGAACGGCTGAACTTGCATACCGAAACGCTCTCGACCAGCAACTATTTCCTCACGTTTGACGGACTTGTTAAGTACATCGAGATGCAGCAGGACGACTTGGCGACGAGTGCAGCGCAGAAGTGGGCCGGACAGTTCTTCTCTCGCGCCGTCTGCCCCGAATGTCAGGGGGCAAGGCTGAACCGTGAGGCGTTACATTTTAAGCTGAATGGCAAGAACATCGCTCAACTGGCCGAGATGGACATCGTTGAGCTGCGTGACTGGATTGAAGACCTTCAGAATCACGTAACGCCCACCCAATGGGAAATCGCTCGCGAAATCGTCAAGGAAATCAGCTCAAGGCTCAACTTCCTGCTTGAAGTGGGCTTGAATTATATTTCGCTTAACCGCAACTCGGCATCGCTGTCGGGCGGTGAGAGTCAGCGCATTAGGCTCGCCACCCAAATCGGTTCACGTCTGGTCAATGTGCTGTATATCCTCGATGAGCCCTCTATCGGGCTGCACCAACGCGATAACCAACGGCTGATTGACTCGCTCAAGACGCTGCGTGACGACGGCAATACGATACTCGTTGTCGAGCACGACAAGGAGATGATGCTGCAGGCCGACTATGTAATCGACATAGGGCCGTTGGCGGGCCGCAAGGGCGGTAACGTCGTGTTTGCAGGAACGCCCGAGCAGCTGCTGAAGCAGCACACGCTCACGGCCGATTACCTGAACGGCACGCGCTCCATAGAGTTGCCGGCGCGCCGACGCAAGGGCAGCGGTAAGAGCCTGAGCCTGACGGGATGCCGTGGCAACAACCTCAAGGGGGTTGACGTGGAGTTCCCCTTGGGCACTTTCATCTGCGTTACGGGCGTGAGCGGCAGCGGCAAGTCCACCCTGGTCAATGCCACCCTGCAGCCCATCCTCAGTCAGCGCCTTTACCGTTCGCATACCGCTCCGATGCCCTATGACAAGGTGAGCGGTCTGGAATTGGTGGACAAGGTGATTTCGGTCGATCAGGCTCCGCTGGGACGCACGCCACGCTCCAATGCAGCGACCTACACGGGCGTGTTCACCGACATCCGCAACCTGTTCGTCAACCTTCCTGAGTCCAAGATACGAGCCTACAAACCCGGTCGTTTCTCGTTCAATACGAGCGGCGGCAGATGCGAGAAGTGCAACGGTAACGGCTACAAGACCGTGGAGATGAATTTCCTGCCCGATGTGCTCGTCCCCTGCGAGGAATGTGGTGGCAAGCGCTATAACCGCGAGACGCTCGAAGTCAAGTTCAAGGGCAAATCCATCGCTGATGTGCTCGACATGACCATCAACCAGGCTGTGGAGTTCTTTGAGGCCGTGCCGTCGATTTTGCGAAAAATCAAGGTGCTGCAGGACGTAGGATTGGGCTATATCAAGCTGGGACAGCCTTCCAGCACCCTGTCGGGTGGGGAATGCCAGCGCGTGAAACTGGCCTGCGAACTCGCCAAGAAAGACACGGGCAAAACGGTCTATATCCTTGACGAACCTACGACTGGTCTTCACTTCGAGGACATCAAGGTTTTGCTGGGTGTCCTCAACCGTCTTGTCGATAAAGGAAACACCGTTATTGTGATTGAGCACAACATGGACATCATCAAGTGTGCTGACCATATCATCGACATGGGACCCGAGGGTGGACGTGATGGCGGAATGGTTGTCGCCTCAGGAACGCCCGAGGAGGTGGCGCAGTCGCCCGACTCGGTTACGGGCCGATTCCTCAAGCAGGAACTCATGCAATAATTATTCATTTCGGATTAACTCATTACAAGGGGGTGTCACCATCGGTTGTGACACCCCCTTGATATTTTTCATCTCTTTTCATGGTCATCTCGATCGTCATGACAACAGATGAAAAATACAATCAAAAAAAATCTTACCGTGACTAAAAGGGGAGGGTGTTTTTTTGACTTGGAAAAATTCATCATCACGATGAGCGGTTTAGGAAGGTTAGAAATTTTTTGTGACAGTTATAGGTTCTGTCGAAGAGAAAAATTGAAACGTCGTGGATCATTCTTTTCAGAGATGCATTTGACCTCTCATCAAAAACCTGCGTGCTTTTCAGTCAAATTTTCTGGATTTTTTAAGCTGATTTTTTGAGCCTAAAAGTGGGGTGAAAATCAGATTTTTTGAAAATTGCACGGATTTTGGGTCAGAAAATTTAAGCCCTGGAACTCAAAAACGGGGTGGGTGACCAAAATTAGCCTCAAAAAATATCAGAAAATTCTACCCCTTAAATGGGGTGGAAAATCGCCCTTAACCGCTTGTAGGGTGGGTTAGAACAGGTGCAGAGGCATCATGTCCGAGAGGATGGAAAATTGGTCAAAAAGTCGCTTTTTTGCCATTTTTGGCTCAAAAATCAGGAAAACCGGAAAAATCGGGCATTTTTGCCCGATTTTCACTTTTTTGAAGACGCGCGAAATGGCATATAAAATGACTATAAAATCATCTTTAGGACCTTTATTTATCGGTATTCTTGTAATATTTTGACAAATTGGTTACTTCCTTAGAATCGCTCAAATTCGCCGATTTCATGCCAGAGTAGGGTGTGCTGGAGAAAATCGCAAGGAAATCGAGTTGAGCACTCAGAAAATCAAAAATGGTAATTTACCAACGGCTTATTCGGCTTTGAGAACGGCCCATGGTTTGCGTTCCAAAATCAGGGGTAGGGGATGAAAATTGGCTGTTTCCGGATCCAGACAGGAGTTTGCGTTTGTACCCAAACGCTAAAAAATGAGAATTTGCGACCGCAAAGTTTACAAATTCACTAAAAACAGCCGTTAACATTTTTTTAAATATGCTACAATTAACTGAAAAACAATAAAATACGAGAAAAACTATCAGTATGGCTTTAAGAAATGGGTTTGCCGGCGAAAACAGCAAAATTTGACCAAGTTGTTTAAGTTTAAAACATTATAAATTAGAAAAATAATCAGTAAATAGTGAAGTACTACTTTAAATGATTTTATTTACTTTTGAAATCTGCCGAAAATTGTCAATTTTTGGAAAATATAATTGCAAATTTTAAAATTTTCGTTTATAAATTTGGTCAATTCAAAAAAACGTTTTAAATTTGCAATCCCAAAATTAAAAATCGCAAACAGCCGATTTTTGAGCTTTGGGGCGATTTTGGGGTGTTTTCAAGACCTCAGTTTGGTGTCAGAAAATTTTCTGCCCGTAAATATGGCTTTCTCGCTCACTTGAGCGTCACAAAAAAATTGTTCTTAAATGGATATTGTATCGAGGTTGAAAAAGTTTCTTGAGCAAGCCGGGATTTCAAATTCCCAGTTTGCCGATACCTGTGAGATACCTCGTCCCACACTCTCTCAGTTGCTCAATGGTCGCAACAAGAAAGTGAGTGATGAAGTGATTGGCAAGATCCATCGCGCCTATCCTTCCCTGAACGTTATGTGGCTCATGTTTGGCGACGGAGAGATGTTGAGCTCGGGAGCCGATTCAATTCGTCCTGCCGATTCGGCATCAACTCCTGATCGTGACGGGAATTCCCGGTTCGAGGAAAAAGGTCAACGCGCCATCTCGTTTGACGGTGATGACCAGGTGGGATATCCCGCCTCGTCTTCCAAGCCGATGCAGCGTGCCACCTCTCCCTCGATGATGAGTGAGACACTCCAGAGCATGATGCAGAGTGCCGCTGCTGGACGAAATACCCGACGAGGTTCATCAAATGGTGAGCGCCATGTGGTCAATATTTTCGTCTTCTACAGCGACGGACGCTTCGAACGCTTCGAACCCGCACATTGAAAAATTTGAATAATAATGTAATAATGTTGATATTTCATTCACTTGGTTTTGCCGGTCGACACAACACTTAAACAACGACTTTTGCCGCACATTAATAATAAAACAGACCGATACCTGGAAAATACAAACCATTGCTATCGTAAGGTTGGCCGGCAAGCCAGTGAGTGACAGGAAGAATTAAAAGCAACCATTACAAAGCACCATCAATCAAAACCATTTTGAAGCACGCAAAACGGCCTGGGAAACCCCCAGGCCGTTTGACGTTCATTATGTGCAATGTCGCTGTTACTTGACGGCATTGCCCAGGATGTCGCGAAGAATTTGGCGTCCAGCGGCGCTTGTGGCGTTCTTCACGGCCCGCCCTGCGGCATCCTTGACACTCGTGTTCTTGCTCTTCTTGCCCGTAACGGCATCTGATACGGTCTTACCCAGAATGGTTGCCAGCGTGCCGGTCACAGCGGTCACGACGGCTTTCCACACCTTGGACCAGATGGTCTTCTCTTTTTTCTTGTTTTTCTCCTCTTTCTCGGCCTCTTTGGCGGCAGCTGCTTCCTCGGCGGCCTTGGCCTCGGCTTCGGCCTCGCGGGCAAATACCTCAAAGACGCTCTCGCGCTCCTGCACCTCCTTGTACTTACGATTGATGTCGCTTGCAGCATTCATGATGTCGAGGCGCTGTCCCTCGGTGATGGCGCCTATCTGGCTCAGCGGGAACAGGATCTTGGCACGCTCGACAACGCTCGGGGCGCCCTTCTCGTCAAGGAACGATACCAGCGCCTCGCCCGTCTCGAGCCCCAGGATGGCGTCCTCGGTTTTGAATTCGGGATTGGTGCGGAAGGTCTCGGCGGCAGCGCGGATGGCCTTCTGGTCCCGCGGCGTGTAGGCTCGCAGGGCATGCTGAACACGGTTACCCAACTGTCCCAGGATAATGTCGGGAATATCGGTGGGCAGCTGCGAAATGAAGAAGATGCCCACCCCCTTACTGCGGATAAGGCGAATAACCTGCTCAATCTTGTCGGTCAAGGCCTTGCTCGTGTCCTCGAACAGCATGTGAGCCTCGTCGAAGAAGAACACCAGTTTGGGTTTCTCCAGGTCGCCCACCTCGGGCAGTGTGCTGTAAAGCTCACTCAGCAGCCACAGCAGGAAAGTGGAGTACAGCTTGGGCTGCAACATCAGCTTGTCGGCAGCGAGCACGCTGAGCACACCCTTGCCGTCGCGCGTGGCAAACAGGTCCATGATGTCAAACGAGGGGATGCCGAAAAACTTGTCAGCGCCCTGGTTTTCAAGATGAAGTATGGCACGCTGGATGGCTCCGATGCTGGCGCTTGCCACGTTACCGTATTGGGTGGTATATTCCTTGGCATGTTTTGACAGCCAGTCGAGGGCGCTGCGCAGATCCTTGATATCATCGAGCAGGATGCCCTTCTCGTCGAGGATGCGGTACAGGATGTTGAGCACGCCGGTCTGCGTCTCGTTCAGCCCCAGGATGCGGCCCATCAGGTCGGGTCCCATCTCGCCGATGGTGGCACGCATGGAAATGCCCTGCTCACCATAGACGTCATAGAACCTCACCGGGCAGCCCTCAAAGGTCAGGTCTTCCTGGTTCATGCCGAACTCAGGCAGGCGTTTCTCGATGAATCCCGACAGCTTGCCCGGCTGGCTCACGCCCGACAGGTCACCCTTCATGTCAGCCATGAAACAGGGCACTCCCGCCTTGCAGAAACTCTCGGCAATCACTTGCAGGGTCACCGTTTTACCTGTTCCCGTGGCTCCGGCAATCAAGCCGTGGCGGTTGGCCATGTTGCCCAGAATGCTGATGGGGCCGTTGGGCCCGTGCGCGATGTAGAATCCGTTTTCTTGAGTGTACATAGTGATGTAGTATTTTATTGGTTATTGTTATGTTCCGAACATAGTCGGTACAAAGTTAGGCTTTTTCCTGAATAAAACCAAATTAAAAGTGCAAATACATTATTTTTCATTGACTCGTTTTCCGTGGATAAATGGGTCCGGCTTGACCGATTCCCGTAGTTGTGGCCGTTGATGTGCAATTTTTTCACAAATATTCTTGTTCGTGTCAATAAATGAATATATATTTGCAGCGTCAACATAAATATTATGTTATTATGACAATGATTTCAGCATATTGGTGGTGGCGTAGCTCAAGATTGAAATAGTCGTGAGTCGCCTGGCCGTGTGAAATCATAAGATTACAATATAGAAACAAAAGGTCTGTCGTACTTGCGACAGGCCTTTTAAAATATTCATCAATCACATCAATCAACAATGAAACAGAAAAGATTTATTCTTCAAGAGAACGAGTTGCCTACAGCATGGTACAACATTCAGGCCGACATGCCCACCAAACCGATGCCTCCCATCCACCCTGCCACACGGCAGCCGCTGGGGGTGGACGATCTGGCCCATATCTTTCCACGTGAATGTTGCGTGCAGGAACTTGATACCGAACATGATTTCATACCCATCCCCGAGGAGGTGCTGGACAAATACAGCTTCTACCGTTCCACGCCGCTGGTTCGCGCCTATGCCCTGGAAGAGGCTTTGCAGACGCCCGCTCACATCTATTTCAAGAACGAGTCGGTAAATCCGTTAGGCTCCCACAAAATCAATTCGGCACTGGCACAGTGCTACTATGCCAAGCAAGAAGGGACTACCAATGTCACTACCGAGACCGGTGCTGGCCAGTGGGGTGCTGCCCTGGCTTATGCTGCGAGGGTGTTTGACCTGGAGGCTGCAGTCTATCAGGTCAAAATCTCGATGCAGCAAAAGCCCTACCGCTCGTCCATCATGCGCACCTTCGGGGCTGCCGTGACGGGTTCTCCGTCGATGTCCACCCGGGCCGGCAAGGACATCATTACGCGTGACCCGCACCACCCCGGTTCGCTGGGTACCGCCATCTCTGAGGCGGTGGAACTGGCTACCACGACGCCCAACTGCAAATATACCTTAGGCTCGGTGCTCAACCACGTGGGACTGCACCAGACGATTATCGGTCTGGAGGCCGAGAAGCAGATGGCCATGGCGGGCGAATACCCCGATGTGGTGATTGCCTGCTTTGGCGGCGGTTCCAACTTTGGCGGCATCGCCTTCCCCTTCATGCGCCACAACCTGAAGGACGGCCGTCACACCGAGTTCATCGCTGCCGAGCCCGAGAGCTGCCCGAAACTCACGCGTGGCGAATTCCGTTACGACTTCGGCGACGAGGCGGGCTACACACCCCTGCTGCCGATGTTCACGCTGGGCCACACCTTCAAGCCCGCCAATATCCATGCGGGCGGACTGCGCTATCACGGTGCCGGCATGATTATTTCCCAGTTGCTCAAGGACGGGCTCATGCGCGGCGTTGATATCCCGCAGCTCGAGTCGTTTGATGCCGGCATGCTCTTTGCCCGCACCGAGGGCATCATCCCCGCTCCCGAGTCGAGCCACGCCATTGCCGCCACCATCCGCGAGGCCTTGAAATGCAAGCAGACGGGCGAAGAGAAGGTCATCCTGTTCAACCTCTCGGGTCACGGCCTGATTGACATGAGCGCCTATGACCAGTACCTGAACGGCGACCTGATGAACTATAAAATCAGCGATGCCGACATCGAGCGGACGCTCCAGGGGGTGCCGGGCGAGTAGCCTTAGCAGAGTTTATATAATTGGAATAACAGGTCGTTCGTTGTCGCGATAGGTGGCAATGAACGGCTTTGTTTATGTGTGAAGATGTCGCGACAGGTTTGTTTTTTTGAGGCAGAGTGACTACCTTTGTAGGTCTAAAACCTGATTAGGAACATGGCTAATAAGAAAGTTTTTGTGTCGGGGTGCTACGACCTGTTGCACTCGGGCCATGTGGAATTTTTCAAGCAGGCGTCGCAGTATGGCGACCTGTATGTGGGCATCGGCAGCGACAAGACCATTGCGGCCTTGAAGGGCCACAAGACCATGTACAGCGAGCAGGAGCGCCTGTTCATGGTGCGTGCCATCCGCTATGTCAAGGATGCTTACATCAATCAGGGCGAGGGCTATCTCGACTTCCTGCCCACCCTCGACATTGTTCACCCCGACTGCCTGGTGGTGAACGAGGACGGTGACCGCGAGGACAAGCGCCAGCTGTGCCGTGAGCGTGGCATGGAGTATATCGTGTTGCAGCGTGTGCCGCGCGAGGGCCTTGATGCCCGCAGCAGCACCGACCTGAAGCAGATGCCCAGCCAGCTGCCCACGCGTCTGGACCTGGCGGGAACGTGGATTGACCAACCCTATGTCTCCTGCCATGCCCCGGGCTGGGCGCTGACCATCTCGCTGGAGCCCACGTTCGAGGTCCGTGAGCGCTGCGGCCTGTCAACCAGCACGCGCAACACCATCAAGCGTGTGTGGCCCTACCAGCTGCCCGTGATGGACCCCGAAATGCTGGCACGTCTGGTCTTTTGCCTCGAGAACGACCCCGAGCGCAGCGACGGCATCATTAGCGGTGCCCAGGACGCCATCGGCATCTGTGTGCCGGGCCTCGCGCGACATTATTATAACGGCAGCTTTTGGCCCGAGAAGATTGAATACACCCAGGACCCCGACCTGCTGGCCTGGCTCGAGGGGCATCTGTGCATGATACCCATGTTTCCGCGCCGCCCGGGCTGCAGCGTAGTCGAGGGCAAGGACATCACCCCCGCCAAGGTCAAGGCCCTTGCTGCGGCTGCCGATGCCTGTTGGCAGGCCATCCAGCGCCGTGACCTCGATGCCTTTGCTGCCGCCTACAGGGATTCGTTCAACGCCCAGGTGGCGATGTTCCCCGCGATGATTCAGCCCGGCGTGCAGGACTTCATCGACCGCTACAGCGCCATGGACGGTGTGCTGGCGTGGAAGATGCCCGGCGCCGGTGGCGGCGGTTATCTGGCGCTCGTCTGCCGTGACCGCGACCATTTCCCCGAGGGTGCCATCGCGCTGACCATACGCCGCGGCGACTTGTAAAGTTAGGAGTTAGAAGTTAGGAGTTATGAAACGATATTGCCAAACCCTTGAGCTGCGCGACGACCGCGCAATGATTGAGAAATACGTCGAGGCCCATGCCCATGTGTGGCCCGAGATTCAGGCGGGCATCCGCAGTGTGGGCATCCTGGATATGCAGATTTACTTGTTGGGCAACCGCCTGTTCATGATATGCGACACGGTCGATGACTTTGACTGGGAGGCCGACAACGCCCGCCTTGCCACGCTGCCGCGTCAGGC
The DNA here is from genome assembly GCA_017427945.1 of Muribaculaceae bacterium. GTDB lineage: Bacteria > Bacteroidota > Bacteroidia > Bacteroidales > Muribaculaceae > Sodaliphilus. Next base: position 12,329 of record JAFRRT010000007.1, on the reverse strand, counting down.
CGAGTGGGAGGCCTATGTGGCCCAATTCCAGGGCTGTGACCCCAACGCCCCCTCGACGGCCAAGTGGCAATTGATGGAGAGGATATTTAAGCTGGATTAGTCCTTAGTTTGTATGATGGATAACGAGAATAAATCCCGATTGCTGGTCACGCGCGAGGGCGTAAGCTATGTGCTGCCCTTTATCGTGGTGACGTGCTGCTTTGCCCTGTGGGGCTTTGCCAACGACATCACCAACCCCATGGTGAAGGCTTTTTCCAAGATTTTCCGCATGAGTGTTACCGACGGTGCCCTGGTGCAGGTGGCCTTTTACGGCGGCTACTTCTGCATGGCGTTGCCGGCGGCAATGTTCATTCGTCGCCACTCGTTCAAGAGCGGCATCGTGATGGGCTTGGCCCTGTATGCCCTGGGTGTGCTGCTGTTCCTGCCGGCGCGTGCAATGGGCAGCTTCTGGCCCTTCCTCGTGGCCTATTTCATCCTCACCTGCGGCTTGTCGTTCCTCGAGACGACCGCCAACCCCTACATCCTGCTCATGGGTGACCCCGAGACCGCGACGCGCCGCCTCAACTTTGCCCAGTCCTTCAACCCCATCGGGTCGCTGGCGGGCATGTTTGTGGCGATGAACTTCATCCAGGCGCGCCTCTCTCCGCTCGACACGGCACAGCGTGCCACCCTCGACGATGTCCGCTTCGAGGCGTTGAAGCAGAGCGACCTCAGTGTGCTCGTCCAGCCCTATGCCCTGCTGGGTGTGGTGCTTGTGCTACTGTTGCTGGCGATGCTCTTTGTGCCCATCCCTGCCGTGCGTCAGGCGGCGCGTGAGCGTCGCGAGCCCCTGTGGCCTGCCGTCAAGCGTCTGTTTGCCAACGGCTCTTACCGCAACGGCGTGGTGGCGCAGTTCTTTTATGTGGGTGCCCAGATTACCTGTTGGACCTTTATCATCCAGTACGGCACGCGCGTGTTTATGCTCGAGGGCATGAGCGAGCAGGCGGCCGAGGTGCTGTCCCAGCGCTACAACATCGTGGCGATGGTCCTCTTTTGCCTGATGCGCTTTGTCAACATCTATCTGATGAAGTTCTTCAAGCCGGGACGGCTGTTGGCCTTCTTCTCGATGCTGGCCATTGTGCTGCTCATGGGAGTCATCTTTGTGGGCGGACGCACGGGCATGTGCTGCCTGGTGGCGGTGTCGGCTTGCATGAGTCTGATGTTCCCCACCATCTACGGCATCGCCCTGGGGGGCGTGCACGAGGATACCGAGGTAGGCTCGGCGGGACTGATCATGGCGATTTTGGGAGGCAGTCTGCTGCCGGCGCTCCAGGCGATGATTATCGACAGCCACGTTCAGGTCATCCCTGCCGTGAACCTCTCGTTTGTCGTGCCCGTGATTTGCTTTGTCGTCGTGATGCTTTACGGACTGCAACAAGCAAGACAGTAAGAAGCGTTAATTTCCGCTTAATAGTTTATCAATAAGGGCGGTAACGTCGGCGATGGTGATGCTGCCGTCACGGTTCACGTCGGCATTGGCAAGGTTTATTGGTGTGTTGCCGCTCAGCAGGTAGTCGATGAGGCAGGTGACGTCGCTGATGCTGATGTGGCCGTCACCGTCGGCATCGCCATAGATGACTTCTTGAGGCACTGCGCCTGCGGCCGTGAGGATGATGCCGCGCACCGCACCGCTACTGATGTAATCGCCTGTCCACGACAGGAAGCGCAGCCTGCCCGATGTCAAGCCCTGCGGCATAGGCAGTGCGAGCCTGAGGGTGTGTTTGCTGGCCTTCTTGGGGGTGGTGACAGTCACCGAGTCGATGGGGGTGCCATCTGCGTCGTCGATGGTCATGGTGAGCGTGGCCTTGTTTATGTCGAACGAGCTGGAGTTGAACGTGGGCGTGTACCAATCGACGGTGGCCTTGATGCTGTCGATGTCCTGACAGGTGAAATCGGGGGACGTGAGCGTGAGCACCCGCCCCTGGGAGTCTTTATAGAGGACGATTTTGCCGTTGGCGATGCGTTCGCCGTCGAGGGGCACGTTGGGGTTGTTGTAGCTCCAGCCCTCAAACTGGGTGTCGGAAAACTGCGGCAGCTCTTGGACCGTTAAGGTCACCGTTGCGATGAGTGCCAGGAGTGAAGCGAGAATTGTTTTCATATCGTCGTGATTGTATTTTTCTTGCAATGATAGCCCAAAGATAGTTGTTTTTGCTCAAACAGGGCCCATCATGGACGAAAAAGGGTTGTTAAAGAGTTGTCGCGTCCATAAAAACTTAACGAAAAGAGTTGTGGGGGACAAAAAAGTTAGTACCTTTGCGGTATCAGAAAAATACTAACCGATAACATTAACCTTGGGTGGGTGGCTGTTACGGGCGATGTTACAGTCCAAGCCGTGAGTTGCCGAGCCCGCCTTTAAAACCTAAAGAAATTGGAAAACGAGATTCTGGCGCTTAACGCCAACCAGGTAGTGGCCTACCTGCAGAAACAGCCTCAAGAGTTTACCAAGGCCGACATCATCCGCTACATTGAGGAGAACGACATCCGCATGGTCAACTTCATGTACCCCGGCGGCGACGGCAAGTTGAAAACCCTGAACTTTGTCATCAGCAGCAAGGACTACCTGCGCACCATCCTGTCGTGTGGTGAGCGCGTGGACGGCTCCAGCCTGTTCAGCTTTATCCAGGCCAGCTCGAGCGACCTGTATGTGCTGCCCAGGTTCAGCACCGCCTTCCTTGACCCGTTTGCCGAGATTCCGACGCTGTGCCTGCTGTGCTCGTTCTTTGACAAGGACGGCAACCCGCTGGAGAGCTCTCCCGAGCAGACGCTGAGAAAGGCTGCGCAGGCCTTCCGCGAGGTGACGGGCATGGAGTATGAGGCCATGGGCGAGTTGGAATACTACGTCATCCGCCCCTCGGTGGCCTACTATCCCGCACGCGACCAGCACGGCTACCACGAGTCGATGCCCTATGCCAAGACCAACGGCTTCCGCCAGCGCTGCATGGACTATATCGCCAAGGCAGGCGGCCAAATCAAGTACGGCCACAGCGAGGTGGGCAACTTTGAGCAGGACGGCGTAGTGTATGAGCAGAACGAGATCGAGTTCCTGCCCGTGCCCGTGCTCGACGCCGCCGACCAGCTGATGGTCGCCAAGTGGGTAATTCGCAACCTGGCCTTCCGCGAGGACCTGAACGTCACCTTTGCCCCGAAGATTACCACGGGCAAAGCAGGCTCGGGACTGCACGTGCACATGCGCATGATGAAGGACGGCCGCAACATGATGATCAACGACAAGGGCGTGCTGAGCGACGAGGCCCGCAAGGCCATCGCCGGCATGATGGACCTGGCACCCGCCATCACCGCCTTTGGTAACAAGAACCCGATGTCCTACTTCCGCCTGGTGCCCCATCAGGAGGCTCCCACCAACGTATGCTGGGGCGACCGCAACCGCTCGGTGCTCGTGCGCGTGCCGCTGGGATGGACCGCCGGAGCCGACATGTGCCGCACGGCCAACCCGCTGGAACCCGCCAGCAACTTCGACACGACGCAGAAGCAGACCGTAGAGATGCGTTCGCCGGACGGCTCGGCCGACATCTACCAGCTGCTGGCAGGACTGTGCGTAGCCTGCCGCCACGGCTTTGAGATGGAGAATGCCTTGGAACTGGCTGCCAAGACCTATGTTGACGTGAACATCCACGACGCCGCCAACGCCGCCCGTCTGAACGAGCTCGACTGCCTGCCCGACAGCTGCGTGGCCAGTGCCGACTGTCTGGAGCAGCTGCGCGCCGCCTTTGAGGAGCATGGCGTCTTCAGCGCCCACATGATTGACGGTATCATCGCCGAGTTGCGCTCGTTCAACGACCGCACCCTGCGCCACGATATCGAGCACGATCCCAAGCGCACTAGCCAGCTCGTCAACGAGTACTTCCAGTGCGGCTGATATTTCAGACTACATAATCAACACAATAACAAACAAGGACAACTCAAATGATTGTCCTTGTTTGTTTTTTTAAACCTTTTCTCGTTTTTCTCGTTTTTTGTTGCTACCTTTGCCCTCGAGCAGTGCGCAAAACCGCTGCTTGACATTGTGGAAAAAATTAGCGTTGGCTATTATTCAAACGTTCAGAAACTTGCAGGTAGAAGAACATGTTATCAGAATAATGGTAGCGCTCACCTTGTGTGGGCGTTTTCCTGTTCTGATAGCATAGGTTTCCTGCAAGTACCTTGAACGTTGGATGGGGATTCGTCCACCTTCTGTATCCCAAGGTGCTTGCAGGAACGCTTTGTTTATTGGCCCAGCGCATTAATAATAACGACAACATTATTAATGCTTTATGGCAAACGAGAGTCTATCTAAGGCTAAGGAGGCCAAAAATGACGAGTTCTACACTCAATACCATGATATTGAGAAGGAAATCTCGGCCTATCTTGAGTATAACCCCGATGTGTTCCGTGACAAGACGGTGCTTTTGCCGTGCGATGACCCCGAGTGGAGCAACTTTACCAAATATTTTGCTCAAAACTTTGAAACCTTCGGTCTCAAGCGGTTGATCTCTACCAGTTATGCCCCCGAGAGCAAGCGGTACAAATTCGGCTATGTGCCCACCCTGTTCGAGACCGAGGCACCCCACTTTGATGCCGACAAGAGCAAGACGCACGGCAAAATCTTCGTTCTCGACCATGATGTGACAGGCGACGGCCGAATTGACGTTGAGGACCTGCAATGGCAGTACCTTGAGGGCGACGGGGATTTCCGCAGCCAGGAAATTTGCAACCTGCGTGACCAAGCCGACTTTATCATCACCAACCCGCCTTTCTCGCTCTTCCGTGAATTCCTTGCCTGGATTATCGAGGCCAACAAACAATTCGTCATCATCGGTAATATGAATGCCGTGACCTATAAAGAGGTGTTCCCATTAATTAAGGATAACAAAATGTGGTATGGGTGCTCAATTAGCAGTGGGGACAGGGAATTTGGAGTACCCGAAGAATACCCACTTACCGCAGCAGGTTGGCGAATTGATGAAAATGGGAAAAAATACATCCGTGTTAAGGGTGTTCGTTGGTTTACTAACCTTGACCACGGTCGTCGCCATCAACAGTTGGCTTTAATGACGATGGCCGATAATTTGAAATTCAGCCGCCATAAAGAAATAAGAGGCAAAGAAAGCTATGAGCATTATGATAACTACGATGCAATAGAAGTTCCATTTACTGATGCTATTCCAAGTGATTACGAAGGTGCTATGGGAGTGCCAATCTCATTTCTCGATAAATATTGTCCTGAACAATTCGAGATTCTTGGTCTAACACAATTTGGTTGTCACGATGATTTTCCTGATAATAGACGTTATAATGATTACAAAGAATACATAAGTATAGACAATAGTGCAACCGGTTCATCTGGAGCTAAAACCAACGAAAATGCTGTGTTGCAAGGAAGAGGAGAGAAGAAAACCTATTATATGAATTCAGAAGGGCGTATAGTACATTCTGAATATAAAAGAATCCTAATCCGCAAAAAACAATAAGACGATATGGAGACGATATTAAGGACTGACATCACTGTTCGTGAAATATGCGAGGGCTTTATCTATAATGAGTTAGAGGGTAAAGGCCTGTTCGGTATGAATGGCAAACTGACCATCCAGCCCGAATACCAGCGCAACTACATCTATGCCGACGGCAAGAAAGATGTCGCTGTCATTGATTCGGTGCTGAAAGGCTATCCCCTGGGGCTCATCTATTTCAATCAGGTGGGTGACCGCTACGAGGTGCTTGACGGGCAGCAGCGCATCACGAGTCTGGGACGCTTTGTTACCCATAAACTCGCCATCAAGGACAAGAACGGGATGCAGCAGTATATCGACGGCTTGAACGAGGAAGACCGCAACAAGGTGCTGAACACCCGCTTGCTCATCTACATCTGCAAGGGCACCGAAAGCGAAATCAAGGAGTGGTTCCAGACCATCAATATAGTGGGCGTGCCGCTGAATAATCAGGAGAAACTCAATGCCATCTACTCGGGGCCCTTTGTGACCGCCCTCAAGGAGGAATTCAGCAACTCACAGAATGCCAATATCCAAAAGTGGAGTGCCTACGTCAGCGGCAGCGCCAACCGTCAAGATTATCTGGAACGTGCGCTCGACTGGGTGAGCGATGGCAATATTGAGGCCTACATGAGCAAGCACCGTCAGGAGAGCGACATCACGCCCGTCAAGACCTATTTTAATGCAGTGATTGATTGGGCTTCGGGCGTGTTCAAGGACGTGTTGCCCGAAATGCGCGGTTTGGAGTGGGGACGATTCTATGAGGAGTACCACAACAAGCCCTATAACGTGGATGCTGTTTCCAAGCGAGTGCATGAACTTTATGCCGACCCCTATGTAACAAACCATAAGGGCGTGTTTGAATACATCCTGGGCGGCGAAAAGGATAAGAGCCTGCTGAACATCCGCGTCTTTGACAAGGCGACCATTAACCATGTCTATGCCAAGCAGACCCAGGCCGCCAAAGAAAAAGGTGTGAGCAACTGCCCCGACTGTGCCCTCAAGGGGGACAGCAACAGTACCCGCATTTATAAACTTAGCGAAATGGACGCTGACCATGTCACCGCCTGGAGCAAGGGCGGCGCGACAGACGAGAGCAACTGTCAGATGCTGTGCAAGCACCACAACCGCTCCAAGGGCAACAAGTGACAACACCAATACACAGGGTTGTGTGAGTTTTAATACACAAGTTTGTGTAATCGAGGTGCGAATGGTGGTTAATTAATTGTTGATGAGGTGTTTGTGATTGTGTTATAATGTGCCACACCACTGCGCTGCCTCATGACGAAGGCAACGCAGTGGCGCGATAATAAGGTTAATGTTAACAGCTAAAAGTTATTTCTCCTCGTCCTTGAGGCCGGCACGATAGCCGCCGGACTGCACTACCTGCACACCGTACTGGTAGCCGAGCTGGTAGGCCTGCTGAACGAGCTGCTGCATCTGCTGCATGATGGCTTGATACTGCTGCTGATACTGCTGCTGGTTAGGAGGTGTCTGCTGCTGGTATCCCGGCGGGAAGTTAGGAGCCTGCTGTTGTTGCTGCTGGGGCTGTTGGTTATCCCAAGGGTTGGGAATCTCGTTACCGCCCATGGATCCACCGCCGCCCTGCTGTTGCGTAGCTTGGCGTGCAGCCTCTTCCAACTTTTTCTGAAGTTCGTCAAGTAATCCCATAATGTAATAGTTATAAAGTTAATAATTTGATGTTGGTTACAAATTACGGCATTTTTCTTGAAAAATGCAAATGTTATAACATTGTTTAACTGTCTTGCCGAAAGTTATTGAGCGAGGCACTTCTGCTCAAAGGGCAGTAAGCCCTGGTCCTCGCCCTTGATGATGACGGGCATGCCGACGCGGGCATAATTCTCCTTCAGGGTGATGATATCCTTGTCGAGCAGGCGGATGCAACCCTCGCTGGCACGGCCGGGAACGGTGTTCTCGTTGTTGGTGCTGCCGTGGATGCCGATGCCGCTGTGGCCGGGCGTGTCAAGGCGCAGGAACCAGTTGCCATAGGCCAGGATGCTGCCGCGCCCGTCCCCGAAGTCGTGGGTCCAGGTCGAGGCGTCCTGTATCTTGGCGATGGAGAACGGCTTGCCGGCGGGCGACTCGGGCGTGCGCATGTCTCCCTTACCCTGCTTGTCGCCCTTGTTCTTGCCCATGCACACGGGGAAGGTGGCAAGGGCTACGGTATCGTTGTTGCTGCGGGCATAGACGGTGAGCGTCAGGTCCTTCTTGGAGATGACGATAAACGAGCTGTTATCGTCGTATTTGGCATCGGGCTTGACGGCAATCTGGGGCGGGGCGGCCTGCTGTTCGGCGGCAACGGTGTCGCCTGTGGCAGGGCTGTTCCCGGCCTTGTCGCTGGTCTTGTCACCTCTGCACGAGGCCATGAGCATGAGTACAGTCAAAAGGAAAAAAGTACGTTTCATATTTCTGCGGGTTGAGATAACATTGTTCAACAAAAAAAAGCCCGTTATTACTCATCCTCGATGAGGATGGCAAACTTATTGGAAATGTAACAGGGCATGCCATGGAAATCGACATAGAAGAAGTCGCCAGCGGCATCGATGCAGGGCAGCACTTCGCCTTTCTTGGGGTGCAGGTTTTTGCCCCTGCGGTCCTTGATGATGTTGCGGTCGTTGATCTCGGGGGTCTTGCGCAGTCTCACGTCGTTGCCGGTAACGCGTACCTGGCCCAGATAACAATTGGTCTCATCATCCATGGCGGCAACAGCCTTTTCGAAGTCATCGTCTGATTGTTGGTTGCTGACTATGGGCTCTTCAGTGGCGGGAGCGGCTTCCTCCTGAGCGGTGTTGTCGATGAGCTCGGGCGTCTCCTCGTTCACGGCAGGGTCAGCGGTCTTGGCCTCCTGGTTGGGGCGGAGGAGGAAGAACCAGATGAGTCCCAGGGCGATGAGTGCCGACAGGGCTCCGATGATGCCATAGAGCAGGCCGTTGTTGCTCTTCTCGCGTTGCACGATGGTCACAGGCTCCTGTTCGCGGGTCTTGCGTACGGGCGGATCGACCTGTGTCGTTTCCTCTTCGATGTCGGTCACGGGCTCCTTTCGGGCAGGCTCGGGAGTGATGTTCTCCAGCACTTCGCCACAGAAGCTGCATTGCTGCGCGTCGTCGGGCAGCATACGGTCACATTGCGGACATTTTTTCATAATGAAACAGAGTTTATTGGTGATTAATTCTTGTTGGCTATTTTAGAGACATTGGCTGCCACCGACACCATCAGGCCGATGGACTCGGAGACAAAGCGGTGGATGAGTACGATGAGGTAGCCGCCCACGATGGCTGCTATGGGACCGAGGATGAGCGTCAACAGGGCAACCTTGATAATATCGGCAAAGTAGTCTTGCTCAACGAAGGAGAGGCAAAGTAGCCCGAGCCCCATGGCGATGGTAACCCCGATGCCCAGCACGGCAAATACCATGCCCTGGCCCTCGCCCTTGTTGCGGGTGAACGTCACGATTATGGGCAATACGCAAAATTCGCTCTGGTTGTTGAGCAGCACATCAAGGCGTTTAGCACGGTCGTTCCAGAACTTGATGGCAAGATAGGCCACCAGGCACGTCGTCGCAAAAATGAGAAGCAGGACAACCGCAATAATGCCGTTATGGGCACCGAACACGCGATGCATATCATCGTAGTTGTATTCGTCGGCAAAAACGTTGTAGAAGAAGACGAGCATCAATAACGGCAGCAAGAGGTGGAGCCATCCGATGGCCTTGTAAGCTGGCTTGACCACATTGCGGAAAAACTTGCCGCTGTCAACAAGTTTCAGGTACTTTTTCAGGAAATTGTCGAATGCATTCATTTTGAAATGGTTTAGGGTTATTAATGGAGTTATTTGCGATAGGTAGGTGGTGATATAAAACCTCTGCAAATATACAACAATATTTTGATAATCCCGCAAGACAGCCCAACTTTATCAAGGGAGTGATAGCCTGAGAAGAAAAACATGGAGCAGGGAAAATTACTCCCTGCCCCATGTGAAATGTTAGGGTTGACGGGCTTATGCCTCAGGGTCAACACCCCACTGCTGGCGAGCCAGACGGCGGTAGTTGTTGTAACGCCACTGGGCGTTCTCCTTGGCGGCAGCGAACAGCTCGGCAGCCTCATCAGGATACTGCTTGAGTACCGATGCATAGCGCACCTCACCCTTCAGGAAGTTCTCGAACTCGTCCCAGTTGGGCTCGGGGCTGTCGAGGGTGAAGGGATTCTTGCCCTCGGCCTCGAGCTGCGGGTTGTAGCGCCACAGGTGCCAGTAACCGCAAGCCACAGCAGCCTTCTCCTCGGCCTGTGCCTTACCCATACCGGCCTTGATACCGTGGTTGATACAGGGAGCGTAGGCGATGATGATTGAAGGACCGTCATAGGCCTCGGCCTCGCGGATGGCCTTCAAGCACTGTGCGTCGCTTGCGCCCATAGCAATCTGAGCAGCATAAACGTAGCCGTAGGTGCTGGCAATCAGACCCAGGTCTTTCTTGCGCACGCGCTTGCCGGCAGCGGCAAACTTAGCGATAGCACCAATCGGGGTTGCCTTAGAAGCCTGGCCACCGGTGTTGGAGTAAACCTCGGTGTCGAGCACGAGGATGTTGACGTTCTTGCCACTGGCAATCACATGGTCCAGACCACCGAAGCCGATATCGTAGCTGGCGCCGTCACCACCGATAATCCACTGTGAACGCTTAACCAGGTACTGACCAAGCTCACGCACCTTGATGTCGGCGGGATTGTCGCTGTGCTCGATAGCCTCGAGAATCTTGTCGCTGAGTTCGCGCGTCTTGTCACCGTCATTGAAGTTCTCAAGCCACTCCTGGTAGAGCGCCTTGACGTCGGCAGCAACGGTAGCATCGTCGATAGCCTCCTTGACAAAGCCCTGAACGCGGGCACGCATCTTCTCGTCGGCAATGGTCATACCCAGACCGAACTCGCAGAAGTCCTCAAACAATGAGTTGGCCCAAGCGGGACCGTGACCCTTGGCGTTAACGGTATAGGGGGTGGAGGGAACCGAAGCACTGTAGATAGAGGAGCAACCGGTAGCGTTGGCAACAATCTGACGGTCTCCGAACAACTGGCTGATCAGCTTCACATAGGGGGTCTCACCGCAACCCGAGCAAGCGCCCGAGAACTCAAACAGCGGCTGAGCGAACTGCGAGTTCTTGACATTGGACTTGGTGTCCACAAGGTGCTGTTTGCTCTTGACGTTGGCAATGGCATAGTCCCAGAGTTTCTGGTCCTCTTCGTGGCCCTCCATGGGAACCATCTCGAGAGCCTTCTCGCCCTTCTTGCCCGGGCATACGTCGGCACAGTTGCCGCAAGCCAAGCAGTCCATCACGTCAACAACCTGTACGAAGGTCATGCCCTCGAAGCCCTTGCCGATGGCTTTGAGCTTGTCACTCTCCTTGAAGGGCGAAGCGGCAGCTTCGGCCTCGTCCATAACGAAGGGACGGATGGCAGCGTGCGGGCAGACAAGCGCGCACTTGTTACACTGGATACAGTTCTCGGCCTTCCAAACGGGAACGAAGGCACCCACACCGCGCTTCTCATAAGCAGCGGTACCGGCATCCCAAGTACCGTCCTCGCGGCCCTTGAAGGCGCTCACGGGGAGCAGGTCGCCGTCCTGAGCGTTGATAGGACGTACCACATTGTGTACAAACTCGGGAGCGTTGTCGGCAGCAGCACCCTCAACAGTGAGGTTGCTCCAAGCGGGATCAACGGTCAGCTCGGTGTACTCACCACCACGGTCAACAGCCTGGTAGTTCTTGTTCACCACGTCCTCACCCTTGCGGCCGTAAGACTTAACGATGAACTTCTTCATCTGGTCGATAGCCAGGTCAACGGGGATTACCTCGGTGATACGGAAGAAGGCACTCTGCAGGATAGTATTGGTGCGGTTGCCCAAACCAATCTCCTGAGCAATCTTGGTAGCGTTGATGTAGTATACCTTGATGTTGTTGTCTGCGAAGTACTTCTTCACGTTGTTGGGCAGGTTCTCCACCAGCTTGTCGGCGTCCCAAACGGTATTGAGCAGGAAGGTACCACCCTTCTGCAGACCGCGGGTCACGTCATACATGTGCAGATAAGCCTGAACGTGGCAAGCCACGAAGTTAGGCGTGGTCACCAGATAGGTCGAGCGGATGGGTTCGTCACCAAAGCGCAGGTGTGAGCAGGTGAAACCGCCCGACTTCTTGCTGTCGTAGGAGAAGTAGGCCTGGCAGTGCTTGTCGGTGTTGTCACCGATAATCTTCACACTGTTCTTGTTGGCACCCACGGTACCGTCGGCACCCAGACCGTAGAACTTGGCCTGGAACATACCGGCACCACCCATGGCAACCTCTTCCTTCATGGGAAGCGAGGCGAAGGTCACGTCGTCCTCAATGCCGATGGTGAACTGGTTCTTGGGCATCGGCAACGCCAGGTTCTCATAAACGGCGAGAATCTGGGCGGGCGTGGTGTCCTTGGAACCGAGGCCGTAGCGGCCACCCACGATGATGGGAGCATTCTCGGTGCCATAGAAGCAGTCCTTCACGTCAAGATACAGGGGCTCGCCGTTGGCGCCGGGCTCCTTGGTGCGGTCGAGCACAGCAATGCGCTTGGCAGTGCTGGGAACGGCAGCGAGGAAGTGCTTGGCGCTGAAGGGGCGATACAGATGAACAGCGACGAGGCCGACCTTCTCACCCTTGTCGATGAGGTAGTCGATGGTCTCGCGGATGGCCTCGGTCACACTGCCCATGGCGATGATGACGCGGTCGGCATCCTTGGCGCCGTAGTAGTCAAACAGACCATACTTGCGGCC